>WYBK01000336.1 GCA_011525905.1 Acidobacteriota bacterium
GGTAGACTGCCCGCATGGCGGGTTCCGACCTCCGCGTGCCGGTGCTGCTGCTCGCCATGCCGCAGGTGCTCGACCCCTTCTTCCGCCGCAGCGTCGTCCTGCTGCTCGCCCACGAGGAGTCCGAGGGGAGCTTCGGCTTCGTGGTCAACCGCGCCACCGAGCTCAAGGTCGCCGACATCCTGCGCGATCTCGAGCTCGAGTGGGCCGGCGATCCGGCGGCGCTCGCCGGCTTCGGCGGTCCGGTCGCCCCCCAGGTCGGCAGCGTCCTCCTCCAGGCCGGCGCGGACGAGCCGCTGCCCGAGCTCGAGGGCGCCTCCGAGGTCGCGCCGGGCATCCTCCTGACGCAGCACCTGACCGAGCTCGCCGCGATCGCCCGCCGGCCGCCGGCGCGCTTCCGGCTGCTGCTCGGTCACGCCGGCTGGGGGGCGGGCCAGCTGGTCGGCGAGATCCTGCGCAACGACTGGCTGATCGCCCCGGTCGACCCCGCGCTGGTCTTCGGTGGCGACCCGGACGCGGTCTGGGAGGCGGGGCTGCGCTCGGTCGGCGTCGATCCGGCCGCGCTGCCGGCCTGGACCGCGCCCGAGGCCGGAGACGAGGCGAATTGAAGCGCGCCGCCGCGACTCCGATGGCCGAGTTCGCGGCGACCTTCGCGCGCGCTGCCGCCGGCGCGCCCTTCGATCCGACCGCCGCCGCCCTCGCCACCGTCGACGCGGACGCGCGCCCGAGCTGCAGGATGGTGCTGGTCAAGCGCTTCGACGAGGCGGGCTTCCGCTTCTTCACCAACTACGAGAGCCGCAAGGGGGCGGAGCTCGCCGGCCACCCGCACGCCGCCCTGACCTGGTACTGGCCCTGGCTCGACGTGCAGGTGCGTGCCGAGGGCGCGGTCGAGCGGCTCGCCGCCGCGGAGTCGGACGACTACTTCGCCGAGCGCCCGCGCGGCCACCAGCTCGGCGCCTGGGCGTCGCTGCAGAGCCGGCCGCTGCCGTCGCGCTTCGCGTTGCTGCGCCGGGTGGTGGCGGTCGAGGCGCGCTTCCTGGGAGGGCGCGTCGAGCGGCCGCCGTACTGGGGGGGGTACCTGCTGGTGCCCGAGCGGGTCGAATTCTGGCGGGCGCGCGCCAGCCGGCTGCACGAGCGCAACCTCTGGACCCGCACGGACGGCGGTTGGCGGCGGGAGCGGCTCTACCCGTGAAGGGCGCCCGCCCCCGCCGGCCGCCGGTCGAACGGCAGCACTCCGCGGGCGGGCTGGTGGTGCGCGACGGCCAGGTCCTGCTCATCGCCACCGCCCGTGGTCGCCGCTGGCAGCTCCCCAAGGGGCACGTCGAGGACGGCGAGACGCCGGAGAGCGCCGCCGTGCGCGAGGTGCGCGAGGAGACCGGCGTGTTCGGCCGCGTGGTCGCGCCGCTGCCGTCGATCCGCTACAGCTTCGTCGAGCGGGGAACGCGCCGGATCCGCAAGCACGTCGACTACTTCCTGCTCGACTACGTCGAGGGCAGCGAGCGCGACTTCGACCCGCAGGAGGTCGACGGCGCCCGCTGGTTCGTCTGGGACGAGGCCCTCGAGCGCCTGACCCACGCCAACGAACGGCGGGTCGCCACGCGCGCCCGCGACGTCGCCCTCGCGCGCCAGGGGGTTGCCGCCGCGCCGCAGGACGGCCCGGAGGAGGAGAGATGAAGATCCTCGCGCGCATCGTGCTCAACGGCATCGCCCTCTGGGCAGCGGCCCAGCTGCTGCCCGGCATCCACTGGGACGGCGGCGTCCTCTATCTGTTGGTCGCCGGCGCTCTGCTCGGCGTGCTCAACCTGCTGGTCAAGCCGATCCTGACCCTGCTGTCGATCCCGCTGCTGCTGGTCACCTTCGGCCTCTTCTACCTGGTGATCAACGGCGCGCTGCTCTGGCTCGCCGACCTGCTGCTCGCCAAGCTGCGCGTCGACGGCTTCCTCTGGGCGATCGCCGGCGGCCTCTTCCTGGCGGTCTTCAACCTGATCGTGCGCGCCTTCGAGAAGGACTGACGCCGAGCGATGCCCACCCGACGTCCCGCCCGAGCGCGCCGCGCGCGCGCCGTCGTGCGGCGGGGGCCGGCCCGCCGCCGCGAGAGCGTCGCGGCCCGCGCCGAGCGGACGCGCGCGCTCCTCGCCCGGCTCTCCGAGGCCTACCCGGAAGCGCGCTGCGCGCTCGAGCACCGCACGCCGCTCGAGCTGCTGGTCGCCACCATCCTCTCCGCCCAGTGCACCGATCAGCGGGTCAACCAGGTGACCCCGGAGCTGTTCCGCCGCTACGCCGACGCCGCCGCCTACGCCGGCGCCGACCTCGCGCAGCTCGAGCTGCGCATCCGTTCGACCGGCTTCTTCCGCAACAAGGCGCGCGCCCTCGTCGGCCTCGGCCGCGCGCTGGTCGAGCGCCACGGCGGCGCGGTGCCGCGCACGCTCGCCGAGCTCACCGCGCTGCCCGGGGTGGGCCGCAAGACCGCCAACGTCGTGCTCGGCAACGCCTTCGGCATCGACGAAGGCATCGTGGTCGACACCCACGTCGCCCGCCTCGCGCGCCGGCTCGGCCTGACCACCGCCGACGATCCGGTGAAGATCGAACAGGACCTGGTGCGCCTGGTGCCGCGCAGCGCCTGGACGCTGTGGGCGCATCTGCTGATCTTCCATGGCCGCGCGGTCTGCAAGGCGCCCCGCCCGCGCTGCGCCGAATGCGTGCTCGCCGACCTCTGCCCGTCGGCCGAGCCCGGCTGAGCGGCGACGCACGCCGCTTCGCGCCGCCCGCGCATCGAGTACACTCGCGGCGATGCCGGCTGCGGAGCGGATCGCGGTGATCACCGGCGCCTCGTCCGGTTTCGGTGCGGCCGCGGCCCGCGCGCTGGCGCGCGAGGGCTTCCGCCTGGTGCTCGGCGCGCGGCGCCTCGAGCGCCTGCGCGCGGTGGCCGAGCCGCTCGGCGCCGCCTACCTGCCGCTCGACGTCACCGACGCGGCGAGCGTCGAGGCCTTCGCCGCCGCGGTCGAGCGCGTCGACGTGCTGGTCAACAACGCCGGCAACGCCTTCGGCGCCGAGTCGATCGCGGAGGCGGACGAGGCGAAGTGGCGGGCGATGTACGAGCTCAACGTGCTCGGCGTGCTGCGCACGACCCGCGCGCTGCTCGATCGGCTGATCGCCTCGGGCGACGGCCAGGTGATCAACGTCGGCTCGATCGCCGGCTTCGAGGTCTACCCCGGCGGCGCCGGCTACACCGCGTCGAAGCACGCGTTGCGCGCGTTGACCCGCACGCTGCGGCTCGAGCTGCTCGGCCGGCCGGTGCGCGTCTGTGAGATCTCGCCGGGCCTCGCCGAGACCGAATTCGCACTGGTGCGCTTCGGCGGCGACGCCGAGCGCGCCCGCAAGGTCTACGAAGGGATGACGCCGCTCACCGCCGAGGACGTCGCCGAGGCGATCGCCTGGGTGGCGACGCGCCCGCCCCACGTCAACGTCGACGAGCTGGTGCTGCGGCCGCGCGACCAGGCGAGCGCCTTGCTGGTCCACCGGCGAGCGCCGGCGAGCGCCCCCTGATCTGGAGGCTCCGCACCGATGCGCACCGCCCGACTCCTCGCGCTCGCGGCCGGCGCCGCCGGCCTCGCCGCCGTGCTCTCGGCCTGCGAGGGCCTCTTCGTCCGCGATCCCGGCGAGCGGCTCTGGCGCAAGCACTGCGCCGAATGCCACGGCCTCGACGCCGCCGGCAACACCCCGCGCTACATGGGCAACGCCTACGCCGACTTGACCGACAGCAGCTGGCGCATCGCCGCGCCCGACCGGGGCTCGCTCGAGGCAGTGGTGCGCGAGGGAGTCTTCGGCCAGATGCCCTCCTTCGACCGGCTCTCGCGCGAGGAGCTCGACCTGCTGCTCGACCACCTCGCCGCGCTGCGCGGGGAGCGCTATTGAGACGCTGGCTCGCCGCGCTGGCGGCCGCCGCGCTCGCCGCCGGCTGCGGACCGCCGACCTCGGGCCTGAGCGCCGAGGAGCTCTGGCGGGAGAACTGCCGCAGCTGCCACGGCGACGACGGCCGCGGCGATCGGGCGCGGCGGGCCTTGGCGCCGCGGCTCGACCTGACCCGCTCGCCGCTGGTGCGCGGCGGCCAGCGGGGCCCGATTTACCAACGTATCTCCTACGGCTACGCGACCATGCCCGGCTTCGTCCACAAGCTCGAACGGGGGGACCTCGAGCTGCTGACCGACTACACCCTCGGACTGGGAGGGCCCTGATGGATCCTCAGCGCATCAAGGAAGTCTACGAGCGGATCGAGTCGCTCGAGGACCGGCTCGGCCACCGGCTGCGCCATCGCGGCGCCGGCCCGGGGCGGCTCTCGGTCGACCAGCTGGAGGACCGCTTGCGCGATCTGACGACCTACGCGACGGAGCTGCGCGAGCTGGTGCGCGACCTGATCCAGGCGATCGCCGCGCGGCCGAATCCGCCGGCGAGCTAGCCTCGCTAGTTCTTCGGCCGGGGCAGGTCGAGCGCCGCGGCGACGCGGCGCGCCACGTCGAGGGTCGAAGGAGGCCGCCGGAGCCGGCGCGGCTCGATCCCCGTGCCCAGCGCCAGCCAGAGCCCGCGCGCCGCCGGCTCGGCCGCCGACCGGCCGGCCACGGCGTCGACCTCCGGGTCCCGCTCGACCGCCACCGGGTTCTTCGTCCCGGTCACCAGCCGGTAGCCGGGCGCGGCGAAGGCGACGACGTCGCCCGCGTTCGCGTGATCGAGCCCCAGGCGGCGCGCCTCGCGGCGCAGCAGGACGCGCGAGAAGAGCGGCGCCTCGCCGTCGCGCGCGGCCGCCAGCGCGTCGGCGACCGCGCGAGCGGCGGAGCGTGCCTCGGCGGGCGCCAGCACGCCGTCGCGGTCGCGACCCGCGACCGGCAGATAGACGTGCGCGAGACCGCCGGCGGTCTCGATCGACCAGGGACCCGGGCCGCCCGCGCGCTCGCGCAGTCCGCCGAGCCCGGGTGCCAGGCGCAGCAGGTCGCCGACGTCGACGTCGCTGTGCACGCGGCCCGAGGCATAGCCGGAGACCAGGTAGACCCGGGTCGTGGCGAGGTCGAGGCCGGCGAGCAGCCGCGCCAGCTGGCGGTCGACGCCCCGCCAGAGCTCGCACCGGGCCGCGGCCAGGCGCGGGCCGATCTCGGCCTCCTCGACACGCGCGAGCCGGCGCCCGGCCGCGTCGAAGAGGGGGAGCTCGACCAGCGCGAGGTCGGTCGGCTTGAGGTCGAGCCCGGCGAGCGTGGCGTCGACCGCGAAGGCCGCGAGGCGCTCGGCCTGCTCGACGAAGGTCGCCTCGTCGAAGCCGTAGCCCCCGGCGAGGCCGGCCTCGAGCGACTTCTCGTCGAGCGAGCCCGGGTAGACGACCTTGTCGCTCTCCAGGCGGCGCACGAGTGACGACGGGTAGGCGCGCGAGTAGAACGTGCCGGTGACGTGCACCCAGGTCCGCTCGAGGCGCGGGTCGAGCTCGATCACCTTGATCCAGGCGACCTCGGGCGAGCCCTGGCGCGAGCCGGAGGCGAAGGGGAGCTCGACCCGCAACCAGCCGCCGGGCTCGACGATGCCGACGAACCCCTTTTTCGGATCGGGATCGCGGGTGACCAGCAGGCCATCGTAGTTCTCGACGCCGTCGTCGGTGCGGTCGATGGCCACCAGGTCGTAGATCAGCTCGTGGCGCTCGTGCGGCATCATGAACGGCACCGAGAAGGCGAGCGGCGTCGAATGCGAGCGCACGGTGGGCGGCAACCCCCAGTAAAGGGACGGCCCCGGCCCGCGGCCGTAGGCGTTGTCGACCCAGCGCGCACGCGTCAGCTTGATCGAGCGGGGCGGGAAGTGCGCGATCTCCCGGGGAGAGACCCCCCAGTCGACGTGCCGTTCACGGTTCGAGTTGTCCAGCCCGGGCCAGAGTACGGCGCCGACCGTCATCTCCGCGTCGCGCGCGACCGTCCAGAGCGTCGAGGCGGGCAGGGGCGACGCGTCGAGGTCGACGCGGTCGCGCAGCGCGCCGCCGGCGGGCCGCCACCGCTCGCCGACCGCGCCCGATCGGCCGGGCGGCGCGCCGGTCACCAGCGCGATCGCGGTCGGGCCGGGCAGCGTCGGATCGACCGGCTCGAGCTCGGGCCCGACCTCGCCCCGCTCGAAGAAGGGTGCGAAGCCCCCGGCGGTGAGCTCTCCCGCCCGGTAGAGCGCTTCGAGCTCGGCGCCCGAAGCGCCCGGCAGGGAGACGAGCAGCGCCTGGCGGCGCGGCGCGGCCTCGGCGGGAGGGGTGGCGGCGAGCAACAGGGCGAGAGCGAGCGCGCTCGCCGGGGCCAGCTTGGGCATGTCCTTCCTTTCGGTCAGTTGCGGCCGGTCGAGCCGAAGCCGCCGGCGCCGCGCCGCGTCGATTCGAGCGCGGCGGCTTCCTCGAGCACGACGCGTGCCACCGGCGCCACGACCAGCTGGGCGATCCGGTCGCCCCGGCGCAACGTGAACGGGGCGTCGGAGAGATTCACGAGGGCCACCGCGACCTCCCCCCGGTAGTCGCTGTCGATCGTTCCCGGAGCGTTGGCGAGCGTCACGCCGTGGGCGAGCGCCAGCCCGCTGCGTGGCCGCACCTGCCCCTCGAAGCCCTCGGGAATCTCGAAGCGGAAGCCGGTCGGCACGGCCACGCGCGCCCCGGGCGGCAGCACCAGGTCGCCGCCGAGCGCCGCGCGCAGGTCGAGTCCGGCCGAGCCGGGTGTCGCGTACCCGGGCAGCGGGAGCCCGGCGGCGTGCGCGAGGCGCTCGACGCGCACGGCGACCGGCGCGCCGCTCACCCGCGCCCTCCCGGCCGGGGCGCCGGGATGCTGCGCGTGCCCGGGTCGATCGGCCGCCCCGGCTTCGTCGGAGGAGCCGCCGGGCCGGGCCGCGGACCGAGACCGGGCAGCGGGCGCTGCCCGAGGTCCCCGGGCGGCGGGTAGCGGAAGGGGCGTCCGATGGTCAGCGCGTTCCAGCGGGGCAGCCCGGAGGGGCCGGGGCGCGACGCCTCCTTGATCAGCAAGTCGACGGTGAACTCCCACCCCGAGTAGCTCTCCGCCCCGGCGAAGGTCTGGAAGGATTCGCCCGTGGCGCGGCTGCGCACGCCGCGGATCGGCCCGAGCACCGGCTGCGGAGTGCCCCCCTGGGGCGCGCCCGTGAAGGGGCGGTTTCCTCCCGGCGAGTCACCGCCCAGCGGGACCTCGGCGGCCGGATCGACCGGCTCGCCGGTGACCGGATCGAAGGCCACCACTTGACCCTGGGGGAGCTGGACGAGCACCGCCCAGCCGCCGTCCGGCGTGAGCGGATCCTTCCAGAGCCTCCGGATCGAGCGGGGCTCGACCTCCACTAGCTCCTCGAGCCGGTTGGGCAGCCGGCCGAAGCGGCGCTGGAAGACACGGATCGCCTCGGCGTACTGCAGGCCGCGCGAGATCGTCTCCTGCTCGCGGTCGCGCCGGATCAACGCGCTCCAGAGCGGCAGGGCGGCGGCGATCATCACGTTGAGCAGGGTGACCGCCATCACCAGGGCCACCAGGTTGTAACCGGCCTCGCCGGCGCGGCGCGCCGCCCGGGGGCGGTCACCAGTCGGCATAGAGCGTGCCGTCGAGCGCGGTCAGCGGCGATCCGGAATGGACGTCGATGATGCCCGGCTCGACCCCCTCGGGGAAGTCGGTCTCGGCCGGGACGTAGTCGGGATCCTCGAGGTCGGTGTCGTAGACCAGCACCCAGGTCGCGTCGCTCTTGGTGATCGGGTCCCAGGGGAGCTGGCGCAGGTAGCCGAGCTCGACCAGCGTCTCGAGGGTCGGCGGATAGACCCCCTTGTCGCCGTAGTGCTGGTCGATCACTTCGCGCATCGTCTTCAGGTTGGTCTTGAGCACCGCCTCCTGCGCGCGCCGCGGCATGTCCTTCAACGCCGGCATGGCGATGGTCGCCAGGATGCCGATGATCGCCACCACGATGATCAGCTCGAGCAGCGTGAAGCCGCTCTCGCCGCGCCGCCGGATCCGCGCCGAAGTCACCATTGCGCGTAAGGGATGCCGTCGAGCCCGACGCCGACCGAGAGCGAGTAGACGTCGAAGACGTTCTCGCCCCCCCAGCTGGTCGAGTCCGGGTCGTCCTGGTAGCTGCGCAGCCCCCACTCGGGCTCGCCGGTCATCGGATCGACCGGGATGCGGCGCAGGAAGCGCGCCTTCTTGTCGATCTGGCCGACCACGTCGACGCCCTCGACCAGGGTCTCGAGATCGGGCGGATAGCCGTCGGTGCCGAGCTCGACCGGAATCAGCCCGGTGTCGGAGTAGCGCTTGAACTCGTCGATCGCCGAGCGCATCTCGCGCAGCGCCGTGCGCAGCTCCATCTCCTTCATCCGCTTCTGGGTGAAGCGGGCGACCGGGTAGGAGACCCCGGCCAGGATGCCGAGCACGGCGCAGACCACCACGAGCTCGGTCAGGGTGAAGCCGCGCTCGCCCTTCACGGCGTCGGCTCCTCGGCGGCCGGCGCGCGCGGGCCGGGGAGCTCGCGCACCTCGACGTCGACGCCGGCGACCGCGATCGAGGCGACCTCGGCCAGCTCCCGGTCCATGACGCGCTGCGCGGCGATGCCGATGCGCGCGGCGCCCGGAGCGAGCGCGCGGAAGACGACGCGCGCGACGCTGCCGCGGCCGGCCACTCCGGGCCGGTCGCCGAGGCGGCTGGCGCCGAGCACGACTTCGCCGGGCATCGAGGTGTCGGCGAGCACCTGCGCCGCGCGGTCGCCGCCGAGGAAGCCGCCAGCCACGACGCTCTCGACCGCGAGCCGCTCGGCATCGTAGGCGAGCGTCGCTGGCAGGTGGGAGACGGCGAGCGTGGTCTCGACCGCGAGTTCGACCGCGAAGGTCTCGCCCGGAGCCACGGCGACGCGGGTCGGCGTGAGCGCGAGCCGCACCGCGCCCCCGCCGGCGCCGGCCGCCGCTGGCAGCAGCTCGAGCGGCTCCCCGACGATCGCCGAGGCGTTGTCGCCGGGCGGCTCGGGCTCCTCCTCCGGCGGCGGCTCGGCGCGCGGCCCGAAGGGATTCGACGGCGCCCCGCCGGGCGCCAGGTTGACGCCCGGCGGCGGCGCCGGCTCCTCGCTTTCCGGCTGGGCGGGCGCCGGACCGAGGGCCGGCCGGCCCCCCTCGCGCAGGCCGCGCGGCAGGCGCTGCACCTGCTCGCGGATCCGCTCCTCGGCGGCCTCCTCGGCCGCCGGCTCCTCGAACGGCCCCTCGGTGTCCGACTCGACGCGCGGGCTGCCGCCCCGGAAGCTGATGTTGGTTTCGGTGCCGACCCAGATCGGCATCAGGTCCTCGGCGGTGACGTCCGGCGTGCGGATGATGTGCGGCGTCAGCGTCAGCATGACGTCGGTGCGCTTGACGTCGGTCGAGGTCCGCCCGAACAGCCGGCCGAGGATCGGGATGTCGGACAGCCCGGGGATGCCGCTCTCGCCGAGCGTCTCGTCGGTGCGGATCAACCCGGCCAGGAAGTTGGTCTCGCCGTCCTGCAGGCGGATGGTCGACTCGATCGTGCGGGTGCCGATGATCGGCTGACGCTGGCCGCCACCGGCATCGGAGAAGCCGGAGATCTGGCTGATCTCGATCTGGAGCTTGAGGGTGATCTCCTTGTTGTGGTGCACGCGCGGCTCGAGGTCGAGCTTGATGCCGACGTCCTGGTACTGGAACGAGGTGATCGGCACGATGCTGCCGCCCACCGTGTTCGAGCTGTTGAACGAGGTCACCGGGATCGGCACGCGGTCGCCGATGTGCACCTTGCCCTTCTCTCCTTCGGTGATGCGCACCTGCGGCTTGGCCAGCAGTTGGGCGTCGGAGTTCGACTTGACGAAGTCGTAGATGATCGACGGGATCGAGAGCACCCAGCTCTCCTGGGTCAGGTTGCGCAGGTCGGAGAGGCGGATCGGGGCGTCCTCGCCCCCCAGGTCGATCGACTGGGCGATCTGGTTCTCGGACAGCGACATGCCGAGCTGGCGCAGCTTCGTGGTGTTGACCTCGATCAGCTCGACGTCGATGACCACCTCGGACTTCGACTTGTCGATCGCCTCGATGATGCGCTGGGCGACGCGCACCTTGTCGGCCGTGTCGCGGATGGTCACGGCGTTCAACTGCTCGTTGGTCGCGACGTTCTTGGCGCCGATCAGGCTGCGCAGCAGGGTCAGGACGTCCTTGACCTCGGCGTTGGACAGGAAGAAGGTCTGGATGACCAGGTCCTCGTAGGTCTTGCGGTTCTGCGCGTTGTCCGCCGCGATCAGGATCGAGTGCTCGTCGATCACCTTGTAGAAGTGGCCGGCCGAGCGCATCAGGGTCTCGAGCGCGATCTGCGCCGTGACGTCGCGCAGCTCGATGGCGAGCTCCTGGTCCTTGAGCTGCGGATCGAACAGCACGTTGATGCCGAAGGCCTTGCCGAGCGCGCGGTAGATGTCGAAGATCGAGACCGGCCGGGGGAACTCGAGCGAGATCGGCGACTTCGAGCGCGGGTTGAGCACCGGCGGCTGCGGCGGCGCGTCGCGCGTCCTCTTCTTCAATTCGTCGATCGAGACGCCCAGGCCGCTCGGGTCGCGCGTCTGGTCGAGCTCCTCGCGCACCTTGTCGAGCTCGACCTGGGCGTACTGGTTGGTCGGGTCGAGCGCCACCGCCTGCTGCAGCTCGATCACCGCCCGGTCGAGGACGCCGGCGGCGTGGAAGCGCTTGCCCTTGTCGAAGTGGGCCTGGGCGGCGCTGATCTTGGCGCGCAGCAGGGCGGTCTTGTAGCCGACGTTGGTCGGCTCCTGGTCGACCAGGTCGAGGTAGTGGACGACCGCCGCGTCCCAATCCTGGCGCGCCTCGGCGAGCTGCGCCTCGCGCTTGAGCCGGTAGCTGGTGCAGCCGGTGGCCAGCAGGACGAGCAGAGTCGCGAGCGCGAGGCTCCCTCTCGTCCGGCGAATCCTGCGATTCCGATCGACCGTCGCTTGCAAGCGCCTACCCTCCGATCGCCAGCCGCTTGGCCGGCTCGTCCGGGAATCCCACGAACTTGAGGTCGACCGACTCGAGGCCGATCCGGTCGACGATGAACTTCCCCTCGAGCACGTCGCCGGCGAGGGCGTTGTAGAGCTTCTCGCCGTCCCCCGCCGAGAAGACCGCGACCTTGCGGTCAGCTGGCCCGAAGCTGCCGAGGTAGACCAGCGTGACCTCGGGCGGCCGCGGGATCAGCGCCTCGCGCGCCGCCGCCTCGGCGCGGCGGCGCGCCTCCTCGGCCTCGCGCCGCCGGCGCTCGAGCTCCTCGGCGCTCGGCGGCGGCGGCGGCGGCGGGGGCGGCGCCGGACCGAAGCGGAACGGGTCGCGGCCGACCTCGAGGTCGCGCGGCGCGATCACCAGATCCTCCAGGCGCAGCTCGGCGATCCGCTCGGGCAGGGTCTGCGCGCGCGCGCGCGTCCCCCGTCCGAAGCGGGGCGAGGTCGCGGCCGCGCGCGGCGCGGCCGTGACGGCGGCGCCCGGCGCGCGCGCGTCGCCCGCCAGGCCGAACAGCCAGCGCAGGGCGAGCGCGGCGGCGAGCAGGCCGAGCAGGCCGAGCAGGCGCCGCTCGCGCGGCGACAGGCTCACGTCCCCCCTCCCGGCCGCTCGCCCGGCGGGGCGCCGCGCGGCGCGGCGTCGTCGCTCGGCGTCTCCTCGAAGAACGTCGACAGGCGCAGGGCGATCTTGAGCCCCCGCCCCTCGGCGCCGCCGGTGAGCGCGATCTGGTTCAGGGTGACGAACGAGGGCGCCAGCTCGAGCAGGTGCAGAAAGGTGCGCAGGTCGGCGTAGGTGCCGTCGACGTTGAAGACGAACGAGCGGCGCACCAGGCCGAACTCCTCGAGGCGCTCGTCCGGGTAGCTGATCGCCGCCGGCTCGAGGCCGGAGCGCGAGGCGAGCTCCTTGACCAGGCGGATCGCGTCGGTCAGCCGGTCGCGCTCGGTCGAGAAGCCCTCGACGTAGAGCCGCTCCGTGCGCGCGCTCGTCTCGACCGCGGCGATCCAGAGCGCCTCGAGCTCGGCGCGGCGCGCGTCGAGCCGCTCCTGGTCGGCCCGCGCGCGCTCGAGCGCGCGCTCGAGCCCGGCCGCGCGGCCGCGGAAGCCGGTCGAGTGGACCGCCGTCCAGGCGAGGTTGGCCAGCACGAGCGCGAGCGGCAGCGCCCAGAGCAGCACGCGGCCGGAGGCGGCGGCGCGCGGCGCGCTCATCGCCCCCCCCCCGAGGCGTAAGGCTTGGCGGTCAACGGCACGCCGAAGATCGACGGGGCCGGCGTCGGCTCCGGTCGCGCGACATCGGGGCCTGCGGCCTCTCCCCGCTCCGCGAGCGCCGGAGCCTCCGGCACCACGGTCGCCGCCGGCGGGCGGTCCGCCGTCCGGGCCTCGGGTCGCGGCCGCGCTGGCCGCGCCGCGCCTGCCGGTGCGGGGGTCGGCGCAGCCGCCGGTGCCGCGGACGCGCCCTGAGAGACCTCGCCTGGGCCCCCGCCAGTCGCCGACCCCGCCTGCGCGACGGCGATCTCGCCCGCTGCCGCTGCGCCCTCGACCGGCGCCGACGGCGCCGACTCCTCGGTGCGGGGGCCGCCGATCGACAGCGCCTCGACGGCGCCGCGAGGCCGGGCTTCGGGCGGGCGCCCGGCCGGCCAGTAGCCGACCGTCAGCTCGAAGTCGAGGTTGCCGGCGCGGGTGCGCGCCTCGCTCGACAGGTTGGGCGAGTCGAAGGCGGGATGCGCGAAGAGCCGGTCGACGAACTCGAGCAGCGCCTCGTCGTCGGACGCCTCGCCCGAGAGGCGCAGCGTCGCCCGGCGCTCGGCCGAGGTCGGCGTCCGGCCGGTGCGCAGCGAGCCGTCGTCGCGGAAGCCCTCGGGGGCGACGCGCGAGACGCGTACCTGGCGGGGCATCGCCTCGACCAGGTGGTCGAGCAGCCGGTTCCAGGAGAAGGCGCGCTCGGCGATGCGCTGGTTCAGGTACTCGGTGCGCAGGTTGAGCGCGGCCAGATCGGCCCGCGCCAGATCGGCCTCGAGCGTCTCGATGCGCGCGCGGGCCTCCTCGCCCTGCGCGCGCACTCGCTCGAGCTGCTCCGCGCGCGCCGCGGCGCCGGCGTCCGAGGCGAGGAAGGCCTGGACGTTCCAGGCGGTGGTCGCCGCCGCGAGCGCCCAGAGCAGCAGCGCCAGCCGCCGCAGGGGCCGCCGGTTGGCGAACGGCCGGCGCGCCAGGTTCGGGCCGACGGCGGGCGTCACGCGACCTCCCGGCAGGCCGCGCCGAGCATCGGCGCGAGTTCGGCGATCGCCTCGCCCACCCCGGAGCCGGCGAGCGGCAGGTGCTCGCTCGCCAGCTCGAGCGGCTCGCGCTCGAGCCCGGTCGCCAGCACCTCGCGCCAGAACGGCGCGACCTGGCGGGGCGCCACGAGCACCACGGCAGCCGGCCGCTCGTCGCCCAGCCGCTCTCCGAGCCAGGTGCGGGTCAGCCGCAGCTCCGCGCCCAGCAGGCGCGCGCGATCGGCGTCGGACAGTCCTTCGCCGAAGCCGCGCTGGCGCCAGAGCACCGGCTCGCCGTCGCGCGCGAAGACCAGGGTGAATCCCTCCGACTGGACCAGCGCCGCCGCCGCCAGCCCGGGCAGCCGGCCGCCGAAGGCGAGACCGGCGAGCAACGCCTGGGTGGCGCCCGAGATCGCCCCGAGTCGCACGCCCGCTTCGGCGAAGGCGCCCTCGAGCGCGGCGAGCAGGCTCTCGGAGGCGAGCGTCACCAGGGCGCGCACCGGCTCCTCGGCGTCCGGCAACGGAACGAGCTCCGCGGCCGCCACCCGCAGGTCCTCGACGCGGTAGGGGGTGAGCCGCTTGAGCTTGAAGCGCAACACCTCGCCGCGCTCGGGCTCGGCCGCCGGCAGATCGCCGAGCTCGACCACCAGCGAACGCGCCCAGGCATCGGGCAGCACCAGCGAGCCGGCCTCGACTCGCCCGGAGACGCGCTCGACCAGGGCGCGCGCCGCCGCGCCGAGCGCGCCGCCGTCGAGGCCCGCGCCGCCGCGCAGCGGCCCGCCGCCGAGCGCGGCGTCGGCCAGCGGCACGGCGTGGTACTCGCGGAACTCGAGCGCCGGCGCCCCGCGCTCGCGCGCGAAGGCCGCGTAGCGCAATTCGCCGCCGGCCAGCGCGAAGACGTGCGGCGGCACCGGCACCGGGTCGAGCCCGGCGAGCCGCCTAGTCCACGAAGGTAAAACGATTGATCTCACGCAACGTGGTCCTGCCCTGGAGGGCCTTTTCGAGCGCCGATTCGCGGAGGAAGCGCATCCCCTCCTCCTTGGCGGCGCGCTTGATCTCGGAGCCCGGCCGCTTCTCGAGGATCAGCTCGCGGATGCGATCGGACAGGTCGAGCAGCTCGGACACGGCGAGCCGGCCGAGGAAGCCGGTGCCGTTGCACTCGAGGCAGCCGGCGCCCTCGTAGAACTCGTGGTCGCCGTAGACGGCCGGCGACAGCCCCGAGTCTTCGAGCAGCTGGTGCGACACCTGCGCGCGCCGGCGGCAGTGCGGGCAGATGCGCCGCACCAGCCGCTGCGCCAGCACGCAGTTGAGCGCCGAAACGAAGTTGTAGAGGTCGACCTTCATGTTGAGGAAGCGGCCGAGCACGTCGATGACGTTGTTGGCGTGCACGGTGGTGAAGACCAGGTGGCCGGTCAGCGCCGACTGGATGGCGATCGAGGCGGTCTCCTCGTCGCGGATCTCGCCGACCATGATCTTGTCCGGGTCGTGGCGCAGGATCGAGCGCAGGCCGCGCGCGAAGGTGAGGCCCTTCTTCTCGTTGACCGGGATCTGCGCGATCCCTCTCAGCTGGTACTCGACCGGATCCTCGATGGTGATGATCTTGTCCTCGGGCGACTGGATCTCGGAGAGGCAGGCGTAGAGCGTGGTGGTCTTGCCCGAGCCGGTCGGACCGGTGACCAGCACCATGCCGTAGGGCTCGCGGATCGCCTTGCGCAGCTTGCGCATCGTCTCGTCGTCGAAGCCGAGGATGTCGAGCCTCAGGTTCTTGAACTCGGCCGACATCGACTCCTTGTCGAGGATGCGGATGACGCAGTCCTCGCCGTGCGCGGTGGGCAGGATCGAGACGCGGAAGTCGATCGTGCGTCCCTTCAACCGCAGCTTGAAGCGGCCGTCCTGCGGCACCCGCTTCTCGGCGATGTCGAGCTCGGACATCACCTTGATGCGGCTGATGATGGTCTGGTGGTGGCGCTTGTCGATCGGCTCCATCGCCTGGTAGAGGACGCCGTCGATGCGGTACTTGATCACCACCTCGGTGTCGCGCGTCTCGATGTGGATGTCCGAAGCCCGCCGCTGGATGGCGTTGAACACCGTCGAGTCGACCAGCTTGATCACCGGCGAGGAGTCGGCGGTGATGCGGTCGATCGACAGGACCTCCTCGCCCTCCTCGTCCTCGGAGACCAGCTGGATGCGGAAGTCCTCGGTCGCCTCCTCGAGCACGCGCTGCGACGATTCGGACTTCTGCAGGATCTCGTCGATCGCCGAGGGCAGGCCGACGCGCACCTCGACGGGCTGGCCGAGCAGCAGCTCGAGCTCGTCCAGGTGGGCGACGTCGGTCGGGTCCTTCATCACCAGCGCCAGGCGGCCGGGCAGCCGCTCCTGCGGCACGAAGCCGTAGCGCAGCATGAGCTCGAACGGGATCGAGTGGAACAGGTCCGAGTCGATGCGGAAGTGGTCCAGGTCGACGAACTCGAGGCCGTGCCGGCGCGCCAGCTCCCGCGCCGCCGCCCGCTCGTCGGGCGGGCGCAGCTCCCCCTCGAGCAGCTCGGCGGGGATCGGTGTCAGCGGGGTCGAGGGCAGGGTCATCGCGGGGCGCTCCGGGGGTCGGATCCTATCGGTCTACGGTCGCCGGGCGGTCGGCGTCGTCATCGCACGTTGCCCAGGGCCGAGAAGAGCGGCAGGTAGACCGAGAGCAGCAGCAGGGCGACGATCAGCCCCATGAAGATCAGCATCAGCGGCTCGATCAACGACAGGATGCGCTGCATGCGCACCTCGACCTCCTCGTCCAGGAAATCGGCCACGGAGGAGAGCATCTGGTCGAGCGCGCCGGTCGCCTCGCCGACCTTGACCATGTCGATCGCCAGGTCCTCGAAGACCTCGGTCGCCTCGAGGGCGGCGTGCAGCGCCTGCCCCTCGCGCACCGCCTGCAGGGTCGGCATCAGGCGCGCGCGGACGTAGGCGTTGCTGACCGCGCGCACCGAGATCTCGAGCGCCGGCACCAGCGGCATGCCGCCGGCCAGCAGGGTCGAGAGCGAGCGGCAGAACTCGCCGATGGCGAAGCGGTGGAGCACCGGGCCGAGGAAGGGGAGCCGCAGGCGGGCGCGGTCGATCGCGAAGCGCCCCGTCGCGGTGCGCCGCCAGCGCGCGTAGGCGCCGAGCCCCGCGACCACGCCGACGCCGAGCAGCAGCAGGTTGTCGCGCAGGAAAACCGAGACCCCGACCGTCACCCGCGTGAGGAAGGGGAGCTGGAGGTCCATGGCGTCGTAGAAGACCGTGAAGCGCGGCACCACGAAGACCGCCATGACGAACAGCATCGCGAAGGCGAGGCCGACCAGCACCGCCGGATAGACCAGCGCCGAGAAGACCCGCTTGCGCGCCTCGAGCACCAGGCGCAGGTAGCGGATGAAGCGGCGGATCACCTGCTCGAGCTCGCCGGTGCGCTCGCCCGCCTTGAGCGTCGAGGCGTAGAGCGGCGGGAAGAGGTCGCCGAAGGAGGCGAAGGCGTCGGAGAGCTCGACGCCGCTCTTGACCTTGTCGCGCACCTGGACGAGGACCTCGCGGAAGACCGGGTCCTTCAGGCGCTCGAGCATCAGGTTCAGGCCCTGCAGCAGCGGCAGCCCCGCCTTGAGCAGCGCCGCCAGCTCCTGGTTGAAGACCAGCAGGGTGCGCAGCGTCACCTTCTTGCGGCGCCGCAGGCCGACCGCCGCCAGCAGGCCATCGAGGCCGGGCAGCGGCACGGCGCGTTGGATGCCGAAGACGTGCAGCCCCTCGCGCTCGAGCTCCTCGCGCAGCGAGCGCTCGTCGCGCGCCGCGCGCACCACCCGCTCGACGCGGCCATCCGGCGTGCCGATCCGGCAGACGAACTCCACCGCCGCTAGCGCCTCTCCGCATCGCGCTCGAAGGTCAGCACCAGCATGAGCGCCGAGGGGCTCGCCTCGTCCCGGGTCAGGCCGAGGATGGTCGGCTGGTCGAGCCAGAGATTGAGCAGGGTGTGGGTGAGCTCCTGCTCGCCGCCGCCGGGCGCGCCGCGCGCGACCCGGAAGCCGTGCAACCGGATCCGCTCGCGCGCGCTCTCCGGGTCGGCCACCACCGTGCCGAGCCGGAAGCTCAGCCGATAGTCGCCCGGCATCTCGTAGGCGATCTGCTCTCCTTCGCGGCAGCCGAGGCGAGCCCGCGACAGCAGGCGGTAGCTGCGAAAGCGGAAGAGCGTCTCGAGCCGCTGGCGCAACGCCGCGTCGAGGCCGTCCTCCGCGGGGAGCGGCGAGATCATGCCCCGGTCGGCGCGCACGATCTGGACGTCGAGCGCGACCGGCCGCGCGGGGTGGTCGAAGGCGCGCAGCGCCGCGCGGATCCGGCCGAGCGCCGACAGGCTGTCGCGCACCACCAGGGTGTTCGTGCCGGCCTGCAGCTCGATCGAGCCGCGCGGCGAGAGCAGCGGCTCGACCAGGGCGACCGCCTCGCCCGCGCGCTGGTGCTCGAGAGTGATGGCGAGCACGCCGAGCTCCTCGGAGCGCGCGCCCGGGAGCGGCTCCGCGGCGAAGGCCCCGGACGGCAGCGACCACCCGGCGGCGAGCGCCAGCGCCAGCGCCAGGGCACGCGCGCAGCGCGCGAGCGGGCCGGTCGGCGGGGTCGGCGGGGTCGGCGGCAAGCGGGGCCCCGGATCAGACGTCGAGGCTCGCGTCGACGATCATGACGACCGAGAGCCCTTCGGCGGGAAGCTGATAAACGCGCGCGTCGGGCCGCTCGATCTGCTCGACCACCGGCGCGCTCGAGGCGCCGGGCGCCAGCCCCTCGGCGGCGAGCAGGCCGGCGGGCGGCGGCGCCGGGCGTCGCGGCCCCGCCTCGAGCACCAGCGCGGCGAGCGCGGCCGCGGCGAGCGCGGCACGCCGCAGGCGCGCGGGCCGCGCCGGGCGCGACCGCTCGCCCGCGCTCTCGAGCCGGCGGGTCCGCACCAGCGCCGCGACGGCACCCTGCATCGCCGAGATCTCCCCCTCCCGCGGCTCGAGCGCCGGCAGGGCGAGGAAGACCAGGGTCGGGTCGAGGTCGACGGCGCGCCGCCGGCAGGCGGAGCAGGCGCTCAGGTGCGCGCGCGCCGTGGCCCAGCCGGGCGGCTCGGCGCCCGAGTCCCGCTCGCGCGCGGCGACGAGCGCCGGCCAGTCGGGGCAGCTCATGCCCCCCCCTCGCCCGGCGCGGTCGCGCGCCCGGCGCGGGCAACCCGCCGACGGGCGTACTCCGGGAAACGCTCGAGCAGCATCGCCCGCAGGTGCTTGCGCGCGTTGAACAGGTGGTTGCGCACGGTCGACTCCTCGCAACCGGCGATCGCCGCCACCTCGGCCGAGGAGAGCCCCTCGACCTCGCGCAGCAGGAAGACCAGCCGCTGGCGCTCCGGCAGCTCGCGCGCCAGCTCGTCGAAGATGCGCGCCACCTCGCGCCCCTCGAGCGTCGAGAGGTCGGCCTCGGCGGCCGACTCCTCGCTGCGCACGAGGTGGAGGCGCATCGGCTCCTGCGCCCGGTCGCGGCTCCGCTTCGAGCGCCAGTGGTCGATCGCCAGGTTGGTGGCGATCCGGTAGATCCAGGTGTTGGGGCTGAAGCGCTCGTCGAAGCGGTCGCGGTGCTCCCACAGCCTCAGGAAGGTGACCTGGACGACGTCGCGCGCCTCCTCCTCGTCGAGCACGATGCGGCCGACGACCTGCAGGAGCGGGCGGGTCTTCCTCGCCACCAGCTCGGCGAGCGCCCGTTCGTCGTCCCGGCCGAGGGCGAAGAGCAGCTCCCGGTCGCTCGCTTCGGCGAGTGACGAGCGCTGACGGGTCGCGGAGTAGACGAGGGTGGGCATGGTCTCTTCCGGAGGCTTTCTACGGTCCTCCGGGGCGTCGCGTCTAGTCTCGTCGGGCGGCGGCAAGGGTCGGCGGTTTCCTCGAAAGTCTTGATTATACTGCCCGTTGCCTCCATGTGGCCGCTCTATCAGACCGCCGTCGCGCTCGTCGCCGCCGCGGGCGCGCCCTTCGCCCTGTTCGCCCGCGGCGGGCGCTACCGGGAGACGCTCGCCGCCCGCCTCGGGCGCATCGCCGCGCCGCCGCGCGCCGGCGCGATCTGGATCCACGCGGTCTCGGTCGGCGAGGTCGCGGTCGCCGCGACCCTCGTCCGCCGGCTGCCCGAGGCGCTGCCGCTGGTGGTCACGACGATCACCCCGACCGGCCAGCAGCGCGCGCGCGCCCTGCTCGGCGGCCGGGCCGCGGTCGCTTACTTTCCGCTCGAGCTCGGCTTCGCCGTCGAACGATTCCTCGACCGCTTCACGCCCCGCGCCCTGATCCTCTGCGAAGGGGACTACTGGCCGCTGGTGCTCGATCGGGCCCGCCGGCGCGGAGTGCGCATCGCCGTGATCAACGGCCGCCTGAGCGACCGCAGCTTTCCGCGGCTCTCCCGTTTCCGCCGCACCGTGCGCCGGCTGCTGCTCGATCCGGTCGAGCGCTTCGGCGTCCAGACCGGCGTCGACCGCGACCGCCTGCTCGCGCTCGGCGCCGCCCCCGAACGGGTGACAGTTACCGGCAACCTGAAGTTCGAAACTCCGGAGCCTCCCGCGCGCCCCGAGCTCGAGCGGCTGGTCGAGCGGCTGGCCGCCGGGCGGCCGCTGCTGGTCGCCGGATCGACCATGGCCGGCGAGGAGGAGCGGGTGCTCGGCGCCTTCGCGGCGGCCGGGGGAGCCGAGCGCGCGTTGCTCGCGCTGGCGCCGCGCCATCCCGAGCGGTTCGCCGAGGTCGCGGCGCTGCTCGACCGGCGGCTGCCGGGCGCCGTCCGGCGCAGCGCCGCGGCGGACGCCGGCGAGCGGCCGCCGGCGCTGCTGCTCGACACCCTGGGCGAGCTCGCCCCGCTCTACCGCCTCGCGCGCGGCGCCTTCGTCGGCGGCACGCTGGCGCCCACCGGCGGCCACAACCCGATCGAGCCGGCGCGCTTCGGCGTGCCGGTCGCGGTCGGCCCGTCGATGGAGAACTTCCGCGAGATCGCCGAGCGCTTCGACGCCGAGGGCGCCTGGCTGCGGGTGGCCGACGCCGGCGCGCTCGGCCGCGCCTTCGCCTCTTGGCTGGACGACCCGGAGCGAGCGCGCGCGCTCGGCGCGCGCGGCGCCCGCCTGGTCGAGGCCAACCGGGGAGCGCTCGAGGCGACGCTCGCCCTGCTCGAGCCCCTGCTGACGGCCGCCGCGCGGCGTCCGGGCGCGGCATGAGCAGGCCACCGCTCGTCGCGCCGCCGCGGCCGCGCTCCCCCTGGCAGCGGCTCTACGCCGCCGCCCACGCTCGCCGGCGAAGGCACGCGGCGGCGCGCGGCGAGCGCTTGCCTCGGCCGGTGGTCTCGATCGGCAACCTGCACTGGGGGGGCGGCGGCAAGACGCCGATGACGATCGCCCTCGCCCGCCATCTGGCCGGCGCCGAGCGGCGTGTGGCGATCCTGTCGCGCGGCTACCGGCGCGCGAGCCGGGGCGCGCTCGTCGTCTCGCGCGGCGCCGGGCCGCTGGTGCCGGTCGCGGCGGCCGGCGACGAGCCCCACCTGATGGCGCGCGAGCTGGCGGGCGACGGCGTGGCGGTCGTCGTCGGCGAGCGGCGGGCCGAGGCGGGGCGCCTCGCGCTCGCCGAGCTGCGACCGGAACCCGAGCTCTTCCTGCTCGACGACGGCTTCTCGCACGTCGCCCTGGCGCGCGACCTCGACCTGCTGCTCTTCCCAGCCGCCGATCCCTTCGGCGCCGGCCGGCTCTGGCCGAGCGGCCGCCTGCGCGAGCCGCTCGCCGCCGCCGCGGCCGCCGACGCCGCGGTCCTGACCGGGCTCGAGGCGCCGGCCGCGGACGCCGGCCGCGAGCTCGCTCGCGCCCTCTCGCCCTTCGGTTTCGCCGGCGCCGGATTCTGCGCCCTCGCGCTCCACGCCCCGGCGCGCCTGGCCGACGGCACGGCGCTCCCGGCCGGCGCGCCGGTGGCGGCGGTGGCGGGGATCGCGCGTTCCGCCCCCTTCTTCGCCGCGGTCGAGCGCGCGGGCCTGCGCGCGGTCGTGCGGATGGACTTCCCCGACCACCACGCCTACCCGGAGCGCAGCCTGCGCTGGATCGCGCGCGCCGCGCGCCGCCGCGGCGCCGCGGCGGTCGTGACCACGGCCAAGGACCTGCCGAAGCTTGCGGGGCGGCTCGACCTGCCGGTCGCCGAGCTGCCGCTCGAGACGCGCCCCGAGCCGGCCCTGCTCGCCTGGCTCGACCGGCGGCTGCGGGGGCTGCTGCCGTGAAGCAGGCTCCCTTGCGCCACGCCCTCGAGGCGGCCGCGGCGCTGCCGCTGCTCGCCCTCGTCCGGCTGCTGCCGCACCGGGCGGCGCGCCCGCTCGGCGGCGCCTTCGGCGCGCTCGCCGGTCGGCTGGTCGCCGGCCGCCGGCGCCTGGCGCTCGACAACCTCGCCCGGGCCCTGCCCGAGCTCTCGGAGCGCGAGCGGCGGCAGGTGGTCGCCGCCTGCTTCCGCCACTTCGGCGCGGTCTTCCTCGACGCGCTCTCCTCGGCCCGCTTCGACGCCCCCGAGCTCTGCCGCCGGGTCGACGTCGAAGGGCTCGAGCAGCTGCGCGAGGCCGAGCGCGCCGGCCGCGGCGTGATCCTGCTCGCCGCCCACTTCGGCAACTGGGAGATCGCCTCGGCGACGGTCGGCGCCCTGCACGCGCCGCTCGCCGCGGTCGGCCGGCCGATCGACAATCCCCACGTCGACCGCTGGGTGCAGCGGTTGCGCACCCGCTTCGGTAACCGCTCGCTGCCCAAGCGGGGTGCCGTGCGCGAGATGTTCCGCGTGCTGGCGGGCGGCGGCCTGCTGGGCCTGCTGATCGACCAGCGGGTGCGCGCCGAGGAGGCGATCGACGTCCCCTTCTTCGGCCGGCCGGCGCTGACCAGCCCGATCGTCGCGCGCTTGGCGCTCAAGACCGGCGCGCCGGTGGTGCCGATCGCCGGGCACCACCTCCCGGGCGGACGCTACCGGGTGGCCTTCGGCGCGCCGATCTGGCCCTCGGGCAGCGACGGCCCCGAGGCGACGCTCGCCTTCACCCGGCGCTGCCTCGAGCAGGCCGAAGCCGCGATCCGGCGCGCGCCCGAGCAGTGGTTCTGGCTGCACGACCGGTGGAAGCACTGAGATGAGGCGCGCGCTCTCCCCCGCGCGGGCGCCGGTGCGCACGCTCGCGGTGGCGCCCAACTGGGTCGGCGACCTGGTCATGGCGGCGCCGGTGCTCGCCGCCCTGGCGCGCTCCGGCCGCTCGGTCGCCCTGCTCGCCAAGCGGCCGCTCCACCCGCTCGGCGCCCTGCTGCCCGGCGTCGCGGCGACGCTCGACGGCTCGGGCGACGACGCCGAGGTGGTGGCGCGCATCGCCGCCGGCGGCTTCGACGAGGGGGTGCTGCTGCCCAACTCCTTCCGCGCCGCCTGGCGGCTCGCCCGCGCCGGGGTGCCGCGCCGCTACGGCTACCGCGGCGACCTGCGCACGCCGCTGCTCGCGCCCGCGGTGCGCCGGCCGCGCGGCCGGCGGCCGCAGATCGAGGACTACCGCGAGCTGCTCGCGGCGCTGGGCGTGCCGCCGCCGGCCGACTGGATCCCGCGCCTCGAGCTGCCCGAGCCGCTCGCCGCGGCCGGCCGCGACCGGCTGGCGCGCGCGCGGCTGCCGACCGGGCCGGGCGCGCCGCCGCTCGTCGGCCTCTTCCCGGGCGCCGAATGGGGCCCGTCGAAGCGCTGGCCGATGGCGCGCTTCGCCGAGCTGGCACGCGAGCTGCGCCGCCGCCGGCCCGAGGCCCGCATGGTCGTCGTCGCCGGCCCGAAGGAGGTCTGGCTCGCGGTGCGCGTCCACGAGGAGAGCGGCAAGCTCCACCCGGTGGTCGGCCCCGACCTCGACCTCGCCGGGCTCGCGGCGGTGCTCGCCCGGCTCGACCTGCTGGTGACCAACGACTCGGGGCCGATGCACCTGGCCGCGGCGCTCGGGGTGCCGACGGTCGCCCTCTTCGGCCCGACCGACCCCCGCCGCACCGCGCCCGCCGGCCCCGGCCACGCCGTGCTCTGGCGCGACCTCTGGTGCTCCCCCTGCTTCTTCCGCCGCTGCCCGCTGCTGCACCACCGCTGCATGAAGGGGCTCTCCGCCGCCGAGGTGGCCTCCGCCGCCGAGGCGGTCCTCGATCGCCGCGCGACCTAGCCGGGAATCTCGCCGCGGCTCCCGCGGTGCGCGGGCGCTACGGCTCGTGGACCTCGTCGAGTCCCGGCGCGACGACCGCGAGCCCCTGGCGCGCCGCCGCTTCGGCGAGGCGCCGGTCGTAGCAGAGGAAGGCCGCGGGCAGCGGCGAGAGCGCGAGCGCGGTCGCGAGGTGCAGGGCGTCGAGGATGCGCAGCGCCGGCGGCGGCAGCGCCGCGGCGCGCGCCAGGATCGCTTCGTCCAGGGAGACGAGGGTGAGGGCCTCGAGGTGGGCCGCGGCGCGCGCCTCGTCCCGGCGGTCGCCGCGACGGGCGAGCGCGCGCCCGACCTCGACCCGGATCAGGGCGGAGGAGACGAGCCGGACCTCGCCGGCGAGGAAGGCGCGCAGCGGCGCCGAGCGCTCCCCCTCGACGAAGAGCTCGACCAGCGCCGAAGCGTCGCAGTAGACGAGCATCGGTGCCTCGCGGCGCCCCCGGCTCAGGAGCCCTCTTCGGCGCGCATCTCCTCGAGGATCGAGGAGAGCGGCCGCTCGCCGGGCCGCGCCGGCCGCGCCGGATGGCGGCGCAGCACCTCGGCGAGCTCGCGCCGCGGCGCCGTCGCCCGCCCCTCGGCGAGCAGCCGCGCGAGCGGATCGCCGGCCGGCGGCAGCGGCACCAGCAGCGCCACCGGTTGCCCGTGCTCGGTCACTTCGAGCCGCTCGCCCGCCTTCACCCGGTCGAGGTAGACGGAGAGGTTCTGCCGCAGCTCGCGCACCCCCACCCGCCCCCCGCCGTCGCGCGCCTCACCCGCCATGACGCACAGTGTAGCACAATCCGCCACCGACCCCGCGGTCCCGAGGTCCTCGTCGCCGAAGGTCAGGATCCGCTCGTCGTCCGCGGTGTCGAGCAAGTGTTCCTTCCGCGGCTCCCCGGTCGCCTCCCGCCGCACCAGCCGGTCGAGCGCGTCGTAGACGAGAACGGAGCCCGGGCGGGCGATCAGGTTGCCGCGCGCGTCGTAGGCCGTCCCCATCCCCGAGACCAGCCGGTTCGTCGCCGAGTCGGTCGGCGTGTTCAGCACCAGCCCGTCCGTCGCGATCGACTGGATGTTGCCGTAGAGGTCGAAGGCGTACTCCTGCTCCCGCTCGACCACCTGCGGCGCCGTCGGGCCGCCCGGCGGCGGAGCGCCCCGCGGCCCCGCCAGCAGGCAGCCTGGCATGCAGGTAGTCCGTGCCCCGACGCAAACCCCCAGCCGAGAAGGCCGTTTCCCCGAGGTCCGGTAGCGCGGTCCAGGTCTCCGGTCCGGACGCGAGGTCCTCGCCGGCGAGGTCAATCGCCAGCGGCGGAGCCGGGGGTTCCTGGTGTTCTGTGGCGCGCACGGCGAGTCGTCTCAGGCGCGCTCTTGGATCTTGGCGAGCGCAGCGTCGATCGCGCCCTGGATTTTCGTTCCGGTGAAGGCCCAGAAGTCGATCGAGTCGTAGAAGACGATCCAGTAGAGGGCGTCTCGGGGATCTTCGTCGAGGCGCTTCACGGCGAAGCACACGGTGCCGTTCCCGATGGTCCGGACACCGGTGCAGAAGAGCGACCAGCCGGGATCGGTTCGCGTACGCGGGTCGAGGAGATCGCAAGAGACCGGCCAATCGCGCGGCAGGATGTCGCCCGTGAGGTGCGTGTGGAGGCCGCGTGCCATGCGCTGCACGACGCGCTGGATCCGCGCGGCGTCCTGGTCCATCACGTGCGCTTTGCCGAGGTGGATCCCGGCTTCGGTGGAAACCTCGACTTCGCGGAGGCTGCGGTGAATGTAGGCCTTGTACTTGGCGCTCTGCGGCCGGTGGACACCGCGCAGGACAGGACCGTTCCAGAGCGTCTTTGCCTTGGGCTCGTCGCCGGCGGCGGTCGTCATGCACAGTCGAAAGTACTCGTCGTCTTTCGAGTACGACGCGTTGCAGGCGCGGTGCGCTGGCAGCTTGATGAGGTCGGCGCGATCGCCGGGGTTGAAGAGATTCTCGGGAAAGACGTGCTCGTCGTCGAGCTCGCCGGCAGCGACCGGCTCGGCGCAGAGGTAGCAGACTTTCGGCTGCGGCTCCATGCTGCACTGATTGTACGGCGCGGGGGGCGTTGCTCTTCAGCCGCGTCCTCCAAGTCCTCGACTCCGTTCTCCAGCAGGAAGCCCGATAGACAAAGAGCCCGGCGACTGCCGCCGGGCTCTTAGGAAGCCGTGGTTGCGCAGTTCGGAAAGGTCAGGCGCTGGACAAGGTTCCGATGAGGACGAGTCCGCCACCCCGCCAAGAGGGCGCGTCCATCAGATCGTGACTTGCCGACGCCGGGCCTGTGACCCCCAACGCGTTGCAGGGCACTGCGTCACCCGCTGCGATGCGGGAGAGCGGGTGGCCTTCGTGACGGGGAGACACCAGGAGCAAGGAGTAGCTAACGCCCGCGTGCTCGAAGGGCGCATCGATCTCTAGCAAGAGCCTCTCGACGGGTTCGAGCTGGCTCTTCACGATTGTCCCCGTGAACGTTCGATCTCCCATCTCCCACGGCTCAGAGATCATCAGCCGGACGGTCTTTGCGGTCTGCTCGATCATGTTCTTCTCCATCGACGCTCTCAGTACTCGATCACGTCAAGGATCTGGACCGGGATATTTCCGGTGGCGGTGCGCTCCATTCCGCCGCCAGGCATGCCGTTCGCCGGCAAGACACGCGACGGGGAAGAGAATCCCCCACCGGGCACCCGGAGAAACTGCGCAAGCCGTCTTGAGCTGCCGTTGGTATGCCCCACCCGAAGTCCGCGCACCGTTCTCGGGCTGGCGAGGTCCCCGCATGTCATCCGTCGCCATCCTCATCCAGCGCTGGGTGGTGGGGCACTCGCGGATCTAGGTGCTGTACCAAGTGACGTGCGTGACAGAACAAAGTCTGGGATTCACCCTCCGCATTCGGTGGGTACACGAGCATTCGCACAGCAACCATCTCCGGCAGTGAATGCCCGCAGAAGCAGCAGACGCAAACAGCCTTCCGACCTTCAGTTCCAGCCATAGTTCCTCCCGAGGCGGTCGAGAGACTTTTGGGAAAGGTTCTCGAACGTGGTGATGATGCCGCGTTCGCCTTCGACGACGACGTTGAAACGGCCAGCTTCGTTCTGAAGGATGCGAACGGTCGCTCCGTCCGCCTGAGTCATGACTCTTCCACCTTGCCGGACTGCGGCAATACCCGTCTCCGACAACACACCTCCGCGCGTCGCTGCTGCTCCCGCGACTCTCTGCGCGCCGTGCGCCGTCGTCTGAAGTGCCTGACTCCCACCCCTTGCCACGGCAGCGCGGCCAGCGCCGGCAAGCGGAGCGATGAACCCCGCCGTTCTGAGAGCATCTTGGCCGACAGCGATCGCCGTCTCGCCGGCGCTGGCACCCGAGCCGATTGCCGTTCCCGTGGCATCACCCGCTTTGAGCAGGTCGGCGGCGGTGGAGGCGAGATCGAGAGTGAAGCCCACCGCAGTCGCAGCAACCACACCTCCAACGCCGCCGGTCGAGACAGCGTTCATTGCCTGCTGCTTGAGACCTTCGAGCGAGGTCTGAATCTCCTCCGCGATGACCGCGGCCGTGATCTCTCCGGTCGGGTCGGTGTACTTCAGTGGGTTGCCCCGCACGTAGGTGTACCGGTTCCAGCTCTGCGGCGACTGCGGGGAGCCACCAACGGGATCCACGGACAGGAATCTTCCGGTCAGCGGGCTGCGGAATCTGGCATGCATGTAGTCCAGATCGTCCTGCGTCCCGTCGAGATCGAAGAGGTCCCGCTCGTGCCCCGTGAACCGCAGCCGCGGTCCCTCCGGATTGGCCAGCTTCGCCTCCTCCCCGAACGGGAAGTACTTCCGCTCCTCGACCACCGCCCCGCTCTCGCTCGTCACGAGGCGCGGCGTCCCCAAGTGGTCCAGCGTGTAGTGGAGCTCCTGCGGCGGCGACGGCAGCTCGGGGTCGCACGAGTACTGTCGCGCCCCCAGCAGCGACGACCAGCGGAAGACGTAGTCCTCGGCCACGCACAGTGCCGCCTGTCCCGGCACGCTCACGTAGTCGCGCAGCACCGTGCCGCCGAGATCCCGCAGCGTCCACCGGAACTGGTCCGTCCCCCCCGAGCCCGGAAGCTCCTCGACGAAGGTCAGGATCCGCTCGTCGTCCGCCGTGTAGAGGAAGTGGTACCTCCGAAGCTCCCCGGTCGCCTCCCGCCGCACCAGCCGGTCGAGCGCGTCGTAGACGA
>WYBK01000337.1 GCA_011525905.1 Acidobacteriota bacterium
CCCGCCCCGCCAGGGGCCGCGCAGAGCGGTATCGTCGGCGGGCCCATGGAGTTCGAAACCGGACTGCCGATCGGCCGGGGCGCCTCGGGCGAGGTGTTCAAGGTCTGGGATCCGCGCCTCGAGCGCCACGTGGCGCTCAAGGTGCTGCGGCGCGACGACCCGCGGACGGCGGCGCGAATGCTGGCCGAGGCCCGTGCGCAGGCACGCGTCGAGCATCCGAACGTCTGCCGCGTCTACGAAGTCGGAGAACGCGACGGCCGCCCCTGTCTCGTCCTGCAGTACGTCGACGGCGTGCCGCTCGACCGTGCCGCCGCGGACCTCGGACTCGAGGAGCGCGTGGCCCTGGTGGCGACGATCGCCGAGGCCGTCGCCGCCGCGCACGCGGTCGGTCTGATCCACCGCGACCTGAAGCCGGGCAACCTCCTGGTCGAGCGGGACGCCGACGGCCGGCCGGTCCCCTACGTGCTCGACTTCGGTCTCGCCCAGGAGATCGAGGCGCCCGATGCCACGCTCGCCGGCCAGGTGCTCGGCACGCCCGGTTACCTGGCGCCCGAGCAGGCGCGCGGCGATCTGGCGGCGATCGACCGGCGCAGCGACGTCTTCGCGCTCGGCATCGTCCTCTACGAGCTGCTGGTGGAGGAGAGCCCCTTCGCCGCGCCGAGCGCCGCCGAGTCGCTGGTGCGCGTGCTCGAGAGCGAGCCGGCGCCGCCGCGCGAGCGCCAGCCCGGGCTGCCGCGCGATCTCGACACGATCGTGCGCGTCTGCCTCGAGAAAGACCCGGAGCGCCGCTACGGCTCGGCGCGCGAGCTGGCTCTCGACCTGCGACGCTGGCTCGCGGGCGAGCCGATCTCGGTGCGCCCCCCCTCCGGCCGCGAGCGCCTGGGGCGCGCGATGCGCCGGCACCCGGTCGCCGCGGCGGCGCTCGCCGTGGCGGCGCTGGCGATCCTGGCCGGCGCGGCGCTCGCCGGCTGGAGCGCTTGGCGCGGCGCCGAGCGAGCGCGCTGGGCGCAGCGCTTCGGCGCGCGCGCGGAGCGCGCCATCGTCGCCCAGCGGATGGCCTTCCTCCTGCCGCTCCACGACGTCCGCCCGGCGCGCGCGCGCGCCGAAGCGGAAATCGAGGCCCTGCGTGCCGAGGCGGCGCGGCTCGGCCCGGGAGCCGAGGGAGCCGCGCGCTTCGCGATCGGCCGTCTGCTCGAGGCGCTCGGCCGGCACACCGAGGCGCGCCGCGAGCTCGAGCGGGCGATCGAGGCCGGCAACGGCGACGGGCGGGTGCGCTTGGCGCGCGGCCGCGTGCTCGCCGCCCTCTGGCTCGAGGCGCGCGATCGCGCCGCCCGTCTGCGCGATCCGGAGTTGCGCGCCGAGGCCCTCGCCGCCACCGAGCGTGAGCTCGGGGTGCCCGCCTGGCGGACGCTCGAGCAGGTGCCGGAGGAAATCGTCGAGGTCCACGAGGCCCACTACCTCGAGGGGCTGCTGCACCTGCTCGCCGAAGATCCGGCGCGAGCGCGCGAGGCGGCGCTCGCCGCGGCGGCGGCCGCGCCCTGGTTCTACGAGGGCGAGCTGCTGGCGGCCGAGGCCCTCCTCTCCGAGGCGGTGAGCGCGATCGGCGGTGGCCGGTCCGCGGAGGCGCTGCGTGCGCTCGACGAGGCGGAGGGGGTGGCGCGCCGCGCGGCGGCGAAGGGATCGAGCGACCCGGCCGTGTGGCGACTCGCGGGCGACGTCGCGCGCTGGCGCTTCGAGCTCGCCCGCTCGCTCAGTCGCGCGAGCGAGGCGGAGCCGGCCTGGTCGGCGGCCGTCGCGGCCTACCGACAGGCGCTGACCGCGGACCCCGGCGATCCGGAGGCCCTGGACCGGCTCGCGGAAGTCTCCTGGAAGCAGGCGCAGGCGCGCGCCGAGGCCGGGCTCGCTCCGGCCGAGGCGCTGGCGCTGGCGCGCGGCGCGGCCACGCGTCTGGCGGCGACCGGGCGCAGTGGAGCGCGCGCCGAGGCGCACCTCGGCAACGCGGCCTGGGTCGAGGCCCGCTGGACCGGCGACCACGGCGGGGCGCCGCAACCGCTGCTCGAGCGCGCCGCCGCGCACCTCGTGCGGGCGGTCGACGAGGATCCGGACGACGCCTACCTGCACCTCTCGCTCGGCCACGTGCTCAACCAGCTCGCCGTCGATCTGGCCGATCGGGGCGCCGACTTCCTGCCGATCGCCGACCGGGCCGTCGCGGCCTATCGGCGCGGCATCGGCCAGCCCGGCGCCTTCGCCAGCCGGCTCTGGAACGGCATCTGCGCGACCGAGAGCGACGCCGCCTACTACCTGAGCCGCGCGGGGCGCGCCGCCGGCGACCGCTTCGAGCGGGCCATCGAAGCTTGCACGGCCGCGCTCGAGTCGGCTCCCGGCTACCGCGCGGCGCGCAACAACCTGGCGCTCGCCCGCTGGGGGCTGGCGCTCGCGCGCCTCTGGCGTACCGGATCGGCCGAAGCCGAGCTCGCGCAGGCGCGCCACGCGTTCGAGGAGCTGCTCGGCGACTTCCCGGAGCGCGTGGCGCTGCGAGTCAATCTCGTCGGCGTGCGCCTCGACGAGCTCGAGTGGGGGCCCGAGCGCGACGCGCTGTCATGGCGTGCGGGCCTCGAGGAGATCGAGGAGCTGCTCGCCCCGGTCGAGAGCGTCTTCCCCGGCGACTACCACCACTACCGGGCGCGCATCGAGCGGCTGCGCGCCGTCCACGATCCGGTCCACGCCCGAGCGGATCGCGACCGCCGGCTCGCCCTCGCCGAGAGCGCAGCGCGCGCCGCGCTCGCCACCGGCGAGTTCCAGACCTACCGCACCGAGCTCGTCCTGGTGCTGCTCCATCGGGCGGCGCTCGCCGGGCATGCGCCCGCCCTGGCGAGAGCCAGGGCGGAGCTCGCCGAAGCGCGCGCGGCGGCGCCGGACGACTCGGAGCTCGCCGGTCTCGCGGCGATCGCCGAACGCCTGAGCCGACGCATCGACGCCGGAGCGCAAGCGGACACCGCAGGTGACCGCGGGATCGCGGAGCTCGACGCGCTGGTCGCGCGGCGAGAGGACCTCCTGCGGCTCGCCGCCCGTCTCGGAGTCTGACGCGCCCCCGTCCCACGCGCGGGAAGCCCGTCGCGGAAGCGGGATCGCGACCTGGCGGACGCTCCCTCGAACCGGCGCCACGAGTTCGGCGTAAGCGTCTTCTTTTCAGAGACTTCTCTCTCGGATCCGGGCCGTTCTCGGAGCTGGCACCCGGGGTGCTCTCGAGCTGCGGGCAACGCCGGCCGCGGGAGCGAGAGGCCTCGAGCGACGACGCGTCGTCCCGCACCCGACCCTTTCGCGCCGCGCCGGCCGAACCCGAGGAGGAGATTCCGATGCGAGGCATTCTGCGCAGCACCCTGCTGATCCCCCTGCTGGCTCTGCTGGTGACGGCCTGCGGTCAGGCGGCCGACGGCGCACCGCCGTCGAGCGCCGAGCCCTCGGCGGCCGCCGGCACCGGAGCCGCCGGCGACGGCGTCCTGGTCCGGGGCGAGAAGGCCGGCGAGCATCGGCTGGCGACCGAGAACGGCCGCTTCGTCCTGTCGGGCGAGCACTATCTCGATCTCTATCTGGCGAGCGAGCCGGCCTCGATGTCCGACGCCATGTCGGCGATGTCGGCGGCCAATCGCAAGGTCATCGTCCAGCTGGCGCTGCAGACCCGGGACAAGTCGAGGCTCCAGAAGGGGCAGACCTTCGTGCTCGACGGCAGGTCGAACCAGGACCTCGCCGTGACGATCTTCTCGCCCGGCGGCAAGATGGACACCTTTACCGTCGTCGACCAGAAGAGCCTCGGCACGGTCGTGCTCGAGGAGCTGTCGGGCCGCCGGGTCGCCGGCACGGTCGACATCGAGGCGAACGGCCAGGTCGTCCGCGGCCGCTTCGTCGCCACCCCGCTCCAGTGAACCCTCGACGCGCGCGAATCCGAGAGGAGACCGGACGATGACTCGACGACCGAATTCCCGACGCCTTCTCGCCGGCCGGCTGCTCGCCGGCCTGGTCGCCCTCGCGCTCGCCGGCGGCTGCGGCGGCGACGCCCGCGGAGCGGGCGCCCCCGCCCCCTTCTCGGCGCCGGCGACCCGCGCCGGCAGCGACGGCTGGCTCGACTACGTCGACGCACCGCGCTTCGACCGGAGCGGCGCGCGCGGGGTCGCCCCGGGCGATGCCTCGCCGGAGGCGGCGGTCACCCACTTCTACGCCAGCCGCCTGCGCGGCGACGCGCGCTGGCGCGAGGTGCTCGCCTCGCCCCCTTCGGCGCGCCTCGAGCGCAACCTGGCCGAGCTCGAGGAGTGGCGGTTCCACTCCTTCCAGCTGGTCGGCCGAAAGGAGCGGGCGCCGGGCTCGCTCTGGCTGCGCGTCCGCTTCGAGATCGAGGTCGAGGGCGACCGCGACTCCGGCACCGACGAAGTCGGCGTGCGCGAGGTCGACGGCCGTTGGCGGATCGAGAGCGTGCCGTCGTGAGCGCTCCCGCTCTCTGGGCTCTCCTGCTGCTCGCCGTCGTCGCCGCGTCGCTCGGCGCGGCGGTAATCCCGGTGACCACGACCTCCGATTCCTTCGGCGCCCATCCCGCGAGCTGCTCGCTGCGCGAGGCGATCGAGGCGGCCAACTCCGACAGCGCCTTCGACGGCTGCCCGGCCGGAGCGGGGGCGGACGTCGTGCTGCTCTCCTCCTTCGCGACCTACGCGCTCGCCCGCGCGGGCGCCGAGGAGAACGCCAACCAGACGGGCGACCTCGACGTTGCGAGTGAGATCACGATCCGGGGCGACACGTCTCTGGGCCTTTTCGCTTGGCCCTTCGTCGACGGCGACGATCTCGACCGGGTGATCGAGGTTCGCCCCGGAGGCAAGCTCACGCTGGAACGGGTCAAGATCGTCGACGGCAGCGCGTCGATCGGCGGCGGCATCCTGTCGAGGGGGGAGTTGGTGATCCGCGACGCCGGCGTTTCGGCGAACACCGCGACCGGCTCGGGGGGCGGGATCTACCTGCACGCCGGTTCCTCGGCCCGCATCGAGCGCGCGACGATCAGCTCGAACGTCGCCGAAGGGGCCGGGGGTGGACTCCTCCAGGACGACGAAACGGGGCACCTGCTGCTCGAGCAGGTCGAGCTGCGCGCCAACGTCGCCGGCTCCTTCGGTGGCGGGGCCGACGTCTGGTACGCGACGATCCGCGGCAGCCTGGTGGTCGACAACGAGGCGCTCTACGGCGGCGGGTTGATCCTGAGCGGCGCCCCGCCCAAGGAGGTCGTCAACTCGACGATCAGCGGCAATCGTGCGCTGGAGTCGGGGGGAGGGCTCTTCCTGTCGATCGGCCCGGAGGACGCCCGCCCGCGGCTGACCAATCTGACGGTGACCGACAACGAGGCGGACTTCGACGCCGACGGCGAAGGAGAGGGCGGCGGCCTCCGGGGCAATTGGTTCGAGCTGGCGAGCTCGCTCGTCGCGGGCAACCGCAACCCGACCGACGCGGCGACCGTCGACTGCTCGACCTTCCAGCTCCAGTCGCTCGGCTACAACCTCTTCGGCGTCGCCACGGAGTCCGAGTGCGCTCTCGGTGAAGCGGAGCCGACGAGTCAGTTCGGCACGCCAGCCACTCCGCTCGATCCGGGGCTCGACGCCCTGGCCACCAACGGCGGCCCCACCCGTACGCATGCCCTCCTGCCCGGCAGCCCGGCGATCGACTCCGGCGACCCGGCCGGCTGTGCCGGCGCCGCCGGGCCGCTCTGGACCGACCAGCGCGGCTACGCACCGCGCGCCGTGGACGGCGACGCCGACGGCGTGGGGCGCTGCGACGTTGGCGCCTTCGAGCTCCACGCCGAGGCCGGGTTCCTCTACGGCGACCACTTCGAGAGCGGCGGTCTGTGCGAATGGTCCGCGGTCGCCGGCGGCCCGGCCTGCTGAGCGGCGAGGGGTGGAGCGGGGGTGCTAGCCTCGCGCACGGACTCGAGCGTGCCGATGCCCGTCTACCGCCTGGTGGTCGAAGAGGGGGGGCGGACCACCCGCCATCCGCTGGCGCCGGGCGACCATCTGGTCGGCTCGGCGCCCGAGGCGCAGGTGCGCATCGGGAGCCCCGCCGTCTCCCGGCGGCACGCGCGGCTCTCGGTGGCGGCCGAGGGCGTCCGCGTCGAGGACCTGGGTTCGCGCAACGGCACCCGGATCGACGGGCGTCGGGTCGAGGGCGCAACGCCCCTGCCGCTCGGCGTTCCGCTGCTGTTCGGCACCGTCGAGGCGCGCCTCGAGCGGGTCGCGGCCGGGGAGCTCGAACCGGCGATCGAGCTGTCGGGTGCGCCCCGCCCTCGGTCGTCCGATCCGGAGCGGGCGCCGCCCGCGACGGTCGGCCTCGGCTCGCTCCAGGCGTTCGCCTTCGACCGCCTGCCGGCGATCCTCGGGCTGCTCGAGGCGCGCGCCGAGCCCGAGCGGGTGGCGCAGGCGGTCGGCGCGACGCTCGCCGAGGAGCTCCCCTGCCGGCGCGTCGAGATCGTGCGTGCGGGCGTCACGGGCGGCGAGGGGTGGATCTTCGCGGCCGGCGAGGGCGCGCTCGACCCCCGCGCGACGATTCGCGTCCCGGCCGGGCCTTTCGAGCTCGCCGCCGTTTTCGTCCACGAGCGGCAGCTGGCCGCCTTCGCGCCCTTGGTGGCGACCGCCGCCCGGCTGATCGGGCTCGCGCGGCCGGCGCTCGGGGGCGTCCGCGCTGCTGCTCCGTCGCCGCCGCCGCTGCCCGAGCCGCCGACCGTCGATCCGGCGATGCGAAGGCTCTACGCCGACGCCGCGAAAGTGGCTCGCGGCGACGTCTCGGTGCTGATCCTGGGGGAGTCGGGCACCGGCAAGGAGCTGCTGGCGCGCTACCTCCACGCCGCCTCGCCGCGCGCCAGGGCGCCCTTCGTGGCGCTCAACTGCGCGGCGCTGCCGCGCGACCTGCTCGAGTCGGAGCTGTTCGGCATCGAGAAGGGGGTGGCGACCGGCGTCGCGTCGCGGCCGGGGAAGTTCGAGCTCGCCGACCGGGGGACGCTCTTCCTCGACGAGATCGGCGACATGGCCGCGGAGACGCAGGCGAAGATCCTGCGCGTGTTGCAGGAGGGGGAGGTCTACCGGGTCGGCGCGGCCGCGCCGCGCTCGGCCGACGTGCGGGTGCTGGCGGCGACCAACCGCGACCTCGGCGCCATGCTCGAATCAGGGGCCTTCCGCCGCGACCTCTACCATCGGATCGCCGACTGGACCGCCGAGCTGCCGCCGCTCGCCCGCCGACGCGCCGACATTCCGAATCTGGCGGCGCACTTCCTGACGGCCGAGGCGCGGCGCCTCGGCCTCGCCGTCGCCGGCGTCTCGCGCGCCGCGCTCGACGCGCTGGTCGCCGCCGCCTGGCCAGGCAACGTCCGCCAGCTCGAGCGCGAGATCGCGCGCGCGGCGCTCTTCCTCGCCGACGGCGACCTGCTCGAGACCCGCCACCTCTCGCCGGCGGTCCTCACCGAGACCGGCCGGGGCGCGACCCTGCGCGAACGGCTCGAGCGGGTCGAACGCGCCGAGATCGAGCGCGAGCTCGCGGCGGTCGACGGCGACGTCGCCGCCGCCGCCGAGCGCCTCGGCCTCGGCCGCTCGACCCTCTACCGCCGCATCCAGGAGCTCGGCCTGGCCAAGGAGTGAGGCCCCCTTGCCACCGTTGGGCGACTCTGTTAAGTTAGTTAGCGCTAACTAACGTGCCCCACCAAACGCTCGTGCCCACGCCCTCTCGCCCGCGCCCGCTCACGCCGCGCCAGGAGGAGATCGTCGAGGCGGCGATCGGGGTGGTGCGCGAGGAGGGGTGGTCGAGCCTGACCGTGCGGCGGCTGGCCGAGCGGCTCGGGGTGACCGATCCGGCGCTCTACCGGCACTTCGCCGGCAAGGGGGAGCTGGCGCTCGCCATCGCCGGCCGGATGCAGGCGTCACTGCTCGGGCCGGCGCGCGCGATCGCGGCCGACTCGAGGCTCTCCGCCCGGAAGAAGATCGAGCGCATCCTCGTCCATCACGTCGACCTGGTGCTGGCGACCGACGGGCTGCCGGTGCTGCTGATCGCCGAGGCGGCGACCGGCGACCCGGCGATGGCCGAGCGGCTGCGCGCCATCATGGGCGAATACGCGGCGATCCTGCTCGGCCTGCTCGCCGCGCTCGCCCCCGGCCCCGCCGCCCCGTCGCCGCGCGCGACGCTGATCCAACTGCTCGGGCTGCCGGCCGTCGTCGCCATCCAGCGCCGCCTGCTGCCCGAGCTCGCGCCGAGCGAGCCGGAGC
>WYBK01000338.1 GCA_011525905.1 Acidobacteriota bacterium
CCGGCTCGGCGTCAGCGCTTCTTGGCGGGGATGAAGTACTCGGTGCCGCGGATCGGGCGCTTCAGCTGCTCGACCAGCTCGTCGAAGTCGTCGCCCTTGCCGACCAGGTCGAGGTTCGTGGTGTCGACGACCAGCAGCGGCGAGCGGTTGTAGTAGTGGAAGTAGTGCTTGTAAGCGTCGATCAGCTCGGCCATGTAGTCCTCGCTGATCTCGCGCTCGAAGCCGCGCGCCCGCTTCTTGATCCTCGCCATGCAGGTATCGACGTCGGCCGAGAGGAAGAGCACCAGATCGGGCACCGCGACGTGCGGCTCGAGCCCGACGTAGAGCTTGTCGTAGATCGCCAGATCGTCGTCCGACAGCGTCAGGTAAGCGAAGATCCGGTCCTTCTGGAAGGTGTAGTCGGCGATGATCAGCCGCTGGAAGAGCTCCTGCTGGACGACCTCGCGCTGCTGCTTGAAGCGCGAGAGCAGGAAGTAGGTCTGGGTCTGGAAGGCGGCGCCCGGGCGGTCCTGGTAGAACTCGGGCAGGAAGGGGTTCTCGACGTCCTCGAGCACCTTGACCGCTTCGAAGCGCCGCACCAGCCGGTCGACGAGCGAGGTCTTGCCGACCCCGATCGGGCCGTCGACCGCCAGATACCGGAATGGGAGCTGATCCGCCAAGCGCGTTCCCGAGTGCCGGCGCAGGCTAGCACAGCGCCCGCCCCGGCCGGAGCGCCCCGCGGACTCGGCGACGAGCCCGGCGGAGGGCCGGAACGGGGCTTGCTAGTTTCTCTCTCGTGAGCTCCCCGTTGCGCCCGCTCCGGCGGTGGCGCGCCGCGCTCCGGCTCGGCGCGACGCTCGCCGTCGCCCTGCCCAGTCCCGGCGGCGCGGACGCGCCTCCCACCTCGCTCCCCGCGCCGCTTCGAGCCCCTGCCGAAGCCGCTCCCCCGGTGTTCGGCGAGAGCGTCGAGGTGCGCCTTGGGGCGGTGCGCCTGCTGCTCGAGCGCCAGGCGTCACCGCTCGAGGCGCGCGACCTCCGCGTCCGCTGGCGGGGACGGGAGCAGAAGGTCCTGCGCGTCGTCGGCGGCGCCGCCGCCTCGCTCGAGCTCGGCCTGGCGGTCGACGTCTCGGCCTCGACCGGGCCCCGCTTCGCCGAGCTCGTCGCCGCCGCGACCGGCGCCGCGCGCGCGCTGCTCACCGCGGAGGACCGCCTCTTCCTGGTCGCCTTCGGCGAGCGCGCCGAGCTCGTGGCCGCCGCGCGCGGCGACGTCGAGCGGGTCCTGGCGGCGCTGCCCGAAGGCTCGCGCCCCGAGCGCACGGCGATCTTCACGGCGGTCGGTTTCGCGCTCGAGACCTTCGAGGGCGCCGACGCGCGCGCCGCCCTGGTGCTGCTCACCGACGGCTGCGACATGGTCCCCGAGGAGCCGCCGGTCTCTGCGCTGCGCGCGCGGTCACGGGAGCGCGCCCTCCCGATCTACCTGCTCGCCCTGGGCGGCGTCTGTCAGGCGGCTGCCTGCCCGGGGGGCGCCGCGGTCTGCCGGGACGTCCCGGCGCACCCCTACCGGGCGGCGATGGTGCGCCGCGGCCGGCTCGAGCACTTGGCGCACACGAGCGGCGGCCGGGTCTTCCGGCTCGGCGCCGAGCTGCCGCTCGAGCGCGCCTGGGCGACCCTGCTCGAGGAGCTGTCGCGCCAGTGGCTGGTCGTCTTCGAGCCGACCTCGGGCGAGGTCTCGAGCGACGAGGTCGAGGTGTTGCGCCGCGACGGACGCCGCTTCCGGCGGCTGCGCTGAGGCTCAGCCCGCCGCGGCGACCGGCGCGGCCGCAGCGTCCTGCTGCCGGTGGGCGGCGAGGAAGGTCTCGGGCTTGGAGAAGACCTGGGCGATGTTCATCCCCTTGCGGATCGCCCCCCAGCTCACCTTGCCGGTGGCCAGAGCGCCCGCCATCTGCAGGTAGGTGCGCGTGCGCCCCCGGTGGCGGAAGCGCTCCTCGACCACGTGGCGCCAGAGCCCCGAGTACTCCTCGTAGAACTCCTCGAGCGACAGCTTGGTCGGCAGCACGGCGTGCAGGATGTCGTACATCTCCCAGTCGGGCGTGGTCACCCGCGCGCTCGCCTCCTGCCAGAGGTCGGTGCCGGGCAGCGGCGTCAACACCGAGAAGCCGGCGTTGTAGGCGACGTTCGCCGAGATCCACTCGCGCAGGCGCGCGAAGTCTTCACGGTCCCAGGCCGGGTCGACGATGAAGTTGGGCGTGAAGCCGACGCCGAGCTCGCGCAGGATGGCGATCGCCCGTTCGTTGTTGGCCGCGGTGTTCTTCTTGTTGACCCGGTCGAGCCCCTGGTCGGTGACCGCCTCGACGCCGAGGAAGATCGCCAGGTTGCCGCAGTCCTTCCACATCTCGATCAGGTGCGGGAACTTGCAGATGATGTCGGTGCGCGTCTGGACGGTGAAGTACTTGCGGATGCCGGCCGCCTTGATCTGCCGCGCCAGCTCCTCGCCGCGCCGCACGTCGAGCCAGAAGATGTCGTCGGTGACGAAGACGTTGGGCGCCTCGATCGCCGCCAGCTCGGCGACCACGCGCTCGGGCGACTTCTCGCGGAAGGTCGACTCGTGGAACTTCCAGACCGAGCAGAAGTTGCACTTGAAGGGGCAGCCGCGCGCGGTCTCCATCAGCGCCAGCGGCTTGCGGAAGTTGATGTAGTAGTGCGGCGCGTAGCGCGCGATCAGGTGGCGCGCCGGCAGCGGCAGCGAGTCGAGCTCGCTGCGCCCCGGCGCCGGGCCGGTGAAGCGGGGGGAGAGCCGGCCGGGCAGCATCAGGCCGGCGACTCCCGCCGGATCGGCGCCGCGGGCGAGCGCATCGACCAGCGGCGGCATCACCTCCTCGCCGTCGCCGATGGCGACCGCGTCGACCGCCGGGTGCGCGAACCAGGTCGGGTCGCGCGAGGCGTCGTGGCCGCCGACGACGACGAAGGCGTCCGGCAGGTCGCGACGCACCCGCTCGGCCAGCCGAATCGTGCGAAAGCGCTCGGTGGTGAAGTTGCACTGCAGGCCGACGACGTCGGGGGCGAAGGCCGCGAGCGCCGCGAGCCCCGGCTCCTCGCCGTCGATGCGCAGGTCGATCACGCAGCAGTCGTGGCCGTCGCGCTCGAGGCAGGCGGCGACGCAGATCGGCCCCAACGGCTCGACGAAGGTGAGCATCTCGAGCCCGAGGATGCCGCCGATCGGCGGCTTCAGGAACGCGACCCTCATGGCGATCTCCTCTCGGGGAGCTGGCCCATCGGACCACTGACCCGCCATCCTGTCAACCCGGCCGCCCGGGCTCGCTCACCGGTCGACCGCTGCACAGCGGTTTCCGCTCCCGGTGGAATACTGCGGCGCGCCCCGATGAAGCTCGCCCTCCCGATCCCCATCCCGCGCGCCCGCTCGCTCGCGCTGTCGCTCGCGCTCGCGCCGCTCGTGCTGCCGGCAGCCGCCCGGGCGGCCGAGGATCCGCGCGCGCGCCTGCGGCTGCTGGTGCCCAGCGCGCTGGCCGCCGAGCGCGCGATCGAGGTCTCCGCGCAGGCGCTCGCCGGCGGGGCCGCGAGCCTCGAGCTGCGCCTCGACGGGCGCGCCGTCGCCCGCGGCCCGGCGCCCCGGCTCGACGCGCGCGTCGAGCTCGCCTGGCCCCCCCGCCCGCAGCGCCTCGAGGCCGAGGCCTTCGACGCCCGCGGCTGTCCGGTCGGGCTCGAGCTCGCCTTCCTGCGCGCGCCGGCACGCGCCTTTCCGGTCGAGCTCGCGATCCGCGGCGTCGGCTGCGACGAGGAGGGCCCCTGGGCGCACCTCTTCGCCCGGCCGCCGGTCGGCCGCCGGGTCGAGCGCGCGCTACTGTTCGCCGACGGGGCGCCGATCGGCGAGGCGAGAGAGCTGCCGGCGCGCTTCCGGCTGACCGGTCGCGACCTCGCCGCGCCTTTCCTGCGCGCCGAGGTGCGCCTCGACGGCGGCACGAGCGCCGAGGCGCTCCATCTCTTCGCCGGCCGCTCGCCGGGCGGCGTCGTCGAAGTGCGCCGCGGCGAGGCGCGGCGGCTGCTCGGCCCCGAGCAGGGCGCGCCCGCCACGCTCGCCCCCGAGCGGGTCGCCGTCCACTGGCGTGGCCGCCCGCAGCGGGTGGTCTCGGTCGAAGCGGGAAGCGCGGCGCCGCTCGCGCTGGCGATCGCGGTGGACGCCTCGCCCTCGACGCTCGATTTCCGCGAGCGGGTGCTCGCGCTCGCCGCCGAGACGGCGCGCACGTTGGCGCCGGCCGACGCCGCGGGCCCCGAGCCGCCGTTGCTGCTGCTCTTCTCCGAGACCTCGCGCGCCGCTCTCGCCACGGCCGAGCCGGCCGAGATCGCCGCGCTCGCCGACTCGTTGCCGTTCGGCGTCACCGCGCTGTTCGACGCCCTGGCGGCGGCGCTCCACGAGAACTTCGCCCCCGGCCGGCGCGCGGCGTTGCTCGCCGTCACCGACGGTTGCGACACCGGCAGCGAGATCCCCGCCGAGCGGGTGCGCGAGCTCGCGCTGGCGCTGGGCGTGCCGGTGCACGCCCTCGTCTTCGACCAGGATCCCTGCTACGAGCGGTTGGAAGACGAGGACGGCCGCGTCGTCCGCTCCCCCGGCTGGGGGTCGTCGCGCGCGGCGCTGCGCGACCTCTGCGCGGCGAGCGGCGGCGGGCTCTTCCGGGTCGCCGGCAAGGAGGACCTCGCGCGAGTCTGGAAGCGGATCCTCGCCGACCTCGAGCGCCAGGTCGTCGTCGTCTACGAGCCGAGCGGCCCGGAGGTCGACCCGGCCGAGGTCGAGATCGCGATCGCCCCGCCCCCGCGCCGCGCCCCGCGGCGCCGCTGAGCACGGGCGCCCGGGCGCTAGGCGGCCCGCACGATCGGACGGTAGAGCGTGTCGCGCTCGACCGGGGTGAAGCCGGCCTCGCGGATCACCCGCTCGAGCTCGCGCCGCGGCAGCGCCTGCTGCGTTTCGGCGCCGGCCATGTGGTAGATCGTCTCCTCGACCACCGTGCCGTCGAGGTCGTCGGCGCCGAAGGAGAGCGCCACCTGCGCGAGCTTCGGCGTGACCATCACCCAGTAGGCCTTGACGTGCGCGACGTTGTCGAGCACCAAGCGCGCGGTGGCGATGTGGCGCAGGTCGTCCAGGCCGGTCGTGTGGTACTTCAGGCCGAGGTAGTTGTTCTCCGGGTGGTAGGCGAGCGGGATGAAGGCGTTGAAGCCGCCGGTCTCGTCCTGGAGGTCGCGCAGCCGCATCAGGTGGTCGACCTTGTGGTGGACCTTCTCGACGTGGCCGTAGAGCATCGTGCAGTTGGTCTTCAGCCCCAGCCCGTGGGCGACCCGATGGACCTCGAGCCACTCGTCGGCGTCGAGCTTGCCGTCGCAGATCACCTCGCGCACTTCCGGATGGAAGATCTCGGCGCCGCCGCCGGGCAGCGAGCCGAGCCCGGCCGCCACGAAGCGCTTCAGAGTCTCTTCGATCGAGATCTTCTCGCGCTTGGCGAACCAGCCGATCTCGATCGCGGTGAAGGCCTTCAAGTGCGCCTGTGGGAAGCGCTCCTTGAGGCCCCGCAGCATCTCCTCGTACCAGGCCATCGAGAGGTCGGGGTGCAGGCCGCCGACGATGTGGAATTCGGTGACTTCGTTGCCCCCCTGCTCGGCCGCCTTCGCCCAGACCTCCTCGAGCGACATCTGCCAGGCGTGCGGCTCGCCCTTCATCGCCGCGAAACTGCAGAACTTGCAGTTGTAGGTGTAGACGCAGATGTTGGTCGGATTGATGTGCCGGTTGACGTTGTAGTAGGCCACGTCGCCGTGCAGCCGCCGCCGCACCGCGTCGGCCAGCCGGCCGAGGTGGAGGACGTGCGGGGTCTCGAAGCAGAGCTCGGCGTCGGCCTCGTCGAGCCGCGCGCCGTCGCGCACTTTCGCCGCGAGCGGGCGCAGCGGTTCGGGGAAGCTCTCGGGGGCGATCGCGGGGTGCGTCTTCACGACGGGAGTCTAGCAGCGGCTCAGAGCAGGGTGACCTCGCGCGTCGCGGCGGCGACGACGTAGCAGCGCTCGGTGTTCGAGGCGGGGTCGGCGGGGACCAGGAAGAAGCCGGGACGCCCGGGCTGGTAGCCGGTGGTCGTGCCGGCGAGCACCTCGCCGTCCTCGAAGACGACGCGGATCTTGCGCCCGGCGGCGGTCGCGCCGCCGGCGAACTCGTTGCTCTTGTGGTGCTGCGGATCGCCGGCGTAGTCGCGCACGAAGAAGACCGCCTTCAGGTCGGCGACGGTGACCGCCACCGGCGCACCGCCCCCTTCCGGCGCGACGTGGAACTGCCCGCGCGTCGGCAGGAAGTCGAGCGTCGTTCCCTTGACCATCCTGCCGTCGCGGTAGCGCGCGACGACCCGGTTCCCCGCCATCCGCGAGCTCCTCTCCCGTCCGGTCGCCGCATGCTACCCGATCCCTCCGAGCCCCCGTAGGATTCGATCCGACCCCGAACGCCGCGGGCGCCGCCCGCCGGAGGCCCTCATGCCCGTCCTGCCGACGCTTCGCCCGAGACCGCCGCATGCGCTGGCACCGATCGCCCTCGGGCTCGCCGCCCTGGCTTGGCTCGCCGCCGGCCCGGCCGGGGCCGACGCCGTCGACGACTACCTCGACGCCGAGCGCGGCGCCCGCCGGATCCCGGGGCTCGCGCTGGCGGTCGCGCGCGACGGCGAGCTGCTGTTCGTACGCGCCTACGGGCTCGCCAACGTCGAGAACCGGGCGCCGGTGGTCGCCGGCTCGATCTTCGCCATCGCCTCGCTCGACAAGCAGCTGACCGCCGCCGGCCTGCTGCGCGCCGCCGAGCTCGGGAAGCTGGCGCTCGAGGACCCGGTCGACCGCTGGGTCGAGATCGCCCTGCCGGGTGCGACGCTGGCGCAGCTGCTGTCGCACACCGCGGGGCTCCCGGACCAAGTCGCCGGCACGATCGAGGGGCGCGCCTTCACCGACTACACGACCGAGCAGCTGCTCGCGACGGTCGCCGGGCTGGTGCCGCACGCCCCTCCCGGCCATCGCTTCGCCTACTCCGACGCCGGCCTCTTCCTCGCCCAGCTCGCCACCGAGCGCGCCGCCGGCGAGCCCTGGTGGCAGTTCATGCGCCGCGAGCTGTTCGCTCCGGCGGGGATGACGACGCCGCTCTCGCTCGCGCCCGGCGCGCTCGTCCCCGACCGGGTCGGGGCCTACACGCTCGACGGCGAGGGCGCCCTCGTCCGCGACCGCCGCCTCGACGTCGACTACGGCCCCCTCTACACCGACCTCGGCATGACCGTCGCCGATTTCGCGCGCTTCCTCGCGGCGCTCGACCGCGGGCGCCCGCTCGGGGCCGCGAGCGTCGAGCGGATGACCGAGCCGGTCGTCCTCGCCGGCGGCGAGCCGGCGGGCGAGCTCTTCCAATGGAGCCGCTACGGCCTGGGGGTCGGCCTCGACGACTTCCTGGGCGAGCCGGTGGTGCTGCATTCCGGGCACAGCGGCGTCGGCTTCGTCCGCTTCCCGCGCCGCCGGCTCGCGGTCGCCGTCTTCACCAACCTCGAGCACCCGGCGGGCAGCGACCCCGTTGGCCTGGCGCTCGGCGTCGCTGGTCTGCTCGAGCCCGCGCTCTCGCTCGCGGCGCTCGCGCCGGGCGCGCCTTTCGATCCGGCGCTCGCCGCCCGCCTGCGCGCCGACTACGAGGCCCTCCTCGCCGGCGAGCCGGCGCTCGACCGCTACACCCCGTCGATGCGGCCGCTCGCCTGGGAGGGCGCCGGCGGTCTCGCCGGCCGCGCGCGAGGGTTCGGCTCGCTCGAGCGCTTCGAACTGGCGCGCGAGGCGACGCTCGAGGGCCACCGGACCCTCCTGGTGCGCGCCATCCACGAGCGCGCCACCCTCTATCTGCGCTTTTCGCTCGACGGAGAGGGACGCATCGCCCGCCTCGTCTGGTGGCACGTCTAGCCGACGGGGCCGCCGCCGGCGCCGTTCGATCGCTCAGATCCGCTCGAGCTCGGCGCGCGTGCGCTCGTTGGTCAGGTTGCCGGTGTTCAGGGTCGTCGCCGGCTCGAAGAGCACGACGTGGCACTCCTCGTCGGCGATCGGGCGGTGCTCGACGCCGCGCGGCACGACCAGGATCTGACCGGGGCCGATCTCGACCTCACGCTCTCCAGGGTCGCGCAGCTGCATGCGCAGCCGTCCGCGCACCACCCAGAAGAGCTCGTCCTCGCCC
>WYBK01000054.1 GCA_011525905.1 Acidobacteriota bacterium
ATGACCCCGGAGCTGCTGCGTGCGGAGCGCGAGGCGCCGACGGTGCGCACGAACGCGCGCGGCTTCTTCCAGTTCACGGGCCTGGATCCGGGGCGTTTCCAGCTGGCCGCTTCCGACGACGAGGGGCGGGAGGGGAGCCAGGGGGGGCTAGAGCTGCCGCGCGGCTCCGAGCTCGAGATCGCCCGGCCGCTGCGGCTGTCGCCGCCGGTCGAGCTGCTGGTGCGGGTCCGCCCGCCGCAACCCCCGCTCGGCGACCGGTGGAGCGTCGAGCTCTCGAAAGAGATCCTGCCAGGGAGCCGGGAGCGGGGCAGCCGGCACGCGGTGGGAAGAGACGGCGCCGCGCGCATCGCGGGCGTCGGGCCGGGTCGCTACCTGCTCCTGCTGCTCGATCCGGCCGGGTCGCGCCTGGCCTTCCGCGAGGTCTCGGTGCCCGACGAGACCGAGGTCGACCTCGAGGTCGACTGGGTCGAGGTCGAGGGACGGATCACGCTCGGAGACGAGCCGCTCGCGGCCGACCTCTGGTTCGGCGGCCGCACGGGCGGCAGCCGCGTGCCGATGCTGGCGGACGAGGCGGGGAGGTTCCAGGGGGCGCTGCCACGCGAGGACCTCTGGCGCATCGACGTCTCGGCGCCGGCCGCGGGCGTCGAGCGCCGCCTCGAGGGAATTCGCGTAGCGCGCCGCGCGGACGGTCTTCCGACGCACCTGACGCTCCGGCTCCCCGACACGCGCGTCCGCGGCGTGGTCCTCGACTCGCGGGGGCGCGCCATCGAGGCCGCGGTGGTGAGCGTCGCCCCAGTGTCCGAGAACACCTCCTTCTTCGTCCGCAGCGAGAGCGAGGGCCGCTTCGCGCTGCGCGGGCTCGCAGAAGGAGCCGTGCTCCTCTCCGCGGAGGGCGTGACCGAGGCCGACGGCGCAGCGAGCTCGGCGCCGATCCTCGTGCAGGTGGCCGAGAGCGGGAGCGTCCCCGCCGAGGTGGAACTCGTGCTGCGCGCCGAGCGGAAGCTGCGGGGGCGGATGGTCGATCTCCAGGGCCACGCGGTGGTCGGCGCCCTGATCCAGGCGTCGGCGCTGCGCGCGGGGCGCCATGCGACGCTGCGGCTGACCCACGGGGCCACGGGACCCGACGGCCGCTTCGAGCTCTCGATTCCGCGCGAGACCGACGAGGTGCTGCTCTACGCCGGAGCCCGCGGCGGCGCCCTCTCGGTCCGTCGGCTGGCGGCCCCCTTCGACCAGGAGCTCACCCTGGTGAGCGAGCCTCGAGGAGGGGACCTGCTGCTGCGTTTCGCGGCGCCGCTCCGGTTCGACGATCCGGAGGCGAGGATCCCGGTCCTCTTTCGCGACGGGGTGCTGGTGCCGCCGGGTGTCTACCTGGCTTGGGCGCAGGCGCATCGGGCGGACCCGGGAGTCTCGGACGAGATCCGGATCCCGCGGCTGGCCGCGGGCGGTTACACGATCTGCCGAGTCGAGCCGGCCGAGCGGGCGCAGCTCGAGCTCGCGCCGGGCTCCTTCGCTCCCGGACCGAAGTGCCGGAGCGGGTTCCTGCCCGCGGACGGGGTGCTGGAGATCGACTTCTGAGCCGTCGAGCTGCTAGCGGCCGCTCAGGGTGAAGGCGACCTTGAGGTCGGTCCACATCTTGACCTTGACCCCGTTCTTGGTCGCCGGCGCGTAGCCGCAGGCGCGGGCGAAGTCGACCGCCGCCTCGTCGAGGCCGAAGCCCGCCTCGTTGCCGGCGCGCTCGGCCTGGACCACTCGGCCGTTCTCGTCGACCAGGACGCGGACGACGACGGTGGCCTCTTTGCGCATCCGCTGGGCGAGCGGCGGATAGCGCAGCGCCGGCTGCTTGGTCAGCCGGGGGGCGAGGACGCCCGGCCCGGGCTCGACCAGGTCGCCGGGGCGCACCGCCGGCTCGGCGGTCGGCGGCGCGGGGGTCGGAGCGGCCGGCGTCGGCGTCGCGCGCGCGACTTGCGCGGGCGCCTCGGTCGGCTTGGGCTCGGGGGTCGGCTCGGGCACCACCGGCGCCGGCGTCGGCGCTGCGGGCGTCGCCTGCGCGGTGCGCACCGGCGCGGTGGTGGGCGGGGCGGCCGCGGCCTCGCGCGCCCGCTTGGCGTCGTCGAGCTGCTTCTGCAGCTCCTTCAACTGCTCCTCGTACTGCGTCGAGGTCGACTTGAGCTTCTCCTGGACGACCCGCTCGATCTGCGCCTGGATCTCCTCGGGGGTCGGCCCGGCGGGCTGCACCGGCGCGGGCGCCTCGGTGGCAACCGGCGCCGCCGGCTCCGGCGACGGGGCGGCCGGCGAATCGCCGCCGCGGCCGAGCAGCAGCCAGCCGAGCAGACCGAGCACCGCGACCGCGGCGAGGCCGCCGCCGATCAGCAGCCCCTTGTTCGGCGCCTTCTTGGCCCCCTCGATCTCGTAGCGCTCGCGCAGCACCGAGGTGTCCTCGCGCACCGGGCCGGGCGTGTCGCGCACCGGGCTGGGCGCGGCCGCCGCCGCGCGCGGCGCCGCGGCGGCGGCCGCGGCGACCGCCTGCACCGGGATCTGCGTCGTCTTCTCGAGCTCGAGCTCCTGCGTCTCGCGCTCGATCTCCTCGCGGAAGAGGTTGTGCATGAAGAAGGCGAGGTTGAAGGTCGTCGGGTTGTACTGGCCGTCGAACATCAGCTTCGCCAGCGTCTTGTGCCAGGTGACCACGTCGCCGATGCGCTGCTCGCGCGGCACCAGGCTGCGCTTGAGCAGGTTCGCGAGATCGGGGTGGAGGTTGCCGCCGTCGGCGGCGACGACCGCCTGGTCGACCAGCGCCACGTGCCCGCCGGCGGCGGCGAGCGGCAGCCGCTGGCCGGTCAGCAGCTCGTAGAGGATCGCCGCGACGCTCCAGACGTCGTCGGCCTTGCTCGGCGGCTGGCCGGCGAGCGCCTCGGGGGCGAGGTAGCGGCCGATCGCCTCCTTGAGCAGCGGGTGGCTGGCGAACTCGCGCAGCCCGGTCGAAGCCTCGAAGCCGAGCACGCGCAGCTCCCCCTCGTTCGAGACGAGAACCTGCTGCGGAGTCAGGCAGCCGTGCAGCACGCGCTCGTCGCCGAGGCGGGTCTCGTAGGCGACCGCCAGGCCGAGGGCGATCCGCTCGGCCATCAGCAGCGCATGGTCGAGCGGCACCGGCGAGCGCTTCTTGGTGGCCTGCTCGGCCAGCTGCGCGAGCGAGCGGCCGGAGACGTAGTCGTAGGCGGCATAGGGGACGCCGCGGACCTGCCCCAGATCGACCCCCTGGCCGAGGTTGGGGCTCTTGAGCGCCTGCTGCACTGCGGCGCGCACCTGCATGCGCTGCCCGAGCTTCTCGCCGTCCAGTCCCTGGCCGTTGAAGACGCGCAACAGGACCACGCGCTCGAGCCCGTGCTTGCCGATCCGGCCGGCCCGGAAGGACTCGCCGAGGGCGTCCTCGGAGAGCTTCTTGAGCAGCAGGTAGTTGCCGAACTGGTCGCGCGTGTTCATGAGTCCCCTCTCCGGGACGCCCGGGTCCGGCCCACGTCCGGACCGGCGCGCCCACGAGCCACTGGCCGAGTTGTTAGATACTCCACTCGGAACGCTCCGCTGTCAATCGAAGACACTCGCTCTCGTTCGCCTCATTCGGCGGTCGGGCCGCGCGCGGCCCGCCGTTCGCGGAAGTACTGCCGCTGCCAGCGCTCGACGTTGCGGTTGTGCTCGCCCAGGGTCTCGGCGAAGACGTGGCTGCCGTCGTTGCGGCTGACGAAGTAGAGGTAAGGCACCGGCGCGGGGCGGGCGGCGGCGGCGAGGCTCGCCGCGCCCGGCGAGCAGATCGGCCCCGGGGGCAGCCCGCGCACCCGGTAGGTGTTCCAGGGGGAGTCGGCCTCGAGGTCGTGGCGGCGCAGGTCGCCGTCCCAGCGCCCCTCGAGCTTCAGGCCGTAGATGATCGTCGGGTCGGCGTAGAGCCCGATGCCGCGCGCCAGCCGGTTGGCGTAGACGCCGGCGATCAGGGGTCGCTCGGCCTCGAGCCGGGCCTCCTTCTCGACCAGGCTCGCCAGGATCACCAGCTCGCGCAGCGGCCGCGCGTCCCCCGGAGGCCGCAGCGGCGCGAGCTCGCGCTGCCAGCGGCGGCGGAAGGCGGCGACCAGCGCGTCGGCGATCTCGCGCTCGGAGGCGCTGCGCCGGAAACGGTAGGTGTCGGGGAAGAGGTAGCCCTCGAGCGTGCGCGCCTCCGGGTCGAGGTCGGCGATGCGCGCCGGGTCCTCGAACTCCGCGAGCAGGCGGTCGCGCGCGCCGAAACCAGCGCGGGAGAGCGTCTCGGCACTCTCGCGGTAGGTCAGCCCCTCGGGCAGCGTGACCGGCCAGGTGGCGACCTCCCCCCGCCGCAGCTTGTCGAGCAGGTCGAGCGCGGAGAGCGGTGGCTCGAAGCGGTACTCGCCGGCCAGCAGCGGCGGATCGCCGAGGACGTGGACCAGCCAGAGGCGGGCGAGCAGCGCCGAGCCGAGGACCCCCTCGCGCTCGAGCCGCTCGAGGAGCGCACGCGACGATCCGCCCGGCGGAAGCTCGACCACCACCGGCCCGGGGAAGGCGTGAGGTGTCGCGAGCTCGCCCTTCGCCCAGAGCCAGGCGAGCGCCAGGCCGCCGCCGGCGACGGCGAACAGGAGCAGCGCGAGAGCGGCGAGGCGTCTCACCGGCCGCGCCTCCGGTCGAGCGCCTCCTGGAGCAGGATCTGGGCGGCCACCGCGTCGAGCCGGGCGCGCCGGTCGCGGCGCTTCGTGCCCG
>WYBK01000055.1 GCA_011525905.1 Acidobacteriota bacterium
GCCCGATCGCGCTCGATCTTCATCCGCCGCCCCCGGCCGTGGCCGTGCTGGCGGCGGGCGAGCTCGCGCTCGAGCCGGTCGAAGTCGATCCGGAGCCCGGCGGGCAGCCCTTCGAGGATCGCCGTCAGTCCCGGCCCGTGGCTCTCGCCGGCCGTCGTCAAGCGCAGGCGCCGGAGCATCGGCCGAGACGCTATCAGTTCCCAGACATCTCGCGGCCGGATCGCGAGGTCGCCGCCCCAGTCGATGCTCGGCCGAGTCGAGGACCGCTCGATTCGCCCCGGCGATTCTCCGACGCGCGGGAGGTCGGTCGGGCCCCCAGAAGAACCAGTTATGGGGTGATGGGCTCGGAGGTCCCGGCTGCCACGATTCGTCGACGACCGGGCGGGCTCTCTTGGGACCTGGGAGGAGCGTTGCGCTCGCCGCGCGAGCGCCGCGACGCGTGCCCCGGCTCCCCCGAACTGGAACAGGGGCGCCTGCGTTTCGAGTCGGTCAGCTCGCGCGAGCGTCGTATCGCCGAAGGAAAGGGAGAGAGACCGAACAGAGTCTGAGAGAGAGAAGGGGTTGCGCGGCGGAGCGCCGCGCCGGGGGGCGGTCAGCCGCGGGCGGGGAGGAACTCGCGGAAGGGGGCCTCGAGCTCGGTGGGGAAGCGGGTCGGGCGGCGACTGGCGGCGTCGACCCAGACGTGCTCGGTCGAGCCCGTGGCGAGCAGGTCGCCGTCGCGCGCGATGCGGTAGGCGAAGCGCACTCCCCGGCTGCCGACCCGCTCGACCCAACAGGAGGCGACCACCCGCTCGCCGTAGCGCGCCGGAGCGCGGTAGGAGAGCTCGGCGCCGGTGACCAGCAGCAGCAGCCCCCGCTTCTCGATCTCGGCGTAGTGGAAGCCCGCCTCGAGGCAGAGCCGCGTGCGCGCCAGCTCGAACCAGACCAGATAGTTCGCGTGGTGGACCACCCCCATCTGGTCGGTCTCGGCGTAGCGCACCTCGATCTCGACGTCGGCGTGGCGCGGAGGGAGCGGGCGGGTCATGAGCGCGGATCGTATACGGGCGCTGTGGCGCCTGGGATATGCTGCCTCACTCCGCCGCGCGGAGGCGGGAGCTTCCATCGCATGCCGACCTATTCCTATCGCGGCCGGTCCCCCCGGCTCGGGGCGCGAGTCTTCCTGGCCCCCACCGCCGAGCTGGCGGGAGACGTGGCGACCGGCGACGACTGCTCATTCTGGTTCCACACCGCGGTGCGCGGCGACGTCCACTCGATCCGCATCGGCGCGCGGACCAACGTGCAGGACGGCTCGGTGCTGCACGTCACCCACGAGCGCTACCCGCTCGAGATCGGCTCGGAGGTCGTGATCGGCCACGGCTGCATCGTGCACGGCTGCACGCTCGAGGACGGCTGCCTGATCGGCATCGGAGCGCGGGTGCTCGACGGCGCGCTGGTCGAGCGGGGCGCGCAGGTCGGCGCCGGCGCGGTGGTCACGCCCGGCTTCCGCGTGCCCGCGGGGCACCTGGCGCTCGGCGTGCCGGCGCGGGTCGTCCGTCCGCTGTCCGCGGGGGAGTCGGCCGAGATCCGCGTGATCGCGGCGCGGTACGTCGGCGTCAAGGACGAGTACCTCGCCGCGCGCGGGCCGGGGCAATGACCATGGCGAAGCGCTTCGCCGCCCCCAAGGGGACCCGCGACCTGCTGCCGCCCGAGACCGCGATCTGGGCGGAGGTCGAGGCGGTCGCCCGCCGGGTCTTCGCGCTCTACGGCTACCGCGAGATCCGCACGCCGCTCTTCGAGGAGACCGAGCTCTTCGCGCGCGGAGTGGGGGAGACGACCGACATCGTCGGCAAGGAGATGTACAGCTTCACCGACAAGGGGGGGCGCTCGATCACCCTGCGCCCCGAGTCGACGGCCGCCGTCTGTCGCGCCTACGTCGAGCACGGCATGCAACAGTGGCCGCAGCCGGTGCGGCTCTTCTACATCGGCCCCCAGTTCCGCTACGAACGGCCCCAGAAGGGGCGCTACCGCCAGTTCCACCAAATCGGCGCCGAGCTGATCGGCCGGCCGAGCGGCGGCTCGCTCGCGGCGGCGGACGCCGAGATCCTGGCGATGCTCGTACGCTTCCTCGGCGAGCTGGGCTTCTCCGACCTGAAGGTTCTGCTCAACACGGTGGGCGACGCCGCCTCGCGCGCCGCCTACCGTGCCGCGCTCGTCGGCTTCCTCACTCCGCTGCGCGACCGGCTGAGCGAGGAGAGTCGCAGGCGACTCGAGACCAACCCGCTGCGCATCCTCGACACGAAGTCTCCCGAGGAGCAGGAGCTGCTGCGCGAGGCGCCCCGGCTCGAGGCGTCGCTCACCGGAGAGAGCCGGCGCCATTTCGCCGACGTCTGTGCGCGCCTCGACGCCGCCGCCATACGCTACGGGGTCGAGGACAAGCTCGTGCGGGGACTCGACTACTACACCAACACGGTCTTCGAGATCGTCGCCGAAGGGCTCGGCGCCCAGAATGCGATCTGCGGCGGCGGCGCCTACGAGGGACTGATCGAGGAGCTCGGCGGCCCGCCCACCTACGGCGTCGGCTTCGCCATCGGCGAGGACCGCCTGATCGAAGTTCTGCCCGAACCGACCCGTCGCCGATTCCGAATCCCCTACGTGATCGTGCGCGGCGTCGCCTGGGAGAATCGAATCCCGACCTTTGCCTTCGAAGATCAGGGGCTTCCTCGGACGCTAGTCGACCTGCTTCGCGAGAAGGGCATTCCGGTGCTCGGCTACGAATGGAAGGACTCGAAGAGGGCATTCAGCATGGCGGAGCACCTGGAAGCCCGCTACGTCGTGATGGTCGGGGAGAACGAAGTCTCGGAAGACGGCGCGCACATCAAGGAGGTCGTGCTGCGCGACACCGAGACGCGACAGGAAGAGCGGATGGCCGTGCCCGAGCTGCTCGAGCGCCTCCGCGCCGAGTCGCGCGGAGCCTGAGAGAGAACGGGGACGCCGCCTTGCCGTCTCCGCCGGCTGCTCGTTTCGAACTGGGTGAGGCCGGTCGATCGAGGTCTGCCGGACATCCCTTCGCTGGCGCGAGCGGATGCGAAAGCGGGCAGTTATGGTGGAGTCGGAACGAATCGTTGGGGCCTGTCGTGAACCGCCCGGGCGGTGCAGGCGAGCCCGCTCGGAACTGCGGGCGGAGGGCGGCGGAGGGCAGATCCTCGGGTTCGGGCCGCGCCAGCGCCGCAGCGCATCCGGACCGACCCCATAGTCGAAAGGGAGCGATGACCTTTCGCACCGAGGCGGATCGCGGGAGCGCCGGGAGCGTCGTCAGAAAGTGGAATCAGCTTTCCGAGAGTGGATGCACCTCGGGCGAGATCGGCCGGACCAGGGTTTCGATCGAGAAGATCGCGAGGGAATGAAATGAAGCGAACGAGTGCGGGGAGTCTGACTCGCGAGGATGTCGGCAAGCAGGTGCTGTTGCAGGCCTGGGTGGGGCGGCGGCGCGACCATGGCGGGGTGCTGTTCCTCGACCTGCGCGATCGCGGCGGCGTCGCGCAGGTGGTGGCGCGCCCCGAGGAGTCGCCGGAGGCGTTCGCGGCCCTGGAGCCGGTGCGCTCGGAGTGGGTGGTCGAGGTCGAGGGACGAGTCGAGGCGCGGACTCCCGAGATGGTCAATCCGAAGATGGCGACCGGCGAGGTCGAGGTCGTCGCCGAGCGCGCGGCGGTGCTCTCGAGGTCCGAGCCGCTCCCCTTCGGCATCGAGACGCGCGGCGAGGTCTCGGAGGATCTGCGTCTCAAGCATCGCTTCCTCGACCTGCGCCGGCCGGAGCTGCAACGCAACCTGATGCTGCGCCACCGGATCACGCAGGAGACCCGGCGCTACTTCGACGAGCAGGGCTTCCTCGAGGTCGAGACGCCGATCCTCACCAAGTCGACCCCCGAGGGCGCGCGCGACTACCTGGTCCCCTCGCGCGTCCACCCGGGAGAGTTCTACGCGCTGCCGCAGTCGCCCCAGCTGTTCAAGCAGCTGCTGATGGTCTCGGGGTTGGAGCGCTACGTCCAGATCGCCCGCTGCTTCCGCGACGAGGACCTGCGCGCCGACCGGCAGCCCGAGTTCACCCAGATCGACCTCGAGGTCTCCTTTCCGACCGAGGAGCTGATCTACGAGCTGATCGAGGGTCTCTTCGCCCGGATCTTCCCGGTGGTCGGCGTCGAGCCTCGCACCCCCTTCCGGCGCATGACCTACGCCGAGGCGATCGCCCGCTTCGGCGTCGACCGCCCCGACCTGCGCTACGGCGCCGAGATCCAGGACGTCACCGGCCTGGCCGGCGCGACCGCCTTCCGCGCCTTCCAGGAGGCCGCGCGCGGCGGCGGCGCGGTGCGCGCCCTGGTGGTGCCGGGCGGGGCCGCGATCACCCGCTCGCAGACCGACCTGTGGGCCGAAGGGGCGCGCAAGCACGGTCTGCCGGGCCTGCTCACCTTCCGCCGCCAGGCCGAGGGTTGGCAGTTCCAGGTCAAGAACGTGCTCACCGACGCCGAGATGGAGAACCTCGCGGCGGCCCTCGGCATGGCCGAGGGGGATCTCGCCGTGCTCGCGGCCGGTGCGGGCGAGAGAATCTCCGTGGCGCTCGGCGCGCTGCGCGGCGAGTTGGCGCGCCAGCGCTCCTGGATCCCGGACGGCCGCTGGGAGTTCCTCTGGGTGACCGACTTTCCGCTGCTCGAGTTCCACGCGGAGGACGGCCGCTGGTACGCGATGCACCATCCCTTCACCAGTCCCGACCCGCGCGACCTCGACCGGCTCGAGAGCGATCCGGGCGCGGTGCGCGCGCGCGCCTACGACGTGGTCCTGAACGGCGTCGAGCTGGGCGGTGGCTCCATCCGGATCCACGATCCCGAGGTGCAGCGCCGGGTCTTCGGGGTGCTCGGCATCGGCGAGGAGGAGGCGCGCACGCGCTTCGGCTTCCTGCTCGACGCGCTCCGCTTCGGCGCGCCGCCGCACGGCGGGCTGGCGCTCGGACTCGACCGGATCGTCATGTTGATGGCCGGCGCCAGCTCGCTGCGCGACGTCATCGCCTTCCCGAAGACCGCGTCGGCGACCGATCTGATGACCGAGGCGCCGTCGCCGGTCGATCCCCGCCAGCTGGCGGAGCTGTCGATCGCCGTGCGGCGCGGGTGACCCCTTCCGTCGAGCTTTTCGAGCTGCGCCACGGGCGCGGCACCACCCGCCACTGGGCGGGGTGGGGGGCCTTCGACGAGGCGGCGGCGGCGCTCGCGCCCGAGCTCGCGGGCCGCGCGCTCTTCGCGGTCTCGACGCCCCGGGTGCTCGGGCTCCACGGCGGCGTGCTCGAGCGTTTGGCGGCCGGCGCGGCCTCGCTCCATCGTCTCGAAGTGCCGGAGGGGGAGGCGGCGAAGTCGCTCGAGGTCGCGAGCGGGCTCTGGCGGCGGCTCTCGGCGCTCGGCGGCAAGCGCGACAGCCGGCTGCTCGCCTTCGGCGGCGGCAGCGTCGGCGATCTGGGCGGCTTCGTGGCGGGCGCCTTCCTGCGCGGCATCGGCGTGCTGCAGCTGCCGACCACGCTGCTCGCGCAAGTCGATGCGTCGATCGGCGGCAAGACGGCGATCGACCTGCCCGAAGCGAAGAACGTCGTCGGGCTCTTCCACCAGCCGCTCGCGGTGGTGGCCGAGACCGCCTGGCTGACCACGTTGCCCGCGAGCGAGCTGCGCTCCGGGCTGGTCGAGGCGATCAAGACCGGCATGGCGCTCGATCCGGAGCTGTTCGAGCGGATCGAGCGGGATCTTCCGCGGCTGGTGGGCGGCGACCCGGGGGCGCTGGCGCCGGTGGTGGCGGCTGCAGCGCGCGCCAAGGCCGGCGTGGTCGAGCGCGACCCCGAAGAAGCGGGCGAGCGCGAGATCCTCAATCTCGGCCACACTCTCGGCCACGCGCTCGAGTCGGCGTCGGGGTACGGCCGGCTGCTCCATGGCGATGCGGTCGCGCACGGTTTGCGCTTCGCGTTGCGCCTCGCGGCGAATCGCGGGCTCGACCCGGGCTTCGGGGCGCGCTGCCTGCAACTGCTCGATCGGCTCGCGGTGCCGCCGCTGCCGCCGCTCGCCGTCGACGACCTGCTCGAGCGCCTGGCGCGCGACAAGAAGGCGCGCGAGCGCGGGCTGGGCTGGGTGCTGCCGCTCGCCCCCGGTCGGGTGCGGCGCGGAGTCGTCGTCGCGGGCGAGGAGATCGTGCGCGAGGTGGCGCGCTTCCTCGAGGGAGCGACCGCCCGTTGATTCCACGGGATTGACCCTATAATCCGTCGGGCACGGCGCGCCCGGCGCGCCGACGACGCCATGGTCCGCCTCCCGCGACTCTCCCGCCGCCTCGGGCTCCGGCAGGTCATCTTCCTGCTCTTGCTGTGCGCTGGCGCCATTCCGCTCGCGATCTCGAACTTCGTGCTGATCCGGCAGAACCGGGAGCTGCTGGAGACCGAGGAGAAGGCCTATCTGACCGAGTCGGCACAATCGCTCTCGCGCGAGGTCAACGACTACCTGGCCGGTGTCGAGCGCCAGCTCCACCAGCTCGGCAGCGGCCTGCTCGCTCTGCCCGGCGGCGAGGGGCTCGAGTCGCGGCTGCGCGAGCCCTGGGTGGGCTCCTATCTGCAGCGATTCGGCATGTCGAACCCGAACCTGCTGGCGCTGCGCGTGCTCGATCTGGCGGGCGCCGGACCGCGCTTCGCGCCGCCCGACCTCGATCCGGAGCTGTCGCGCGCCTTCGACGTCGCGTTCGAGAGCGCGCGCAGCGAAGGGGCGGCGCAGATCCGCTTCGCGGTGCTGCCCCCCAACAACGAGCCGGTGGCGGTCTTCGCGGTTCCGGTGCTCGCCGACGACGGCTCGCTCGCGTTGGTGGTCGAAGCGCTCAGCCGACTCCGGCTCATGGAGGCGGTCTTCGAGCGCGAGGCGCGGGGGCGCGTCGGCGTGTTCCTGATCGACCGGGATGGGGCCTTGCTCTGGTCGGAGGGCGCGGACGGGCGTACCCGGAGCTCGCTGGCGCGCTCGAATCTGGCGCGCGACTTCGCGCGCAAGCCGCTCCACCTGACCGCCGAGTACCGTATCGACACCGAGCGCGGTCCGGTCGCCATGCTCGGACAGGTGGCACCGGTCGAGACCGGCGGCTGGGGCGTCGTGGTCCACAAGCCGGTGGCGTCGGCCTTCGAGGCGGCGCGCAAGATGGTGCTCTCCGCGGTGCTCGCCTCGCTGTTGCTGCTGCTGCTCGCCGCGCTGCTCGCGCTGGTGGTCTCGCGCTGGCTCGGCCAGCCGATCCGCACGCTGATCCAGACCACCCACTCGATCGCCAACGGCGACTTCGGCCGGCGGCTGGAAGAGGAGCGCGTGGTGGCCGAGCTCGCCGACCTCGCGGCCGACTTCAACCGGATGAGCGGCACGATCGAGGAATACGTCGGCAAGCTGCGGCAGGCCGCGCAACGCAATCGCGACCTGTTCATCAGCTCGATTCGCGCGTTCGCGGCGGCGATCGACGCCAAGGACCCCTACACGCGCGGCCACTCCGAGCGGGTCGCGGAGCTCTCGCGCTCGATCTCGCGACACCTCGGCCAGAGCGACGAGTTCCAGCAGCGGCTCTGGATCGGGGCGCTGCTGCACGACGTCGGCAAGATCGGCATCGAGGACCGGGTCCTGCGCAAGGGGGGCGTGCTGACCAGCGAGGAGTACGAGCAGATGAAGCGTCATCCGACGGTCGGCGCCGAGATCCTGCAGCCGATCGTCGAGCTGCGCGAGATGCTGCCGGCGGTGCGCTGGCACCACGAGAACTGGAACGGCCGCGGCTATCCCGACGGACTGCGCGGCGAGGACATCCCGCTGATGGCGCGCATCGTGGCGGTCGCGGATTGCTACGACGCCATCACCACCGATCGCCCCTACCAGCAGGGTTACGAGCCTCGCTACGCCGCCGAGGTGATAACCAAGCTCGCCGGCTCGCGCTTCGATGCCAAGATCGTCACGGCCTTCCTGCGCGCCTTCGAGGTCGGCGACCTGGAGGTCGAGCCGAGCGACGGCACGCTGGTCGCTCAGCTCGAGGCCGAGCTGCCGGCCGCGGCCAACACCTGAACCGGAGCCTGCCGATGCCCTTCGAGTACCTGCTGGCCGACCTGCTCTCCCGCGTCGACGGTGCGCTCGGGGTCCTCTTCCTCGACGACAGCGGCGAGACGGTCGACCTCGCGTGCGCCGAGGCGAGCCCGTACCAGATGCGCGTGGTCGGCGCTTACGCCGGCATCTACCTGCGCCAGATGGCGGAGTTCCTGCGCGCCTCGGGCCAGGGGGAGCCGCGCTGGCTCCACGTCGAGAAGGAGGACCTCCACCTCTACGCGGCACCGCTCCCGGACGGCTACTACGTCGTTCTGGTGCAGCGCGCTCCGGCCCTGACCGGGCGCGCCCGCCGGCTGCTCGAGCAGACGCGCGACCAGCTCGGCCGGGAGCTGTTCGCCGGCGCCTGATGGCCGAGACGACCGGACTCTGGGGGCGGCTGCGCGCCGGCCTGGCGCGCACCCACGACCGGCTCGCCGAGCGGGTCGGGACGCTGCTCGATCGTCCGGCCCGGCTCGGGCCGGAGACGCTCGAGGAGCTCGAGGAGGCGCTCCTCGGTGCCGACCTCGGCGTCGCCACCACCGGGCTGCTGCTCGACCGGCTCCGGGAGCGCGCGCGCCGTTCGGACCTCGAGCGCGAGGGCCGGTTGCGCGACCTCCTGGCCGAGGAGATCGCCCGCATCCTGGAGGAGGCGCCGCGCGCCGCCGCGGAGACGGCGGCGAGACGGATCACCCTGGTGGTCGGCGTCAACGGCGCGGGCAAGACCACCTCGATCGCCAAGCTCGCGCGGCGCGACCTCGTGGCGGGGCGGCGCGTGCTGCTGGCCGCCGCCGACACCTTTCGCGCCGCGGCGAGCGAGCAGCTCGCCCTCTGGGGGGAGCGCCTCGGCGTCGGAGTGGTCCGTCAGGCCGCTGGCTCCGACCCGGCGGCGGTGGTCTTCGACGCGCTCCAAGCGGCGCGCGCGCGCGGCATCGATCACCTGATCGTCGACACCGCCGGCCGTCTGCACACCAAGGAGCACCTGATGGCCGAGCTCGCCAAGATCCGCCGCGTGGTGGAGCGCGAGGGGGAGGGGTACCGGCTCTCGACGCTCCTCGTGCTCGATGGCACGACCGGCCAGAACGCGCTCGCCCAAGCGCGCGCCTTCCTCACCGCGGCCGAGGTCGACGGCGTGCTGGTGACCAAGCTCGACGGCACGGCGAAGGGGGGCATGGTGATCGCCATCGCCCGCGAGCTCGGCCTGCCCGTGCTCTACCTGGGGGTGGGCGAGGGCGCGGACGACCTCGTCGACTTCCAGCCCCGGGAGTTCGCGGCTGCGCTCTTCGCCTGAGCCGCGCGATCCGCTGCGCCGAGCGCTGACGCTGGCCGCTCGTGGGCGGTTCACCGTCCGGCCGAACCCCTGCGTCGGCGCCGTGCTGGTGCGCGACGGCCGAGTGGTGGGCGAAGGACACCATCGGCGCGCCGGAGAGGCGCACGCCGAGGTGGTGGCGCTCGAGCGCGCCGGCGCGCGCGCGCGCGGGGCGACCCTCTACGTCACCCTCGAGCCCTGCGCTCACCAGGGGCGGACGCCGCCCTGCGTCGACGCCCTGATCGCCGCGGGCATCGCGCGGGTCGTGGCTTGCCATCGCGACCCCGATCCACGCACGGCGGGCCGTGGCTTCGCCGCGCTCGAGGAGGCCGGGATCGCGGTCGAGGTCGGCGAGCGCGTAGCGGAGGCGATCGACCTCAACCTCCCCTTCCTCGTGTCGACGGTCTTCGGCCGCCCCGCGGTCACGCTCAAGTGGGCGGCGACCCTCGACGGCCGCATCGCCACGGCGGCGGGCGAGAGCCGGTGGATCACCGGTGCGAGCGCCCGCCGCGCCGCGCTCGAGCTGCGCGAGGAGCACGACGCGATCCTGGTGGGCGTCGGCACGGTGATCGCGGACGATCCCCTGTTGACGCGCCGGCTGCATCTGGCAGAGGGGCCGATCCTGCGTGTCGTGCTCGACCGGCGGCTGCGCATTCCGTCGGGCTCGCGGCTGCTGGCGGGCGGCGGCCCGGTGCTCGTGTACACTGAGGTCGCGGAGGCCGCCGCGCGCGAGCGATTCGTTCGCTCCGGCGTCGAGGTGGCTCGGCTCGAGAGTGTCGAGCCGGAGAGCGTGCTCGCCGATCTGGCGCGTCGCGGTGTGCGCAGCGTCCTCGTCGAAGGGGGAGCGGGCGCTGCGGGCGCCTTCGTCGACGCCGGCCTGTGGGATCGGGTCGAGGTCTTTCTGGCTCCCCGCCTCGTCGGCGGCTCGAGCGCGCTCGGCGCGATCGGCGGCCGGGGGGTCGATCGGCTCCTCGACGCGGCAGCGCTCGAGCGAGCGCGCGTGGCGCGACGGGGCGCCGACTTCTGGATCCGGGGGACGAACCAGCGATGTTCACGGGCATTGTCGTCGAGCGTGGGCGTCTGACCGGCGATCCGCTCCCTTCCGAGCAGGGGGGAGTGCGGCTGTCGCTCACGCACTCGGGCGAGGTCGGGGCGCGCCTCGGCATCGGCGCGAGCTTGGCGGTTGCGGGCGTCTGCCTGACGGTGGTCGCCGGCGACGCGACCCACAGCGAGGTCGAGCTGTCGCGCGAGACGCTGGCGCGCACCCGGCTCGGGCGCCTACGCCGCGGCGACGAAGTCAATCTGGAGCCGGCCCTGCGTTTCGGCGACGCGATGGGGGGGCACTGGGTGCAGGGGCACGTCGACGGCTTGGTCCGGCTGCTCCGGCGCTCGGACTGGGAGCTCCACTCCGAGTTCGAGGTGGAGCTGCCGGCAGGGCTCGAAGCCTGCGTGGTCGAGAAGGGGTCGGTGGCGCTCGACGGAGTGAGTCTGACGGTCGCGGCGCTCAAGCCCAGAACCTTCACCGTGGCGCTGATTCCGCACACCCTCGAGGTGACCACGCTCGGGGATGCGCGTCCGGGCGACGCGTTCCACTACGAGGCGGACATCCTCGCGAAGTACGTCGAGCGAGCGCTCACGCTGCGCGGCGCGGTGCTCGAGCCGCCCGGCGCGTGAGCTGGCGCGAGCTGGCGCCCGGCCCGGGTTCGCTCTGGGTCCGGTGGACGCCCCGCCGCTGGCCGGCTCCCGGGCAGCCCCGACTCGATGCGGTGGCGCGCCGTCTGCGCTGGCCGGGCGCGGCGACGGGCTCTGGGGCGCCGCCTTGCGATCCGGTGGCCCCGCCCCGCCCGGACTTGACGCAGCTACCGTTCGCGGCGGCTGCAGAGGCCGCCCGCCTTGCCTCCACGCTGGCGGCCGCCGGCTCGCCCGCGCTGGTCGCGCTCGACCCCGGGGAGGCGATCGACCTCCCCGAGTCGGCGGTACGGGTCTGGGATCCGCTCCCCTGGTTGCTCGAGAGCGTCGATCGAGGGATCGAGCGATTGGCTGATTGTGCGCCGCCCGGAGGCCGGCTCTGGGTGGTGCTGCCGTTGCTTCCGGGTCTCTGGCGCGACGCGGCCGAGCTCGAACGGCTGATCGCCGCCGCCGCGGTGAGCGCCCCGGAGGTCCTGCTGCCGGTCGCGCCGGAGCTCGAGCCCACCGATCGCCGGCGCCTGGCCGAAACGCTCGGGGAGGACCGTTTCGAGGCGGTCTTCCATCGCGAGCCGCCGTCCGAGCGCCACGTCGCGGCCATGCTGGCGGCGCGCGGACTCGATTGGCGTCCGGCGCGCCCCCGGCTCCCGGGGCTGTCACCCCGGATGGCGCGCAACCGGGAACTGGCCGCGGCGCTCTCCGAGGCTTCGGAGCTCTGGCTCCGGCTCGGCCGCGCCGAGCCGGAGGGGCTCGCCCTGGCCGCTGCCGCGCGGCATCTCGACGGCAGCGCGCTCGACCTCGCCTCGATCGCGCGCGAAGGCAACCTCGACGTGCTCGAATGGCTGCCGCCGCCGGCCCGTTCGCTGGTTGCCGGCCTGGTCGAGAGTGGCCGCTCCACGCTGCTCGAGGAGCTCGCCGCCGCCTGGTGCGCGCCCTCTTCGACGGGAGCGACGTGAACGCGGATCCCGTGACGCTCGGCCTCTACCTGCACGTCCCCTTCTGTCGGACGCGTTGCCGCTACTGCGACTTCTACCGCGTCGGAGAGAACCGCGAGCGGATGGACCGATTCCTCGCCGCCCTCGAGACCGAGATCGACGAGTGGGGGAGACGCTACGGCGACCGGCGAGTCGAGAGCGTCTTCTTCGGGGGAGGCACGCCGTCGCTCCTCGAGCCTCGAGAGGTCGGAGCGATCCTCCGCCGGCTCGCCGGCGCTTTCGACCTCGCGGCCGACGCCGAAGTGACCGCCGAGGCCAATCCATCCGATCTCACGCTCGCGCGGCTGGTGGGGCTTCGCGAGGCCGGCGTCGGGCGGTTGTCGATCGGCGTCCAGTCGTTCGTCGACCGGGAGCTGCGCCTCTTGGGCCGGCGCCACGACGCCGCGGGCGCCGCCGAGGGGGTCGAGCGCGCGCGGCAGGCCGGTTTCGAGCGGCTGTCGCTCGACCTGATGATCGGCATTCCGGCGCAGACCGACGGCAGCTTCGCGCACAGCGTCGAGCGGGCGATCGCGCTCGCTCCGGAGCACCTGAGCCTCTACCTGCTCGAAGTCCACGAGGGATCGGAGCTCGACTTCCTGCGGCGGGAGCGGCCCCGGTTGTTCGCCGGCGAGGAAGCCCAGCGGCGGCGCTACCTCGCCATGCGCCGGCGGCTGCAGACGGCGGGCTACGGCCACTACGAGATCTCGAACTTCGCGCGTCCCGGAGCGGAGTGCCGCCACAACCTGCGCTACTGGCGCTGCCAGGATTGGCTCGGTCTGGGGCCGGCCGCGCACTCCTTCGTCGACGGACGGCGCTTCCGCCACCGGCCCGACCTCGAGGGCTGGATCGACGAGCCGCTGGCGATCGAGGAGCTGCCCGCCGATCCGGCGGCGGAGCGGGTCTTCCTCGGCCTGCGGCTGGCGGAGGGGATCGCTCCAGAGCTGCTCGAAGAGGCCGGCCTCGGCGCGGCCGAGGCGGCGCGACGGATCGACCGCCTGGCGCCCTTCCTCGAATGGCGCTCCGGCCGCCTCGCGCTCACGCCCGAGGGTTACCTGCTCTCCAACTCCGTGCTGGCGGAGCTGCTGCGCTAGCGCTGCTTCTCGCCGCGCTGCGCGCGCGCCAGCTCCTCGAGCTGCCGCCGCGCCGCCTCGAAGGCCGCGTCGATCGCGCTCTCGAGCCGCGCCTCCTTGCGTCGAGTGACCAGGAGGGGCTCCGCTCCCGGCACCCGCAGGTCGAGGCCCACGGCATAGGGGCCCCCGTTGCGGTGCTTGCGCCCCGGACCCTCGACCACGATCGAGCAGCCGATCAGCCTCGGGTAGAAGCGCTCGAGGCGCGCGGCGCGCGCTTCGAGGTCGAGCTTCAGCTCCTCCGGAAGGTCGATGCCGCGGGTGGTGAGGTTCAGGGGTCGCTCCACGGGCTCCTCCTTTCGCCGAGGGCGCGTGCCGCCCCCGGGAGCAGCGTGGCCAGGATATCGCCACCTCGCCACCCCGGCGCCACCCCGGCGGGGGATGCGCGCCGGTAGAATCCGCGCGTGGAACCGATCGATCTGCGCTCCGACACCGTCACCCGGCCGACCGACGCCATGCGCCGGGCGATGGCCGCGGCCGAGGTCGGCGACGACGTCTACGGCGAGGATCCGACCGTCCGCCGGCTGGAGGAGGAGGCCGCGGAGGCCCTCGGTACCGAGGCGGCGCTCTTCGTCCCCTCCGGCATCATGGGCAATCAGATCGCCCTTCGAATCCTGGCGCCGCGCGGGACCGAGCTGCTCTGCGACGAGCGTGCCCACGTCCTGCTCTACGAGATGGGGGCGATGGCGGCGCTCTCCGGCATTCAGCCGCGGCCGTTGCCGAGCCCCGACGGATTGCCGTCGCCCGAAGCGTTCCGCGACGCCCTGGTGCCTCCCGGCGGCTATCGGGTCGCGACCGGCGCTCTCGCGGTCGAGAACACGCACAACGTCGCCGGCGGGCGGGTCTTCCCGCGCGCCCGGCTCGACGGCGTGCTCGCGGTCGCCCGGGCGGCGGGGCTGCCCGTCCACCTCGACGGCGCGCGGATCTGGAACGCGGCGGTCGCGCTCGGCGTCCTCGCGGCGGAGCTCGCGCGCGGATTCGACACCGTCATGTTCTGCCTGTCGAAGGGGCTCGGGGCTCCGGTCGGCTCGCTGCTCTGCTCGACGGCAGCGCGCATCGCCGAGGCGCGGCAGGTCCGGCGGATGCTGGGGGGCGGGATGCGTCAGGTTGGCGTGCTCGCGGCCGCCGGCCGGATCGCCCTGCGCGACGGACCGCGAGAGCTCGAGCGCGACCACCGCAACGCGCGCCGGCTCGCCCAGGCGCTCGCCGAGGCCCCGCGCGTCGAGATCGACGCGGCAGCGGTGGAGACCAACATCCTGATCTTCCGCCTGCGCCCCCTCGCCGACGAATCGGCCCCGGCCCCGCCCTGGTGCGCGAGAGCGCGGGCGCAAGGACTGCTGGCCAGCGCCGTCGACGGCGAACGGGTGCGCCTGGTCACCCACCGCGACCTCACCGACGCGGCGATCGACCGCGCCTGCGACCTGCTGCGCGCCGGAATCTGAAGCGCCGCGAGGGGCGCTAGACTCGACGGCCATGCCCGCGGCAGCCGAGCTCACGCCGATGCTCCGGCACTACCTGGAGCTCAAGGCGCTCCATCCCGATGCCCTGCTCTTCTACCGGATGGGGGACTTCTTCGAGCTCTTCTTCGAGGATGCCCGGCGCGCCGCGGCCCTGCTCGACCTGACGCTGACGGCCCGGCAGAAGGGCACCGAAAGCGAGGCGCCAATGTGCGGCGTGCCGCACCATGCGCTCGAAGGGTACGTCGGCCGGCTGCTGAAGCTCGGGCTCAAGGTCGCGGTCTGCGACCAGGTCGAGGACCCGGCCCAGGCCAAGGGGCTGGTCCGGCGGGAGATCACCCGCATCCTGACTCCGGGGACGCTCGCCGAGAGCGGCCTGCTCGAGGGCAAGGAAGAGAACTATCTGGCGGCGCTGGTCTCCGAGGGGGAGGCGAGCGGCGGCGCATTCCTCGACGTCTCGACCGCCTCGTTCTTCGTCCGGCGGTTCTCCAGCGCGGCCGAGGCGCTCGCCGAGCTCGAGCTCGTGCGCCCGCGCGAGCTGCTGCTCGACCCGGAGGGAGCGCCGCCGCCGCTGCTCGCCTGGGCGGAGCGCGAAGGGGTCTGCGTCACGCCGCTCGCCGGCCGGCTCCCTTCCCCGCGGGCGGCCGCCGAGCGGCTCGGGCGCCAGCTGGGCGTCGCCACGCTGCGCGGACACGGGCTCGATCCCGACGAGCCGGCGACGCGTGCCGCGGCCGCCGCCCTCGCCTACGCCCAGGAGAACCAGCTGTCGGGGCTCGATCACGTGCGCGCGCTGGAGCTGCGAGCCACCGCCGACCGGATGGTGGTCGACGCGACCACGCTCGCCAACCTCGAGATCTTCCGGCCACAGCGCGAAGGGAGTCGCGACGCGACCCTGGTCGCGCGGGTCGACCGCACGATCACGGCACCGGGGGCGCGGCGCCTGCGCGACTGGTTGCGCCGGCCGCTGCTCGACCCCGAAGCGGTGCGGCAGCGCCAGGACGGGGTGGCCGAGCTGCTCGCCGCGCCCGCGCGGCTGGAGCGCCTGCGCGAGCGGCTCGGGCGGGTTCCGGACCTCGAGCGGCTCGCCGCGCGCGGCGCGCTCGGCACGCTGACGCCGCGCGAGGCGGCCGCGCTGCGCGACGGGCTCGGCGCGGCCGCCGGCGCCCTCGGCGAGCTGGCCGAGGCGGTCGCGCCGCCGCGCGCCGCGGCGGCCGCCCCGGATCCGCTCCGGCCGCTCGGAGAGCGGCTGGCGGCGACGCTCGCCGAGTCGCCGAGCGCCAAGGTGGAGGAGGGGGGAGTGATCGCGGCCGGCGTCGACTCCGAGCTCGACGAGGCGCGCTCGCTGGCCGGCGACAGCAAGAGGCACATCCTCTCGCTCGAGGCGCGCGAGCGCGAGCGCACCGGCATCGGCTCGCTCAAGATCCGCTACAACCGGGTCTTCGGCTACTCGATCGAGATCAGCCGGGCCAACGCCGCCAAGGTACCCCCCGAGTACGTGCGGCGCCAGACGCTGGTCAACGCGGAACGCTACGTCACGCCCGAGGTGCAGGCGCTCGAGGAACGGATCCTGCGCGCCGAGCAGCGGCAGCTCGAGATCGAGAGGCGCCTCTTCGAGGGCCTGCGGGCCGAGGTCGGCCGCGCCGCGGAGGGCCTGGCGGCGCTCGGCCGGGCGCTCGCCGAAGTCGACGTGCTCGCCGGCTGGGCCGAGCTGGCGCGTGCGAGCGGCTGGGCGCGGCCGCGGCTGCTGCCGCCGGGGGAGGGCATCCGGATCGTCGAGGGGCGTCATCCGGTGGTCGAACAGGCGCTCGGCGCGGGCTTCGTGCCCAACGATTGCGAGCTCACCCCCGGGGAAGCGCAGATCGTGCTGCTCACCGGCCCGAACATGGGGGGCAAGTCGACCTACCTGCGCCAGGTCGCACAGATCGTCCTGCTCGCGCAGTCCGGCTGCTGGGTACCGGCGCGCGCCGCCGAGATCGGCGCGATCGATCGGATCTTCTCGCGCGTCGGCGCCTCGGACGACTTGGCGCGCGGCGAATCGACCTTCATGGTCGAGATGATCGAGACCGCCAACATCCTGCGCTTCGCCACCGAGCGCAGCCTGGTGCTGCTCGACGAGGTCGGTCGCGGGACCGCGACCTTCGACGGCCTCTCGCTCGCCTGGGCGATCGTCGAGCACCTGCACGAGAAGCGGCGCGCGCTCACTCTGTTCGCCACGCACTACCATGAGCTGACCGAGCTCGCCGAGCTGCTGCCGCGCGTGGTCAACCGGACCATGGCGGTCAAGGAGTGGGAGGAGCGCATCGTCTTCCTCCGGCGCGTGGTGCCCGGCAGCGCCGACAAGTCCTACGGCCTGCACGTGGCTCGGCTGGCGGGCGTGCCGGACGAGGTGGTCGCGCGCGCCGAGCAGGTGCTGGGCAACCTCGAGGCCAAGGAGTTCGACCCGTCGGGGCGTCCGCGCCTGGCGGAGGGGGCGTTTTACGCCGCCGAGCGCGCGGCGCAGTTGCCGCTCTTCACGCCCCCCGAGGAGATCGCCGCGCGCCTGCTGCGCGAGGTCGACCTCGAGCGGCTGACGCCGCTCGCCGCGCTCAACCTGGTCGCGAGCCTGAAAGAGAGGCTGGGCGGGTGATCGGCGGCGGCGCGCTCTTCCTCGGCGTCGAGGGGGTCCGGCTGACCGCTGCGGAGCGGCGCACGCTGGCGCGCGTCGCGCCCGCCGGCGTGGTGCTCTTCGCGCGCAACGTCGGCACGGAGTCCGAGCTCGCCGCGCTGGTTGCCGACCTGCGCACCCACGTCCCGGGTGGGGTCCTCGCCGTCGACGCCGAGGGGGGACGGGTCGACCGGTTGCGCTCCCTCGCCGGCGCCGCTCCGGCGGCGGCGGCGCTGGCGCGCGCGCGGCCGGCGCAGGCGCGCCGGGCGGGGCGCTGGGTCGGCGCGGCGCTCGCCCGGCTCGACCTCGACCTCGATCTGGCGCCGGTGGTCGACCTCGACCGGGGCTGGCGCGGCAACGCCCTCGACGGGCGGTGCCTGGGCGCCGGACCCCGCGCGGTCACCGCGCGCGCGGCGGCCTTCCTCGCCGGGCTGCACGATTCCGGGGTCGGCGGCTGCGTCAAGCACTTCCCCGGGCTCGGCGGCGCCGAGCTCGATACACACGAGGCGCCGGCGCGGGTCGCGCTCACCGCCGCGGAGCTCGAGCGCGACCTCGAGCCCTTCCGGCGGCTGGCGGCGGCCGCCGAGTGCGCGCTGGTCGGCCATGCCATCTATCCGGCGCTCGATCCCTCGCAGCGCCCGGCTTCGCTCTCGTCCGCGATCGCCGGCGGCCCGTTGCGCTCGGCCTGCGGGCTCGGGCGCAGCGCGATGCTCTCCGACGATCTCGAGATGGGGGCGCTGGCACCCTGGGGGGCGCTCGTGGAACGGGGAGAGCAGGCGCTCGCCGCCGGCTGCGACGGCCTGCTCTTCTGCCGCCGGCTCGATCAGGCCGAGGCGATCGCCCGCCGATTGGCGCGGCCCGCGCTGCGCCGGCGGCTCGCGGAGGCGATCGCTCGGCTCGAGCGCCTGCGCCGTTGGCTGGCGCGCCGGCGACAGGGTCGCCGGCCGGCGCCGCCGCTGCCGCGCATCGCGTCGCGCCTCGCGCGTCTCGCCGCGGCGTTGGAATCGGCCTAGAAGGGGATGTCGTCGTCGCCCGGCAGCTCGTGCGACTCGTCGCCGCGGCCGCCGCCGGCGTGGCCGCCGCTCTCGTCCGCAGGGCCGGATCCGCGCGAGTCGAGGAACTTCAAGTTCTCGCAAACGACCTCGGTGCGGTACTGCTTCTTGCCCTCGCGGTCCTCCCAGGAGCGGGTCTGCAACCGCCCCTCGACGAAGATCCGGCTCCCCTTGCGGAGGTATTGCTCGGCGAGCTCGGCCGAGCGCGCGAAGCAGACCACGGAGTGCCACTCGGTCTGGTCGGTCCAGTTGCCGTCGCGGTCCTTGGTCCGACGCGAGGTCGCGACCCGCAGGTTGGCCACCGGTTGTCCGCTGTGCGTCCGGCGGATCTCGGGATCCTGCCCCAGGTTGCCGATCAGAATCACCTTGTTGATCATGGCTGGCGTCTCCTCCGCGTGGGGGCGGACGGTATCATAGGCTCCGACCTTCCCCTCTCGCTCACAGGAGTCGGAAATCGATGCGTCTCATCTTGCAGCGGGTCGCCCGAGCCGCGGTCGAAGTCGGGGGCGAGAGAGTCGGAGCGATCGGCCGGGGGCTGCTGGTGCTCGTTGGCATCGAGCCGGGCGACGGCGAGCCCCAAATCGCCGCCGCGGCCACGAAACTCCGGAGCCTGAGGATCTTCGACGACGTGCAGGGGAGAATGAACCTCGACGTCGCCGAGGCCGGAGGCGAGGTGCTGCTGGTCTCCCAGTTCACGCTGCTCGCCTCGACCGCCCGTGGCCGGCGCCCCTCGTTCACCGGCGCGGCGCCGCCCGAGCTGGCCGAACCGCTGGTCGCTCGGCTCGCCGAAGAGCTGCGACGGCGCGGGTTGCGGGTCGAGATGGGGCGCTTCGGTGCGCGCATGCTCGTCTCGCTGGTCAACGAGGGGCCGGTGACGATCCCGCTCGACTTCCGGCCGGGCCCGGCGCACTCCGGCAATTCCTAGAAACCGATCGGCACCTGCCGGATCGGCACCGGCATGAAGCAGAGCAGGAAGAGCGCGAGTCCGGCGAGCGCGAGGCGCCGGCGGAAGGGGTCGAGCGGCGTCTCTTCGTCGGCGAGCACCGGATGGCGGACGCCGATCAACGCGACCACCGCGCACCAGAGCCACCACCCGGGCCAGAGGAAGCCAGCGAGAGCCAGCGCTCCCCAGAGCGGCCAGGCGAGGCGCCATTGCGCCCGGCCGACCGCGGCGTAGAGCACGTGCCCGCCGTCCAGCTGGCCCAAGGGGAGCAGATTGAGCATGGTCGCGAACAGGCCGACCCAGCCGGCCAGCAGCCAGGGGTGTGGATTGAGGATCGCGCCGACCGGCAGCGCGCCGTGGAAGAGCTGCGAGAGCAGGACGACGAGCAGGCTCCGCCCGGGCAGGTAGAGCACCAGCCCGGCGGCGGCCGCCGCCTCCGTCGGCGCGGGGGGCACCACCGGCTCGGAGGCGGCGACGCCGTAGATCAGGATCGGCAGCAGCGCCGCGAAGCCGGCGATCGGTCCCGAGATGCCGACGTCGATCAGATCGCGGCGGCAGCGGATCGGTCCGCGGATGCGAATGAACGCGCCGAAGGTGCCCAGCCCGAGTGGCGCCGGTACGAAGTAGGGAGGAGTGGCGGGCAGGCCGCGGCGCCGGCAGACGACGTAGTGGCCGAGCTCGTGGCAGAGCAGGATCAGCAGCGTCGGCAGCGCGAAGCGCAGCCCCCAGGAGCGTAGCTCTTCGTCGAGCCAGACCCGGGTCACCGTTTCGGGTAGGAGCAGCGGCGGGATGTCGGTGACGACGTCGGTGCGGCTGCCGAGGAAGAAGACGCCGCCCAGAGTCGTAGTGGTGAACAGCGACAGGAGCGCGAGCAGCAGCGCCAGCGGCAGCGAGCCGGCTCCGGCGGAGCGCTTGCGCGCACCGGCGGGCGGCAGCGGGGGGAGCAGCTCGGGTTGCAGGAGAGGGTCGCCCCAGGGGCGGGAATCAGAGGTTCTTCAGCTCTTTGCCCGGCTTGAAGCGGACGGTGCGACCGGGGGTGATCGCGACCTCGACCCCGGTCTTGGGGTTGCGACCGACCCCTTTCTTGCGGTCGCGGACCTGGAAGACGCCGAAGCCGCGCAGCTCGATGCGCTTGCCGTCGCACAGCGCGCCCTTCATCGAGTCGATGATGGTGTCCACTGCCACGACCGCCTTGTTGCGAGGAATGCTCGAAAGCTCCGCCACTCGCGCGACGATGTCCGCCTTGATCATCTTCGGTCTCGCTCCGTCGGCCTCGGGTCGAGCATATTGAGGGGGCGCGCGCGCTGTCAACGCGCGCGGCCCGTCGCCCCGCTCAGGCGCGCGCCAGCTTGCTCCGCAGGATGCAGAGCTCGAGCGCGATCGTGGCCTTGGCGGTCAGCCGCTGCAGCTCGCCGATGGCCTCCGGCGGAAAGATCTCGCCGTCGGGCTCGAGATAGAGCACGCCGACCGTGCGGTCGCGCAGGCGCAGGGGGAGGAGCAGCACGTCGGTCGCGGCGGGAGCGGCTCCGCCGCGCAGGGCCTGCAGGTGGCTGTCCGCGGCGAGCTGCGAGAGCGGACCGCGGTGGAGCGGCGCGCCCTCGAGCAACGAACGGAAGACGGAGGCGCTCGATTGCGGCACGTGGAAAGCGGCGAAGCGATCGGCGTCCACCTCCGCTCCGGCGAGCCAACCGGCGACGCCGTCGCGCACCATCTTGAAGAGCATGGCGCGGCGGCCCCGTCCGGCGGCGAACTCGAGCAGGGTGCGGCCGACGTCGTCGCGGTCGGCCGGGCTCTGCAGCCTGGCTTCGGCCGCCTCGAAGCCGAGCGGCGGCGGCGCCAGGGCGAGCTCGCCGGTCGTCTCCTCCTCGTCGGCCGCGCCGAGCGGAGCGGGTGCCGTCGTCGCGGCCGCGATCGATCGCTCCGGCGGGGGAGCGGCGTCTCGAACGCCGCCCGACGGCGGCGGTGGAGCGGCCGGACCCGGGAGGTCGACCGGCGGCAGCTCGAGCTCGGACCCGCGCTCGAACTTGGGAAGAAAGTCCGCCGGGCCGGCAACCGTCGGTGGGCCTCCGGGCTGGTGCGGAGGAGGGCGTTCGCCGCCTTCCGCCGACCGTCCCCCCTCGGCGCGCCAGAGAAACCGGCTCCGGTTGAGTCGATCGACGAGCTTGGCGAGCCGCTGCGGGCAGGGCTCGTCGTAGTAGCGCTCCAGCGCCTCGGCCAGGCGGACCTCGCTCGTCACGTGCAGGTGGACGCGGCGGCCGGTGACGAAGGAGAGCTCGTCGAGCGTCGCCAGGTCGCTCGCGTCCAGGACAGCCACCTTGGCCTGCGTGCCGCTCGCCCGAAAGGGGACGGCGCCGAGCCGCCGAGCGACCTTGGCGGGGACCAGCCGGGTCACGACATCCGGTACGCCGCGCAAGTCGTCGCTGCTCGCGGACGGGGCGCTCTGCTGGATCGACAGCGCCTCGAGCAGCGTCTCCTCCGGCAGCGCCTCGACCTCGAGCAGGCAGGTGCCCAGCTTGCCGCCGACCACCTTCTGGTTGCGCAGCGCCCGCAGCAGCTGCTCGCGCGTGATCCAGCCCCGCTCCTCGAGCAGCTCCCCGAGGCGCGGCTTCTGCCGCCGCATTCCGAGCCCCCTCCGCTCCCGTTTCACCGCGCCGAGTGGCGTCTTGCGAGGCGCGAGCGCGCCTCCGGCCGGGAGGATCGAGGCTATGATGACGGCATGACCGCGCGGTGGCAAGCGCTCGCCCTCCTGATCGCGCTCGCGGTGCCGGCCGACTCGCGGGCGGTAGACGAGGGGGCCTTCCAGTTCACGCTGGGCCAGCTGTTGATCGCCGAGGGGGAGCTCGAGGAAGCGCTCGAGGCCTTCGCGATCGCCGCGCAGCGCGCGCCCGACGAACCGGCGGTGCGGATCGAGCGCGCGGAGCTGCTCTTCCGGCTCGGACGCCTCGAGCAGGCCGCGGCCGAGGCGGCGGAAGCCCAGCGACTGGCGCCCGACGAGCCCGAGGCGTTGCGGCTGCGCGGGCGCATCGAGATGGTGCGGGCCGAGCGCGACCCGGCGGCGCTCGCCGCGGCGCTCGAGGCGTTCGAGCGGTTGGTCGAGATCGACGGCGGGGACGTCGAGGCGCTGGCTTCGTTGGGGCAGCTCCGGCTCGCCGCGGGGCAGGCGGATCTGGCGATCGCCCCGCTCTCCGAGGCCGCGCGGTTGCGGCCGGGGCAGCCGACGCTCGAGTCGCTGCTCGCCCGCGCGCTCTCGGCGGCCGGCCGAGGCGGGGAGGCGGAGGCTCACCAGCGAGCGCTGCTCGCCGCGCACCCGCGGCAGCTCGCGCAACGCCTCGACCTCGCCGACTCGCTCGCCCGCCAGGGGCGCAGCGCCGAGGCCGCCGAGCTGCTTCAGGCCACCCCGGACGATCAGCGCGAGATGCTCGAAGTGCGACGCCGGCTCGCGCACCAGCTCTACCTGGCGGGGGATCTCGACGGCGCGCGCGGCGTGGCGGAGCGGCTGGCCGCGGACGATCCGGCCTTCGCCGGAGCCCGGGTGCTGCTCGGCCTGGTCGAGCTCGCCACCGGGAACTTCGAGGCGGCGGCGGGCTGGCTCGAGCCGCTCGCCCTGCGGTCGCCGGAGAACGAACAGATCGGCGACCTCTATCTGCGGGCCCTCGAGCCGCTCGGCCGGCTCGACGAGGCCCTCGATCTGCTCGCCCGGCGCGAGGAGGCGATGCGCTCGGCGGGACGGGACGGCGACGCCGAGCGCGCCCGGTTGGAGCGGGCGCTGGTGCTCGCCCGCGCCGAGCGCTGGCCGGAGCTCGCCCTGCTCGCCGAAGCGCTTCGAGCCGAGCAGGACGAACGGCTGAGCGAGCAGGGGACGCTGCTGCTGGCGGAGAGCCTGGCGGCGCGCGGCGAGGAGCAGGACGCGCTCGACCTGCTCGGCGCCGCGGACGCGCGGCGCCCGGCCCTGCTCGCCCGTCGCATCGACCTGCTGCTCGACGCCGGACGGCAGCAGGAGGCCGAGGCCGAGCTGGCGCGGCTGCTCGCCGAGTCGGAGGGTGGCGAGCTGCGCGCCGCCGAGCTGCTGCAGCGACGGGGCGAGTTCGCCCGCTCGGCACCGATCCTCGAGGCGATCCTGGCGCGAGAGCCCGATTCGGTGCCGGTCTCCTATCGCCTGGCCTCGGCCTACGAGCGGATCGGACGCGTTCCCGAGGCGGTCGCCCTGCTCGAGCGGGTGCTCGAGCGCGCGCCGGACTTCGCGCCGGCGCTCAACTATCTCGGGTACCTCTGGATCGAGCGGGGCGAGCATCTCGACCGCGCGGTCGAGATGGTGCGCAAGGCGGTCCGGATCGATCCCGACAACGGCGCCTACGTCGATTCGCTCGGCTGGGGCTATTTCCGGCTCGGCCGCTTCCCCGAAGCCGTCGCGCTGCTCGAGCGCGCCGCGCGCCTCGTCCCCGGCGATCCGACCGTCCTCGAGCACCTCGGCGACGCCCTGGCCGCGGCCGGCGAGCGCGAGCGGGCGCGCGACGCCTATCGGCGCGCGATCGATGCCGGCGCCCCGGCCGAGGCGCTCGCCGAGCGGCTCGCTCGGGTCGGGGGCGACTCCTGAGTCTTCGTGGGCCGCGGCGGCTCGCCGCGCTCGGCCTCGCCTGGATCGCCCTCGCCGGTTGCCGCAGTGCTGGCGGGGGCCCGCGGCCGTCGTCCGGAGCGTCCGCTGCCATCGGCGCCGAGAGCCTCGGCGAACAGCGGCTCTTCCGCGTCGAGGTCGCGCGCAGCGGTGCGCTCGATCCGAGCTTCAAGCTGGTCCTGCGGCTCGCCCGTCCGGACCGTTTCGACCTCGCCGCGAGCGATCCCTTCGGCCGGGCCCTCTGGCGCATCGCGGTGGACGGCAGCGCCGGCCGCTTTCGGGACGAGCGGCGGCAGCAGGCTTGCCGGTTCGATCCGGTGCACGCCGACGCCCTGCCCCGTCTCGATTGGGGCTTGGCGGCGCTCGACCTGCCTCCGGTCCTGCTCGGCCGCCTGCCGGCCGCCGCCGAGTCGGCCAGGCCGGCGCCGGGCGACCTCGACCGCTACCGAGACGCCGAGGGACGCGAGTGGAGCCGGCGGCTCGACGGCCTGGAGGTCGCGGAGTGGACCCTCCATCGCAGCGGCGGGGATCTTCGCTACCGACGAGAGCGGGACGGCGCCTCGCTCGAAGTCGGACAGACCCGTCTGTTCGTGCGCTGGCGCCAGATGACCGCCGAGCCGCTCGCGGACCCCCTCGAGCCGCTCGGTCCAGCCCCGGACGACGAGCCCGACTGCGCCGATGTCGACCTTTCGTAGCTTCGCCAAGCTCAACCTCCACCTCGAGGTGGCGGGGCGCCGTGCGGACGGCTACCACGAGCTGCGCACCCTGTTCTCGACCATCGACCTGGCCGACGAGCTCGAGATCGAGCTGACCGCGGGGGGCGTGACGCTCGAGACGGGCCGCGCCGACCTGCCCGCGGGACGGGAGAACCTCGTCGTTCGCGCGGCCGAGGCCTTCCTGGCGGCCGTGGGTGGGGGAGTCGGGGCGCGCATCCGCCTGCTCAAGCGGATCCCGGTCGGGGGCGGCCTGGGGGGTGGCAGCGCCAACGCGGCCACGACGCTGCGCGGGCTCGCCCTGATGACCGGCTCGGGCCCGTCGGAGGCCGAGCTCGAACGGATCGCCCGCTCGCTGGGCGCCGATGTCCCCTTCTTCCTGCACGGCGGCCTCGCTCTCGGCCTCGGCCGCGGCGACGAGATCCGCCCGCTCCCCGACCTTCACGATCCGCTAGAGCTCTGGCTGGCGCTGCCGAGCTATTCGGTGTCGACCGCCGAGGCGTTCCGGGCCTTCCCCGCGGAGCGCGCGCGGGCGGAGCCCTCGCGCCGGGTCGCAGCGCTGCTGGCCGGGGGCTCGATCGAGTCCGCTGAAGGCCCGATCGGCGAGAACGACCTGGAAGCGGCGGTGTTCGGGCTGCGTCCGGAGCTGGGTGCGTTATATACTCAATTGGTTCGCTCGCGAGCGCGGGTCGTGCGGATGTCCGGAAGCGGCTCGACCCTGTTCGCGGTCTTCGAGGATCCCGACGTCGCGCGAGCGGCGGGGATCGGCTTGCCGCCCGGCACCGCTTGGTTCCCTGTGCGCACCCTCGGCCGCGCCGAGTGGCATCGCGCGAGCGGGTACGGGGCTGCCGAGAGGGGGGGCTGAAGTGGAGATCACCGAGGTGCGCGTCTTTCCGATCGAAGAGGAGAAGCTCAAGGCCTTCGTTTCGATCGTTCTCGACCGCTGCTTCATGGTCAACGACATCAAAGTGATCCAGGGCAAGGACGGCCTGTTCATCAGCATGCCGAGCCGAAAGAAGCGCAACGGCGAGTTCAAGGACGTCGCGCATCCGCTCAACAACGAAACCCGCCGCTGGGTCGAGGATCGGATTCTCGGCGAGTACCGCGCGGCGCTCGAGGGCAGGACGTCGGAGCGGCCGGCGGCCGCCGAGACGGCCCCGGGTCCGACGGCGAGCGACGGTCCGGGCGGCGGCGGCGACGGCGGAAACGGGAGCGGGGAGGAGGGCCTCTCGCTCGAGGAAGTCGAACGTCGGCACCTGAACGATTCCTTCTGGGGGGTCGGCTAGGCCGGGGCGCCGGCGCGAAGGGCGGCGGCACGCTGGGGCGTCGCCAAGCGGTAAGGCACGAGACTTTGGATCTCGCATTCGGAGGTTCGAATCCTCCCGCCCCAACCACGTCGCCCGCCGCGGCGACGCCACCGGGTGTGAAGCGAGGACCGATTCCAGGGGGGCGGTGGGGATGTACGGCGAGATCAAGATCTTCGGCGGGCGCGCGAATCCGTCGCTGACCCGCGAGATCTGCGAGTACCTGAACATCACGCAGGGCAATTCGACGGCGTTCAACTTCTCGGACGGCGAGACCTTCTGTCAGATCGACGAGAACGTGCGCGGCTCGGATGTCTTCATCGTCCAGCCGACTTGCCGGCCGGTCAACGAGAATCTGATGGAGCTGCTGATCCTGCTCGACGCCTTCAAGCGCTCGTCGGCGTCGCGCGTGACCGCGGTCCTGCCCTATTACGGCTACGCGCGCCAGGACAAGAAGGACCAGCCCCGCGTGCCGATCACCGCCAAGCTGGTTGCCGATCTGATCTCGCGCGCCGGGGCCGATCGGGTGCTGACGATGGATCTGCACGCGGCGCAGATCCAGGGTTTCTTCGACGTGCCGGTCGACCACCTGTTCGCGGCGCCGGTGTTGCTCGACGCGATCCGCGAGTTGGCGATTCCGAACCTGGTCATCGTCTCGCCCGACGCCGGTGGCGTCGAACGGGCGCGGGCGATCGCCAAGCGGCTCGAGGCCGGCTTGGCGATCGTCGACAAGCGGCGCACCGCGCCGAACGTCGCCGAGATCATGCACATCATCGGCGACGTCACCGGCAAGAACGTCCTGATCCTCGACGACATCGTCGACACCGCGGGCACGCTGACCAAGACGGTGGAATCGCTGGCGGCGCAGGGCGCCCGGCGGATCCTCGCCGCGGGCGTGCACGGCATTCTCTCGGGCCCGGCGCTGCAGCGCATCGAGCAGTCGCCGCTCGAGCTCGTCTTGATCACCAACACCACGCCGGTCGAGGAGAAGCTCCAGAAGTGCTCCAAGCTGAAGGCACTCTCCGTCGCTCCGCTGCTCGGCGAGGCGATCCGGCGCATCCACGAGAACAGCTCGGTATCCTCGCTGTTCGTCTGACCCAGAGGAAGAACACCATGGAAGAGGTCGTCATCGAAGTCGAACGCCGCGAGGAAGTAGGCAAGAGCGCCAATCGCCGCCTGCGGGCGCGCGACATCGTTCCCGCGGTCGTCTACGGCGGCGGCAAGGAGCCGATCGCCGTCCAGATCCCGAAGAAGACGCTGCTCACGCTGTTCAAGGAGGGCGGTCACGAGAACCGCATCTTCCTGCTCAAGCTCGCCGGGACGGACCAGACCCGCCACGCGATGGTGCGCGATCTGCGAGTCGATCCGACCTCGAACCAGATCGAGCATCTCGACTTTCAACGGGTGATGATGGATCAGACCGTCCGGGTGAACGTCCGCGTCGAGCTCTCCGGCACGCCGTTCGGGGTCAAGAACGAGGGCGGCGTGCTCGACTTCGTCACCCGCGAGGTCGAGGTCGAGTGCCTGCCGGCCGCCATTCCGCAGGAGATCGGGGTCGAGGTCGGGGGGCTGCACGTCGGCGAGCACATCGACGCCAAGGACGTTCCGCTGCCCGCGGGCGTCACGCTCGTCAGCCCGCCGGACGCGGTGATCGCTTCCGTCTCCCACGCTCGGGTCGAGGCCGCGGAGACCGCGGCGGCCCTCGAGGTCGCCACGGCCCCCGCCGAGCCCGAAGTGATCCGCAAGGGCAAGGCCGAGGAGTCCGAGGAGGACTGAGCTGCCGCCGCGGCTGATCGCGGGTCTCGGCAACCCGGGCCCCGCCTACGTCGAGACCCGGCACAACCTCGGTTTCCGGGTGATCGAGCGCCTCGCCGCGTCCCTCGGCCTCGACGAGGCGGGCGAGGAGTGCCGCTCCTGGGTCGGGCGGCGGGGGGAGCTCTTTCTCTGCCGCCCGCTGACCTTCATGAACCGGAGCGGCTGGTCGTTGCGTTGCTTGGCCGAGCGGCACGGCTTCCTGCCCGCCGACGCGCTGGTGATCTACGACGACGTGGCGCTGCCGCTCGGCCGCCTGCGCGCCCGCGCGCGCGGCGGCCCGGGCGGTCACCGCGGGATGGAGTCGGTGATCGAGAACCTTCGCACCGAGGAGATCGCGCGGCTGCGGTTGGGCGTCGGCCCCGCGGACGCTGAAAAGCCACCGGGCGAGCTGTCGGATTACGTGCTGGCGCCCTTCGAACCGGCCGAGCTCGAGGCCGTCGGCGACCTGATCGTGCGGGCGGTGGCGGCGGCCGAGCTCTGGCTGGAGCAGGGGATCGAAGCGGTCATGAATCGGTTCAACGCCTAATCCTCCGTCACCACTTGCCTTCGAGTCCGGCGAGCCTGTAAAGTGCTTCGCTCGGCGGCACTACGGCCGCCGCGCGCTCCCTCCGGGGCGCGATTCCTCTCTGTTCCGCCCACGAGGAGCGGGACCGAACGGCCAGAGGGAGGCCAGATGAGAACCTACGAATTGGCGATCGTCGCCGATCCTCGTCTGTCGGACGAGGAGATGATCGCTCTCACCGACGAGTACAAGCAGCTGATCCAGTCGCGCGGCGGCGAGATCGTCCGCGAGGAGAGCTGGGGCAAGCGCAAGCTCGCCTATCCGATCCGCAAGGTCAACGAGGGGCGCTACGTCTTCCTCTATCTGCAGATGGAGCCGAAGACCGCGGCGCTCATCCCCGAGGTCGAGCTGCGCTTGAAGCAGAACGACCGGGTGCTGCGCTACCTGACCGTTCGCACCGATCTCGACATCAAGCGCGCCACCAACCGCGCCAAGCCGGGACAGGCGATTCCCGGGCAGGAGCCGGCGCCGGTCGAGGGCGAAGTGGTCGCCAACGAGGAGGTGTCCTGATGGCCGGGCCGAGGGGTGGTCGTGGTCGCAAGGCGCCGGCGAAGGGCGGCGCCAAGAAGCGCACGTTCTTCCGCCGTCGCAAGGTCTGTCGCTTCACCGCCGAGAACATCGAGTACATCGATTACAAGGACGTGAAGCTCCTACAGCAGTACATCCTCGAGCGCGCCAAGATCCTGCCGCGCCGGATCTCCGGCAACAGCGCCCGTCACCAGCGCATGGTGCAGACCGCGATCAAGCGGGCGCGCCACCTGGCGCTCCTGCCATTCTCCACGGACTAGCGAGGACGTCACGATGAAAGTCATCTTGATGAGCGACTTGCGTCATCGCGGACGCCGTGGCGAGGTGGTCGAGGTCAAACCGGGCTACGCCCGCAACTACCTCTTCCCCCAGGGGCTGGCGCGCGAGGCGACGCCCGGCAACCTCAAGCAGTTCGCCCAGGAGCGCAAGAAGATCGACCTGCGACACTCGGCCGAGCGCCAGGCAGCGGCCGAGGTGGCGGCGGCCATCGCCGGGTTGCGCTTGAGCCTGCGCAAGCGCGCGATGGAGACCGGGGCGCTCTACGGCTCGGTCACCGCGAGCGAGGTGGTGGAGGCGCTGGCCGCCCGGGGCGTCGAAGTCGACCGGCGCCAGGTGGACCTCGCCGGCGGCATCAAGGCGCTCGGCGACCATCTGGTCCGGATCGATCTGCACTCGGAGGTCGTCGCCGAGCTCGCGGTCACCGTCGAGGCCGAAGAGTAGCGACGTGGCCCCCGAGCCGCCCGGCGAGCCCGAGGGCGAGGCGGCGGCCGTCGCGCCGGCCGACCCGCTCGAGCGCTTCCTGGGCGAGCCCACCCGCGATCTGGCGGACTGGCGGTGGCTGTGGGACGGGGATCGGCGATTCCCGGTGCGCAGCCACCGCGGCCTTCTCGGCCGGGTGGTCGTGCTCTTCAAGAGGGCGCTGCGCCCGTTCGTGCAGACGCCCCAGAACGATCTCTGGGAGCGCCAGCGGGTCTTCAACTTGATCCTGCTCGAGTACCTGCAGCGCGGCGAAGACGTCGGACGCGTCGTGCGGGAGGTCCACGAGCGGCGTATCGATCACCTCGAGGCGGTCTGGCGGGACGGCCTGGTCGAGGTCATGGGGCACAACGACGCGCTGTTCACGCGCGTCGACCA
>WYBK01000339.1 GCA_011525905.1 Acidobacteriota bacterium
AGGCCGCGGGCGCGGCGGTTGGCGGCGAGAATCGCGCCGTCGGCCGATAGCACCCAGGTGGCGTGGTGGCTCTGCTCGAAGACCGTCTGGTAGAGGCGCTCGCCCGGACGCTGCGCCGGCTCGCGCTGCTGCTGCGTGGTCATGACTGGGGCGCCCGAGCCGGGCCCTCGCGGGGCAGCTCGAACCAGAATCGGGAGCCGGCTTCCGCCGAGGAATCGAAACCGATCGTCCCCTGGTGGGCGTCGATCGCCAGCTTGCAGAACGCGAGGCCGAGACCCATCGAGCGCATGCGGCCGCGCGGAGCGCCGCTCGAGACGTACTTGTCGAACAGCCGCTCACGGATCTCGTCCGGCACGCCGGGTCCGCGATCGCGCACCTCGACCCGCAGGCGATCGGAGCTTCCGTCGACGACCCCGACTTCGACCGCTTCGCTCTCCTCGCTGTGCGCGAGGGCATTGGCGATCAGGTTCGCGGTGACGCGCAGCACGATCTCGGCGTCGCAGCGCACGCGCGCCGAGCGGTCGCCGCGCGGGTGCAGGACGATGCGACGAGCGCCCAGCGGGCCGAAGGTCGACGCGGCGCGTTCGAGCAGGCCGTCGAGGTCGTGCGCGCCGAGCTGCAGCGGCACCCGGTTGGACTCGAGGCGATCGGCGTCGAGCATGGCGTCGAGCTGGCGCACCAGGGCGCGCGCGCTCTCGAGCGCGCGCGCGACGAAGTCGCGTTGCGTCTCGTCGAGGCTCTCCTGCTCCAGCTCGAGCAGCTCGAGATAGCCCGAGACCCCCATCAGCGGCGACCGCATGTCGTGCGCGACCATGTGGACGAGGTCGTGGCGCAGCTGCTCGACCGCGCGGAGCCGTTGGTTGCTCTCGGCGAGCTCGCGGTTGCGCTGCTCGAGCTCGCGGCGCAGCTGGCGCAGCTCGAGGTGGGTGGCGATGCGGGCCCGCAGCTCCTCGAGGTGAAAGGGCTTGGTGACGTAGTCGACCCCGCCGGCGGCGAAGGCCTCGAGCTTGTCGGAGGTCTCGCCGAGCGCCGAGAGGAAGACCACGGGCACGTCGGCGAGCGCCGGATCGTGCTTCAGGGCCCGACAGACCTGGTAGCCGTCCATGCCGGGCATGTCGACGTCGAGCAGCACCAGGTCGGGCGGGCGCGCGGCGGCGGCGGCGAGCGCCGACTCGCCGCTCGCGGCGGGCCGCACGTGGAAGCCGGCGCTCGACAACAGCCGCTCGAGCAGCCGCAGGTTGGCCGGCGTGTCGTCGACGACCAGGATGTCAGCGACGTGCGATGCCGGGGCTCCGGCCGCCTCGGGCTCCATGGGACACCGCAGTGTAGCGCAGCCCACCGGCGGCCCGCCGCAGCGGCCGCCTCCGGTCCGCGGGGCCGCGAGGCGGTACTGAGGCGGGAGAACCGGACCGGCGCGCTCCCCGTATAGGGTTCGAGCGGAGCGAGCTTCGCCCGCTCGCGGTGTGTCCCCTCGGAAGGAGGAAATCGATGGAGCAGAACCCGTGAGCGGCGCCGTGCGAAGGGCCGGCGCCCTCGTCGCCGCGCTCGTCCTGGCCGGAGCGCCGGGACCGGCGGCCGCGGCCGAGACCGCGGCCAAGCTGCCGGTCGAGGAGCTCGTCCTCGACAACGGCATGAAGCTCCTGCTCGTGCCCCGCGCCGAGCAGACCACGGTGATGGCCGGCTGGGTGGCGCGCGTCGGCTCGGCCAACGAGCGCCCCGGGATCACCGGCGTCGCCCATTTCTTCGAGCACATGATGTTCAAGGGCTCGCGCGTGATCGGCACCAAGGACGCGGTGCGCGACGCCGAGATCATGGCCGAGCAGGAGGCGCTCCAGGAGCGGATCCGCGCCCTCTACGCCGTGCAGCGCGAGCGCTATCGCCGGGGCGAGATCGACGACCCCTTCGATGCCGCGGCGCGGCCGCAGGAGCTGGTCGACCTCGAGGCGCGTTTCCAGGATCTGGTCGAGGAGCAGCGCGCCCTCATGGTCAAGGACGAGTTCGACAAGATCTACACCGAGGCGGGCGCGTCGGGCATGAACGCGACGACCAACTGGGACTCGACGATCTACTTCATCACCGTGCCGGCCAACAAGCTCGAGCTCTGGTTCTGGATGGAGTCGGAGCGGTTGCTGCAGCCGGTCTTCCGCGAGTTCTACTCCGAGCGCGACGTCGTGCAGGAGGAGCGCCGCCTGCGGGTCGAGTCGACGCCGACCGGCCCGTTCGAGGAGCAGCTCAACGCGATGTTCTGGACCTCCCACCCCTACAAGTGGGACACCATCGGCTGGATGAGCGACCTGAAGATGCTCTCGATGGCCGACGCCCAGGACTTCTTCTCGACTTACTACGCGCCGAACAACATCACCGCCGCGCTGGTCGGCAACTTCGACGTCGCCGAGGTCCGGCGGCTCGCCGAGCGCTATTTCGGCCGCATCCCGCGCGGCACCAAGCCGGTGCCCGACGTCGTCACCCTCGAGGTGCCGCAGGTCGCCGAGAAGCGGATGAACGCCGAGTGCGACTGCCAGCCGCAGCTCTCGATCCAGTTCCACACCACGCCCTTCCAGCACGTCGACAGCTACGCGCTCGACGTGATCGAGGGGCTGCTCAACGGCGACACCGGGAGGCTGAAGAAGAACCTCATCCTCGACCGCCAGATCGCCGCCTCGGCGAGCGCGTCGCAGCAGTCCTGGCGGCTCAACGGCTTCTTCGGCGTTTCGGCCGAGACCAAGGGGGAGGCGACCCCGGCCGAGCTCGAGAGCGCGCTGCTCG
>WYBK01000340.1 GCA_011525905.1 Acidobacteriota bacterium
ATGGTCAACGTCCCCGAGCTGGTGCGCGCGGGCGCGCCGGCGGGCGCGCGGCCCGACGCGGCGGGAGCCGCCGGGTGAGCGCCCGCTGGGCGCTGCTGGCGCTGCTCGCGGCCACCGCGCCACCGCTCGCCGCCACGGAAGCCGAGCGCGCGGCGCCCCGCGCCGCGCCGGAACGCGTGGTCTTCTCGACCGACCTCGGCGACTTGGTGCTGGCGCTCTATCCGGAGGTGGCGCCCCGGCACGTCGCACAGATCCTCGAGCTGGTCCGGCTCGGCGCCTACGACGGCACGCGCGTCGTGCGCTGCGATCCCGGCTTCTTCGTCCAGATCTCGCAGGTCTCCGATCGGGAGCCGGCTCTCACGCCCGCGCAGGCGGCGGCCGAGCGTCCTCTGCCGGCCGAGTTCTCCGACCTGCCCCACCGGCTCGGGACGCTGTCGATGGCCCGTCTCGAAGATCCGGACAGCGCGCGCAGCTCCTTCTCGATCCTGCTCGCCGCGGCGCCGCACCTCGACGGCCGGTACACGGTCTTCGGCCACTTGGAGAGCGGCGGCGCGACGCTGCGGCGGATCGCCGAGGTGCCGCGCGACGGCGACCTGCCGCGCTACCGCATCGCGGTCCGCTCGGCGCGCGTCGTCGACGACGTCGAGGCCTACTACGCCGAGCACCCGCGCGACCCGCCGCTGCCGCTCGAGCGGGCGGCGGCGGCGCCCCGCCTGGCGGCGCAGGCGGACGCGGTCGAGGCGACGCGCCGGGCGATCGTGCCGGTGCTCGCCTTCGTCGCGCTGTTGGGCGTGGCCGGCTTCCTCGTCTACCCCCGCCTGGAGCGCCCCCACCTGCTCGCCCTGCTGCTGCTGGCGACGCTGGTCGCCGGCTTCGGGCTCCTGCTGCTGTTGACGCCGGTCGCCCACCGCGCGGCCTGGCTCGCGCCGCTGGTCTTCTTCGGCCTCTACGGGCTCTTCCGCCTGATGAGCCGCTTCGAGACGCGCTGAAGCACCCGGCCGGGCCCGGGGTGGGGCGAGCCCCACCCCGCGGGGTCGCCCGGGGTCCCCGGGGCGGGTGTATCCGGGAAGCGAGGGGGAGCGCGCCGGTCGACGGGTGGCTGCCGGCCCCCTGCCGGCCGCGGCCCGCCCCCCGGACGGGAGGTAGCGGCGATGCGAACCTTGGCGACGGCTGTCGAGACGGCGATGACTGGCCGGGTCTACTCGGTCGAGCCCGAGGACGACCTCGCGCTGGTCTGGGAGTTGATGTCCGACCGCGGCGTGCGACACGTGCCCGTGGTCGACGCAGAAGGGGACCTGGTCGGCCTGGTCACCCACCGCGACCTGCTGCGCGCCTCCCTGGTCGAGCAGAGCGACTTGCCGCCGCAGCTCGAGCGCGACCTGCTCGAGCGGACCCGGGTGCTCGACGTGATGGTGCGCAACGTCGAGACGGTCGAGCCGACCACCGGGCTCGCCGAGGCCGCGCGGCTGATGCTCGAGCACAAGTTCGGCTGCCTGCCGGTGCTCGAGGGGCGGCGGCTGGTGGGCATCCTGACCGAGTCCGATTTCGTCCGCTGGGTGGCGGGGGAGGCGGAGCGCTCATGAACGATCTCGACGCCAAGGACCTCGTCGCGCTGGCGCGGGTCGAGCTCGCGCCCTGCGTCTCGATCTTCCAGCCGAAAGTGGGGCGCGGCCGCGCCGACCGGCAGGACCGCGTCCGTTTCGACAATCTGGCGCGCGCGGCGCGCGCCGAGCTCACCGGGCGGGGGCTGGGCGAGAGCGAGGCCGAGGCGCTGCTGGCGCCGGTCCTCCGCCTGGCCGAGGAGCCGGAGCTCTGGACCGGCGGACCGGGCGGGGTCGCCTTCTACGCGGGCGCCGGTTTCGCGCGGCCGGTCGAGACCGACTTCGCTCTCCCCGAGCGGGTCGAGGTCGGCGACCGGTTCGTGCTGCGCCCGTTGTTGCCGCTGGCCGAGCGGGCCGCCACCTTCTACGTCCTGGCGCTCAGCCTCAACCAGGTGCGCCTGCTCGCGGCCGGCGCTCGCAGCGGCGAAAGGATCCGGCCGGCGGGGCTCCCCGAGAGCTTCGACGCCGAGATGGGCTACGCGCAGTACGAGTCGGCGGTGAGCGCCCACTCGAGCAGCCCGGCCGCGCTCGGGCGCCGCTCGGCGATCTTCCACGGCCACGGCGACGACGACGAGGAGCACTTGAAGGACGACATCCGCCACTTCGTCCAGCGGGTCGCGACGGTCCTCGAAGCGGAGCTGCCCGACCCCGAGGCGCCTCTGGTGCTGGCGGCGGTCGAGTCGCTCCACGCGCACTTCGGCGCGGCGAGCCGTCGCCTGCGACCGGTCGCGCCCGGGCTGGTCGGCAACCCGGAGACGCTCGCCGACGCCGAGCTGGCCGAGCGCGCGCGGGCGCTGGTCGGCGCCGCCCGGCGCCGCGCCCGGCGCGCGGAGCTCGCGCGCTGGCTCGAGCTGCGCGGCACCGGACGGGTGGCCGAAGGGCTCGGCGCGATCCTCCCCGCCGCCGACCAGGCGAGGATCCAGGCGCTGCTGGTGCCGCTGGAGGGGGAGGTGTGGGGGCGCTACGACGCCGCGCGCGCCCGGGTGGTGGCGCACGCGCGGCGGCAGCCGGGGGATGTCGAGCTGCTCGAGCGGGCGGTCTGCGCGACGCTCGCGCGGGGCGGCGAGGTGCACGCGCTGCCCGCCGCCGAGCTGCCCCGGGGCAGCGCCGTCGCGCTGCTGCGCTGGGCCGCGGCCTGAGGGCTCGGCGAGCGCGCCGGTGCTACGCTCGCGCGCGCCATGCGCCTCGTGCTCTTCGACGTCGACGGCACCCTGGTCGATTGCGCCGGCCAGTCGCGAGCCCCCTTCGAGGCGGCGCTCGTCGAGGTCTTCGGCACGGCGGGGGAGATCGACGGCTACGAGTTTTCGGGCAAGACCGACCCGCGCATCGTGATCGACCTCGCGACCGGCGCCGGCGTGCCCGAAGGGGAGGCGTTGGCCGGCCTCGGGCGCGTCCGCGACCTCTACGTCGAGCGGCTGGCGCGCGCCTTCGACCCCTCGCGGGTGCGGCTCCTGCCCGCCGTCGTCGAGCGGCTGGAGGCGCTCGCCGCGCGCGCCGACCTCGCCCTCGGCCTGCTGACCGGCAACTGGGAGCGGGGCGCCGAGATCAAGCTGGCCGCCCATGGCCTCGGTCGCTATTTCGCCTTCGGCGCCTTCGGCGACGACCGGATCGACCGCCACGACCTGCCGCCGGTGGCGCTCGAGCGGGCGCGCGCGCGCTTCGGCGGCCGCTTCCGGCCCGAAGAGACGCTGATCGTCGGCGACTCGGAGCTCGACGTCCACTGCGCGCGCGCGCACGGCATCCGCTCGCTCGCCGTGGCGACCGGCTGGACCCGTGCCGAGCGTCTCGCGCAGGCCGGCGCCGACCGGCTGGTGGCCGATCTGGGCGACCCCGCGGCCCTGCTCGAGCTGCTCGGAGAGAGCGCTGCGTGAGCGCTCCGGCTGATTGTCAGGCTCCCGCCGGCTACGAGGCGGCGCGCGTCGATGCCGCCTGGCGCCGGCGGCCGGAGCGCGAGGTGCTCGAGGTGGCGGGGCCGGACCGCGTCCGCTTCCTGCACAACCTGACCACCGCCGACGTCCGCGCGCTGGCGCCCGGGGAAGCGGGGCGCGCCTTCGTCACGACGGTCCAGGGGCGCGTGGTCGCCGACGCCGACCTGCTCGCGCTCGCGGAGTCGATCCTGATGCTGCTGCCCGCCGGCCGGAGCGAGGCGGTGGCCGAGCACTTCGGCCGCTACCGGATCGTCGAGCGCGTCGAGATCGCGCCCCGCCCGGACCTCGCGGTCGCCGAGCTGCGCGGACCGCGCGCCGGCGAGCGGCTCGCCGCCGCGGGCCTGGCGATGGCGCCGGCCGCCGGCTCGCACGCGCCGATCGAGCTCGGCGGCGCGACGCTGCGCCTCCTCCGCCGCACGGCGGCCGGGCCCCGCTTCGAGGCGATCGGAGAGCCGGCCGCGCTCGCGCTCGCGCGCGCCGCCCTCGCGGGAGCCGCTGCGCCGCTCGGCCTCGCGGAGCTCTCGCCGGAGGGGGCCGAAGCGCTGCGGGTCGAGGCGGGGGAGCTCGCCTTCGGCGTCGACTACGGCCCGGACAACTTCCCGCAGGAGTCGGGCGAGGCGGGCGCGATCTCCTATGCCAAGGGGTGCTACCTCGGCCAGGAGGTGGTCGCCCGCATCCACTACCGCGGCGGCGTCCAGCGGCTGCCGCGCGGCCTGCGCTTCCTCGACCGGTTGCCCGAGCCCGGAACGCCTCTGCTCCTCGAGGGGCGCGAGGCGGGACGGGCGACCTCGGTCGCCCGGTCGCCGCGCTTCGGCGCGCTCGGTCTGGCGCTCGTCCACCGCCGCGCCGGCGAGCCCCCCGCCCGTCTCGAGCTCGAGGGGGGCGGCGCCGTCGAGCTCGCCGCCCTCCCCTTCGGCTGACCCGCGACTCCTCGCCACCCGCCGGCCCGACCTCCCCGCCCGCCGGGGCGGTGGACCCGCGCCGCGATCGACTCTACATTTCCAGATATGACGAATCGACGGAATGACGGCGAGCCGCTGCTGCGCCCCCTGGTCGAGGCCGCCAAGGGGCTGGCGCACCCGACACGCCTGCGGCTGCTCGGCATGCTGGCGACCGGCGAGCTCTGCGTCTGTCAGATGACCTCCGTGCTCGAGCAGGCCCCCTCGACGGTCTCGCAACACCTCTCGGTGCTCGCCCGCGGCGGCCTGGTGACCGAGCGCAAGGAGGGCAAGCTGGTCTTCTACCGGCTGCGCGAGGAGAGCGGCGACCGGCCCTGGCTGGCGCCGCTGCTCGACCGGCTCTCGAGCGACCCGACCGTGCGCAGCGACCGGACGCTGGTCGCCCGGTTGCGCCGAGTTCCGGTCGCCAGGCTCTGCGCCGTCGAGCTCGATCTGGTTGCGATCGGCGTACGCAAGCCCGCCGGCGCCAGCGCCGCGCGCCGGGCGAGGGCGTGACGGCCCGACGATGGTCGCTCGAACGGAGCTGAAGTGGCTGGCCGGAATCGCAGGGGCCTTTCTCGGCCTCTACTTCCTCCCGGTCGGCTCGCCGCGTTTCGACGGCGCGCTGGTCGAGGCCTTCCAACTCGCCAAGTGGTACGCGCGCGAGCACGTGCTGCTCTGCCTGGTGCCCGCCTTCTTCATCGCCGGCGCGATCGGCGTCTTCGTCAGCCAGGCGGCGGTGATGAAGTATCTCGGCGCCGGCGCCTCGCGCCCGGTCGCCTACGGCGTGGCGTCGATCTCGGGCACCGTGCTGGCGGTCTGTTCGTGCACGGTGCTGCCCCTCTTCGGCGGCATCTACAAGCGCGGCGCGGGGCTCGGCCCCGCGTCCGCGTTTCTCTACTCGGGACCGGCGATCAACGCGCTCGCGATCATCCTGACCGCCCGGATCCTCGGCTTCGAGCTCGGCGTCG
>WYBK01000056.1 GCA_011525905.1 Acidobacteriota bacterium
GCAAGGTCGTCCGGGCGCTGGTCGAGTCGGCCGCGCTCGTCATCGGCGAAGGAGCTGAGCATGAGAATCTGCATTCCGACGAATGATGCGCGGGGGCTCGCCTCCGCGATGTCCGTTCACTTCGGCCGGGCGCGCTATTTCGCGTTGGCCGACACCGAAGACGGGTCGGTCGAGCTGATCGGCAACGAGCGCGCCTGCCAGGGGGGCGGCCGCTGCGACAGCGCCGAAGTGCTGCGGAACCGGCGAGTCGACGCCGTCGCCTGCGCCGGCATCGGCGCCGGAGCCCTCGCCCGCCTCCAGGCGCTCGGAGTCCGCGTGGTCGCGACCGAGGCCGAGGACGTCGCCGGCGCGCTCGCCGCGCTGCGCGCCGGGCGGGTGCGGCCGTTCGATCTGGCGAGCGCTTGCCGAGAGGAGCCTCGACCAGGGAGCACGAGCGCATCGACCAGGTCCCCTCTCCGCGGGGGTGGTGCCCGGCCGGGCGGCGAGGCCTAACCTGAGGCGAGGCGATTCACGCCGCGCGTCCGGCCGCGGCTCGGACCGGCCGGACGACTGGAGAGGAGCGGAGCCATGAAGATCCTCCTCGCGTTCGACGGAACCGATTGCGGCGAGGCGGCGCTCGCGGAGCTCGAGCGGCGCGACTGGCCGCCGGGCAGCGAGGTGCGGGTGCTCTCGGTCGCCCACCCCGCGCCCTTCGTGCACGACCCCTTCTTCCTCGGCGCCGCGATCCACTACTCGACGCTCGATCAGCAGCGCGAGCGCGCGCGGCAGGACGTCGACCGGGTCGCCGCGGAGATCGCCGCCAAGGCGCCGGGCGTCGCGGTCTCGACCGCGGTGCTCGACGGCGCGCCGGGAGATCAGATCGTCGCCGAGGCCGAGCGCTGGGGCGCCGACCTCGTGCTGGTCGGGACTCACGACCGCGCCCTCGGCGGGCGGCTGTTGCACGGGTCGGTGTCGCGCTCGGTCGAGCGCCACGCCCCCTGCAAGGTCGAGGTGGTGCACCGCTGAGCGGCGGGACGGGCTGGACTGGCGCGCTGTTCCGTGGCGGCGCGCCGTCTGTCTCATCTCGACGTGGGCACCGCCGCCGCTCTCCATCTGTCGCCGCTCGATGCGGCCGGTCTCGCCCTTCCGGCATCGGGTAGGCTCGGCCGGCGCGCGGCGGCTCGGCCGCCCGTCGCGGGGGGGATGGCGATCGACGAGCTCGAGGACGAGGAGCTGGTGAGACGCGCCCTGGCGGCCGGCCGGGGCGCGGACGAGGCCTGCCTCGACCAGCTCTTCGCGCGCCACCGCGCGCGCGTCGCCGGCTGGTGCCTGCGCATCTGCGGCGACCGGGAGGAGGCCGCGGACCTGGTGCAGGAGGTCTTCCTGCGCGTCTTCGAGCGGCTCGCGAGCTTCCGCTTCGAGAGCCGCTTCAGCACCTGGCTCTATCTGGTCACCCGCAGCGTGGCGATCAACCGGGGAATCGCCGAGCGTCGGCGACGCGGCCTGTCGCTCGACGACGAGCAGGTGCCCGAGCCGGCGGCCGACGAGACGCCGGTCGACGAGCGCCTGGCCGTCGAGCAGCGCGGCAGCCAGTTGCGAACGGCGATCGCCGAGACGCTCGACCCGACCGAAGCGAGGGTCCTCTACCTGCATTACGTCGACGGGCTGACGCTGCCCGGCATCGACCGCCTGCTCGGCTTGACCAACAAGTCGGGGTCCAAGGCCTACATCGTGAGCGCGAAGCGCAAGCTCCGGCGCCGCTTCGAGGGAGCCGACCGATGAACGAGATCCCGCGCAGTCCAGGCAAGCCGCGACTCTCGATCGATGAGCTCGACGCGGCGCTGCGCGCCGGGGACGGCTGCCCCGCGACGGCGCGACTGGCCGCCGCCGCGGCCGGCGAGCTCGCGGCCGACGAGCTGCGTGCTCTCGAGGCGCACGCCGCCGGTTGCGCCGCCTGCGCGGCCGAGCTCGAGCTGGCACGCGGTTTCTTCGAGCCGGCCGCCGCGTCGGCCGAGCTCGACGAGCTGCTCGCGCGGCTGCCGGCGCGGCCGGGTGCGCCCGCGCCGAGCGCGCGGATCCTGCCGATGCGGTCGCGGCCGGGCGCGCGGCCGGCGCGCCGGGTCGCCTGGGCGGCGGCCGCTTCGGTGCTGCTGGCGGTCGCCCTGGGCGTCGTCGCGCTGCGCGACGGCTCGGCGCCCGGGCTACCCGACCGGCCGCTCGACGACGTCGTGCGCGGCGGGCGGATCGACTGGACGACAGCGCTCGGCACGCTCCCCGCGGCGCCTGGCCGCCTCGCCTGGGGCGCCGTGGCGGGCGCCGACCGCTACCGCGTCGAGATCTTCGGGGTCGACGCCCTGCCGATCGCCGCCGCCGAGGTCGAGCGCGCCGAGTGGACGCTCGCGCCGGGCGACCGTGGCCGCCTCGAGACGCACGTCACTTACCGCGTGCGGGTGGTCGCGCTCGATCCGTCGGGCGCCGAGCTCGCGGCCTCCGACGTCGCAGAGCTGCGCATCGAGCCCCCGCGGTAGCCGGCGAGCAGGACCAGCGCGGCGAGCCCGGCGGCCAGCGCGAGCAGCGCCGGAAGCCGGGAGGGCCAGGGGGAGGCGACCGGCCCCGGATCACCGACCAGCACGTAGGCCCCCCAGACGGCCGGATCGGCCCAGCGCGGATCGGCGCGCAGCCGGCGCTTGACTCGCGTGAGCGCGTCGGCGGGGCGGCGTCCCC
>WYBK01000057.1 GCA_011525905.1 Acidobacteriota bacterium
GAGAGGGTCGAGACGCCCCGGATCGTCCCGGTCTTGGCGAAGACGTTCTCGCGGTAGGGGGGCGCGGCCAGCCGCCGCTCCCAGCGCAGGCCGTCCTCGCCGCTGTGCGGCAGGGTGCGCACGAACTCCCGGCCGAAGTCGTGGAAGTACATGCGCGCGAGCAGCGTGGTCAGCGCCCGCGGGCTCGCCAAGTTGCCGCGCGAGAGCCCCGAGCCGTCGGCGATGCGGAACTCTCCAGCCGGCACGCCGAGCTCGAGCAGAAAGGCGCCGATCGCCTCGCTGGCCGAGAGCCAGCTCCCCTGGCCGCTGCGGCGGAAGCCGAGCAGCTTCGCCAGGCTCTCGGCGTAGAAGTTCTGGCTGCGCTTGTTGGTCACCTCGAGCGTTCGCTCGATCGGGCTCTCGAAGGTCGCCACGACCTCCCAGACTCCGGGCTGAAGGCCGTGCACCGGGCGGGTGGCGCCAGCGATCGTGATCCCCTGCTCGGCGAGCGCGCCGCGCAGCGCCGCCGAGAAGTAGGCGACCGGATCGTGGACCGCGACCCAGACATCGATCCGGCCCGAGGTGCGCCCGATGGTGCCCGAGACGACGATCGTGTCGCTCGCGTCCTCGCGCGTCACGTAGAGCTTGTTGCCCCGCCCCTCGCCGGTCCGCGCGCTGTTGCGGATGCGGAAGTAGTCGAGCGGCGGCACCGTCTCGACCACCGGGCGCGCGCCGCTCCGCGCCGCCGGCCAGACCCGCACCAGGACGCAGTTGTCGTTGAACGACAGCGCCTCGACTGGCGCCTCGTACCAGGTCGAGAGCTGGTCCTTCGGCCAGTCGGGGTGGACGCGGGGTTCCTCGAAGATGCCGTTGACCAGGTAGAGATCGCCGGCGACGCGGGAGACGCCGCGTTCGACGAGCGCGCGCGCCCAACCGCGGAAGACCGCGTAGGCGTCGCCGTCGTGGAAGCGACCGGAGATGTTCGGATCGCCGGCGCCGTGGATCGCGAGGTCCCCCTCGAGCACGCCGTCGCGCACCTCGCCGCGCAGCGCCACCCGCGTTTCGAATCGGAAACCGGGGCCGAGCTCGGCGAGCGCGGCCGCGGTGGTCAGCAGCTTGGTGTTCGAGGCCAGGATCCGCGGCCGCTCGGCCTCGAACTCGAAAACGGAGCGCTCGGCCGCGAGGTCGACGACGTGGACGCCGACTTCGCGCGCCGCCCGTCGCGCGCTCTCGACCTCGCGCGCCAGCGCCTGCTCGAGCGTCGGCGCGGGCCGCTCCGGCGCCGGCCGGCTCGCCGCCGACGGGTCCGCGCCGCCGACGAGCAGGACGACGAGCGCGGCGCGGGCGGGGAGGGCGAATCGGGGGCGGAGACGGGGCATCGGAATCGCGGGCGGCGACAGCCGATTGTAACCGGTCAGCGGGGGCGGAAGCGGAGAACCTCGCCCCCCCCGCTGCCGGGCGAACGCTCCTGCGGCGCCTCCGTTTCGGAGGCTTCCAGGGCCGACTCCGTGGCGGGTTCCGTCTCGTCCGCCTCCTCGGCCACGGTCCCGGCGCCCTCTTCATCCTCCTCGGCCGCCTCGCCCCCGCCGCCGCCGAAGGTCGCGAGGTCGAGGCCGAACGGCACCGAGGGGTCGATGAAGGTGGTCAGCGCCGCGAAAGGCACGACCAACCGGTGGACGATGCCGTCGAAGCGCAGGCTGACCGCGAAGCTCTCGTCGCCGACGTCGAGGTTCCAGAACTGGTGCTGCAGGACGATGGTCATCGTCTCCGGGTGGCGCGCGGCGAGCCCCGCCGGGATGTCGACTCCGGGATAGCCGGTGGCGAAGGTCAGGTAGCAGTGATGCTCGCCCGGCAGCCCCTCTTCGGCCGCCACCCGGAGCACGTGCCGGACCACGCCGATCGACGCCTGGTGCACCATGCTGCGGTAGTCGAAGCCCTCGGTCACCGGCCCCTCAGTTGCCGTCGGAGATCAGGAAGCCGGCGATCGTCGCGGTCTGGAAGCAGGCGAGCGAGCCGGCCACCATCGCCCGCAGGCCGACGCGCGCGAGATCGGACTTGCGCTCGGGCGCCATGCCGCCGATGCCGCCGATCTGGATCGCGATCGACGAGAAGTTCGAGAAGCCGCAGAGGGCGTACGTGGCGATCACCTGCGCCCGGGCGGAGAGCTGACCGGCGGCGATCATCTTCTCCATCTCGACGTAGCCGACGAACTCGTTGACCGCGGTCTTGATGCCGATCAGGGTGCCGACCTGCGCCGCTTCCGCCCAGGGCACGCCCATCAACCAAGCGAGCGGCCGGCAGACGACGCCGAGGATCGAGTTGAGCGACAGGCCCTCGAGGCCGACTCGGGCGCCGATCCAGCCGAGCGGCCAGTCGATCAACGCGATCAGCGCGACGAAGGCGATCAGCATGGCACCGACGTTCAGCGCGAGCTTCAGGCCGTCGGCGGCGCCGGAGGAAGCGGCGTCGATGACGTTCGCCCAGGGGCGCTCGATCTCGATGTCGACCTTGCCCCGGGTGTGGCTGTGCTCGGTCTCCGGCACCATGAGCTTCGCCATCACCAGCGCCGCCGGCGCCGACATCACCGAGGCGGCGAGCAGGTGCTTGGCCGAGACCCCCATGCCGACGTAGGCGGCCATCACGCCGCCGGCGACGGTGGCGAAGCCGCCGGTCATCACCGCCATCATCTCGGAGCGGGTGAGCGTCGCCACGTAGGGTCGGATCAACAGCGGCGCCTCGGTCTGGCCGACGAAGATGTTGGCCGAGGCCGAGAGCGACTCCGAGCCCGAGGTGCCCATGAAGCGGACCATCATCTTGGCGAAGAGGCCGACCAGCTTCTGCAGGATGCCGAGGTGGTAGAGGATGGTGATGAAGCTCGAGAAGAAGATGATGGTCGGCAGCACCGAGAAGGCGAAGCCGGCGCCGATGCGCGCGACGTTGTCGCCGAGCGCCGTCAAACCGCCCTCCGCGTCGGGCGCACCGATCGGCATGTCGCGCCGCACCAGGTTGCCGAAGATGAAGGAGGCGCCCGCCTCGGTGAAGCCGAGGAACTTGTTGATCACCCGGCCAGCCCAGTCGAAGGCCGCCCGGCCCGTCTCGGTGCGCAGGATGACCAGGGCGAAGAGCAGCTGCAGGAGAGTGCCGACGACCACCGGCCGCCAGCGGACCGCCTTGCGATCGACCGAGAGCGCGAAGGCGATGCCCAGCATCGAGAAGAGTCCGAGCACCGAGATCCAGCGTTCCATCGTGAGGCACCTCGCTCGCCGAAGGGATCCGGCGGCGAGCGTATCCGACGCCCCACCCCCCCGCAACCGCGGCGCGTCGGGCGTCGTTCGCTGGAACGGTCAGGCGGCGCGACGGCGGCGCAGCGCGGCCAAGCCGGCGCCGCCCAGTGCGAGCGCACTGGCCAGCAGCCCCCACTCGCCGAGCGTCGGGATCGCCTGAGTCAGCGTCCCGCGGTTCGACGCACACCCGGCCGCGAGGGTCTGCCGGACCTCGTTCTCGATCAGCTCCTCGATATCCTGGAGGGCGTCGACGTCCGCGTCGGCCGGCGAGAAGTCGTCGAAGAGGAAGCCGTTGAAGATCGTCCGGCCGCCGTTGCCGACGACGATCGCCGCCTGACCCGCGGCCGGAGCGGCGACGAAGCCCGCCGCGGCGTAGGCGCCGCCGACGGGATCGAGGAAGAGGCCGTTGGATCCCCAGGCGTCGTCCGCGACCGCCATCGTCGCCGGTACGCTCTGCGGGCTCGAGAAGAGCGGATCGGCGTTCCAGACGTAGAACGGGATCGCGTTGTGCTCGGCGCCGACGGCGACCTCGAAAGCGCTCGCCAGCGCCGCCGCGTCCTCGCTGTGCCAGGCGGTCTGGATGGCGCAAGCGCCGTCGTCGATCGCCAAGGCCACCTCGAGGTGCCAGTCCGGATCGGTCGGCCGATTGCTCGGCAGGTCCATGACTACGAGATGCCAGCCGCCGGCGGCGATCAGGCTTCCGAATTCGTCCTGCCCGGCGATCGTCAGCCCCTCGATGTCGCCGGCCTGGAGCATCCCGTCGAGCACCGCGGCGGCCGTCGAGTCAGCGCTGTTTTCGTCGAAGAGCAGGACGTTCTGCGCGGCGAGCGGCGCGGCGGCCAACGCCGCGGCACACAGAGCGAGCTTGAGAGAAGTGGAGTTCATCTATCGTTCTCCGGGGGTCTCTTGGACAGCATTCTAGCCGATCTCGTCGTGAGGGCATCGGCCTGGCTTGGGAGAGCGCGCCGTCGGCCGCACCGGCTCGTGTAGGCTTGAGCGCCATGCCGCCGCGGTTCGACAGCGAGCGACGGGTGCTCGAGATCGCCGTCGCCGACCTGCTCGATCCGGTGCTGGCGCGCTCGATCGGCTTCGCGCACCGGGGCGGCTTCGAGCGGCTCTGGCTGGGCCAGGCGATCCACGGTCGCTACCAGGAGTCGGCGCTCGCCGAAGACCCGGGCTACCGGCGCGAGGTCGCGCTCCGGCTCGAGCTCGAGCACCGGGGTTGGCGCGTCGTGGTCACCGGCCGGGCCGACGGCGTGCGCCGCGACGAGGCCGGGCTGGTCGTCGAGGAGATCAAGTCGGTCCGGCGCCAGGGGCAGCTCGCGCCCGCGGTGCGCCAGGTCTACGAACGCCAGGCGCTGCTCTACGCCTGGATGCTCGAGCGGCTCGAGCAGACGCCGGTACGCGCCGAGCTGGTGCTGATCGCCATCGGCTCCGACGCGGTCGAGCGCCTCGAGATCGAGGCCGATCCCGCCGATCTCGAGCTCGCCGTCCGCCGCCGCCTCAATCAGCTGCTCGCCGAGCACGAGCGCGCCAAGTCCGAGCGCGCCGACCGCCGCCGCGCCGGAGTCGACCTCCCCTTTCCGCATGCCGAGCTGCGGACCGGGCAGGAGGCGATCGTCGCCGCGGTCGAACGGGCGCTCGCCGAGGGCGAGCACCTGCTGCTCGAAGCGCCGACCGGCCTCGGCAAGACCGCGGCCGCCCTCTGGCCGGCGGTCCGCCACGCGCTCGAGCACGACCGGCGCCTGTTCGTCCTGACCGCCAAGAACCTCCAGCAGGAGATGGCCACCCGGGTGCTGCGCCAGCTGGCCGCGGGCACCGGCCTGCACGCGCTGCGGCTGCGCGCCAAGGCGCGCATGTGCGCCAACGGCGAGGTCATCTGCCACGAGGACTACTGCGCCTTCGCGCGCGACTACTACCCGAAGCTCGCGGCCTCGCGGCTGGTGCCGGCGCTGCTCGGCGAGACCGAGGTGCTCGAGCCGGACCTGATCTTCTCCGCCGCCGCCGGCGCCGAGGTCTGCCCCTTCGAGGTCTCGCTCGATCTCGCCGGCCGCAGCCAGGTGGTGGTCTGCGACTACAACTACGCCTTCGACCCGTTCGTCGCGCTCGCCGATTTCGCCGCCGACGCCGATCTCGCCGACACCGTCCTGGTGATCGACGAGATCCACAACCTGGTCGACCGGGGGCGCTCCTACCTCTCGCCCGAGCTCTCGGCGGCGCTCGCCACGCGCGCGGCGCGCGCCGCCGAGGCCGCCGGCAGCACGCCCGTCCTGCGCCGGCTCGCCGAGGTCGCGGCCGAGCTCGCCCGGCTCGTCGAGCGCGAGGTCGACGGCGCGCTCGACGCGCTCCCGGGCAGCGACGCCGCCGCCGAGGTGCTCCTGCCCGAGGACGCGCTCTGGCGCCTGCGACCGGACTTCGACGCCGCCTTCGTCGATTACCTCGAGCACCAGCGCGAGACCCGCAGCTTCCGCGCCGAGGACGAGTTCGTCGAGCTCTACTTCCGCCTGCTGCGCTTCCTGGACGGGCTGGGCGCCCGCGGCCCGGCTTTCAGCCACCTGGTCGAGCGGCGCGGCCAGGACCGGCTGCTGCGCGTGCTCTGCAAGGACCCGAGCGGCTACCTCGCGGGAGTCCTGTCGCGCGTCCACGCCTGCGTCGGACTGTCGGCAACGCTCTCGCCCTCCGAGTTCTACCGCGACCTGCTCGGCTTCGATCCGGCGCGCACCACGACGCTCTCGCTGCCCAGCCCTTTCCCGGCGGAGAACCGCTGCCTGGTGGTCGACCGCTCGGTCTCGACGCTCTACCGGGAACGCCCGGCCAACGCGCGCCCGATCGGCGAGCGCATCGCCGCCTTCGCGGACGCCGTGCCCGGCAACTGCCTCGTCCTCTTCCCGAGCTTCGCCTTCCTGACCGAGGTCTCGGCGCACGTGGCGCCGGCGCGCAAGAGGGTCTTCGTCCAGCAGCGCACCGACACCGAGCGCGACCGCGAGGCGCTGCTCGAGGTGTTGCGCGGCGCGGTGCTCGGCGACGTGCTGCTGCTCGCGGTGGCCGGCGGCGTCTTCGCCGAGGGAGTGGACTACCCGGGCGACGTGCTGCGCGCGGTGGCCGTGGTCGGCCCCTGCCTGCCGGTGCCGACGCTCGACCAGCGACTGCTGCAGGAGTACTACGAGGAGCGCTTCGAGCGCGGCTTCGAGTACGCCTTCGTCGTCCCGGGCATGACGCGCGTCGTGCAGGCGGCCGGCCGCCTGATCCGCTCGGCAGAGGACAGCGGCGTCATCGCGCTGTTCGATCGCCGCTTCCTCGATCGCCCCTACCGCGACCGGTTGCCCGCCGACTGGCTCTCGGGCGCCGGCGGCGACACCCTGTCGGGCGATCCGGCGGCGGCCGCCCGCGTCTTCTTCGCAGAGCTCGCCGCCCGCGTCCGATAGACGCCTCGGGCCTCGGCGCCGTACACCCGGTCGAAGCAGGACGAGAGACGATCTCCCGCCTCTTCCCTCCTCCGGCCCCGCGCGTCGCGGGGCCCTTTTTCGTTCGTTTCAGAGCCAGCCGCGGCGGCGGAACCAGAGGATCATGCCGGCGCCGATCGCCGCCATCGCGCCCAGCACTCCGAAGTACCCCCAACGCGTGTGCAGCTCCGGCATGTTGTCGAAATTCATGCCGTAGACGCCGGCGATCAGGGAGAGCGGCAGGACGATGGCCGAGAAGACGGTCAGCACCCGCATCACCTCGTTGGTGCGTTGCGAGATGACCGACAGGTAGGTGTCCTTCAGGTTGACCAGCAGGTCGCGCTGCTGGTCGACCGCGTCGCACAGGCGCAGGACGTTGTCGAGCGTGTCGCGGAAGTTGAGCGCCGCGGTCTCGTCGAACCAGCTCGAACGGGAGGCGCCGAGGTGGGAGAAGACCTGGCGGTGGGGCAGGACCGAGCGGCGCAGCGTCGAGAGCTTGCGGCGCAGCGCGAGGATCCGCTCGAGATGCTCGCGGCTCGCCTCCTCGACCACGGCGCTCTCGAGTTTCTCGATCTCGTCGCCGATCGCGTCGACCACCGGCAGGTAGAGGTCGATCATCTCGTCGCAGATCGACCAGAGCACCTGCGCCGGCCCACCGGGAGGCGCCTTTCCCCCCTCGAGCAGCCGGCGGCGCACCGCCTCGGTGCTGCGCAGCGGCGCCCGGTGCACGGTGACCAGCCGGTCGCCCGACAGGAAGGCCGCGAGCTTGAGCGTGCCGAGCGTCTCGCCCGCGCGCTCGCGCTGAGCGTTGAAGTCGAGCCCGCGCACGATCACGAAGAGGTGGCCCGAGTACTCCTCGACCTTCGGCTGGTGCTGGAGGGTGAAGGTGTCCTCGATCGCCAGCGGGTGGTAGCCCGCCTCGACCAGGAAGCGCTCGTGCTGGGCGTCGTACCCCTCGAGGTCGATCCAGGCCCACTCGCCGGGCCCCGGAGCGCGCGCGAGCAGCTCCGCGCCGCCGCTCTCGATCGACCCGTCGGCTCGCGCGACGAGGATGCGGATCACGCCCGCCAAGCTATCACGCGCTCCGCGGCAGGGCGGGCGCGCTCAGGGGCGCGGACGCTCTTGAATCGGCGGTCGGCGCGGCGGCTCGCGGCCGGGCGCCCGGGGATCGCGCTCCGGCGCCGGCGGCTCCTGCCCGAAGCGGCCCGGACCGAAGCGCCCCTCCGCGCCTTCCTCGGGCGCGCCCAGCCGCTGCGCGGTGAAACGTTCGAGAAAGAAGAGGTAACGCTCGAGCTGCTCGCCCTCGAGCAGCTCGCGGCCGGCGAGCACGTGGTCGACGAAGGCGCGGTCGAGCGCGCGCTGCCGCGCCGCGATCTCGTCGAGCAGGCGCTCGACGCGCGCGCGCTCGGGCTCCGGAGCGATCAGCTCGTCGCGCAGGGTCCGGCGCAGGCGCGCGAGCTCGCGGCGCTCGGCGCGCGCCGCCTCGGCGAGCTCCCCCTGGAGCTCGACGAAGCGGCCGCGCAGCGGCTCCTCGAGCCGCAGCCGCTCGGCCAGGCGCGCTCCCGGCGGCGGCGCGCCGATGGGGCGCTCACCCCGCCAGATCGCCTGCGCCCGGCTGCGCGCCACCTGGGCGCCGAGCAGGCCGAGGTTCAATCCGAGCGACAGCAGCAGCGCGACCACCAGCCACCAGCGCTTCATCGCGCTTCCCCCCCCTCGCCCGGCGTCGTCGCCGCCAGCGCCTCGAGGTAGGCGTCGGTGAGCGAGTCGCCGCCGAGCTCGCCGGCGAGCAGCGATTCGGTCTCCCCCGGCTCGGCCGGCGGGGCGAGCTGGACGCCCAGGAGGACGCCGCCGACCAGGGCCGCCGCCGCGGCCAGGCGGGCCCAGGCGGGCGCCGGGCCGAGCCAGCTCTCGGCGGAGCGTGGCGCCAGGCGCGCCGCCAAGGCGGCCGCGAAGCCCGGTGGCGCCGCGCCGGCCGGCGGCAGCGCCAGCCCCTGCCAGGCGGTCCGCCGCCGCTCCAGCTCCCGCTCGAGCTCCGGCTCGCGCGCGAGCCGGGCCGCCAGGTCGCGCGCCTCCTCGGGGGTCGTCTCGCCCAGGAGATGGCGCGTCAGCAGCTTCTCGTCTCGCCGGTTCATCCCCTCTCCCCTCTGGTTGGAACCCCCGTGCCCTCTCGATCCTGCGCCGCGACCAGCCGCCGCATCGCGCGCACCAGGCGACTCTCGACCGCGCTCTCGGTGATGTCCAGGGCCTCGGCGATCTCACGGTACGACAGCCCCTCGAACTTCGCCAGCACGAGCACCGCCCGCTGCCCTTCGGGCAGGGCGTCGATCGCCCGCCGCGTCGCCGCCCAGCGCCGCCGCTCGGCGAGCGCCCGTTCGGCCGACGGCGCATCGCTCGGCGGGTCGAAGGGGGGCGCCCCCTCCGCGGCCGGGTCGGCCGGAGCCGAGAGCGAGAGAAACCGCGCGATCCGGCGGCGGCGCAGGCGGTTGAGGCAGTGGTTGACCGCGATCCGGTAGAGCCAGGTGAACAGCTGCCCGCGCGGCTCGGCCCTGCCGGCGTGCCGGAAGGCCTTCAGGAAGGCCTCCTGCGCGGCGTCGCGTGCCTCCTCGCGGTCGCCGAGCAGGCGCTCGCAGAGGCGCAGGAGGCGGTCTTGATGGCGCTCGACCAGCGACGTGAAGGCGTCGGCCTCCCCGCCGGCGACACGCGCCAGCAGCTCCCAGTCGGGATCGTCGGCGCCGAGGGCGCCGGCTCGGGCGGCCACCACGTCTCCAGAAACCCGCGGCAGCGGGCGCTCCTGCGCTCCGGTCAGACCGGAATCGCCTCGATCGCCGCGAGCAGCTCCGGCGCCCCCGCGAAGCGCGCCGCCGGGTCCTTCTCCAGGCAGCGCAGCAGGATCCGCTCGAGCTCGGCGGGCATCTCGGGCCAGTGCTGGCGCGGCGGCGCCGGCGGCTGCTGGAGGTGCTGCACCAGGATCTCCATCGGGTTGCCACCGCCGAACGGCAGCCGGCCGGTGAAGATCTCGTAGAGCACGACGCCGCTCGCGTAGACGTCGGCGCGCCGGTCGGCCTCGAGCCCTTGGAGCTGCTCCGGCGCGAGGTAGTGGGGCGTGCCGACGATGAAGCCGGCCCGCGTCTGCCCCGCTTCGCTGCGCTCGACCGGGCGCGCCAAGCCGAAGTCCATCAGCTTGGCGTTGCCGGTGGCGTCGAGGATGACGTTCTCCGGCTTGATGTCGCGGTGCAGGATGCCGAGCCCGTGCGCCGCGGCGAGTCCCGACAGCAGCTGGCGCGACAGGCGCAGGCCCGCCGAGAAGGGGAGCCGGCCGGAGCGCTCGAGCATGGCGCGCAACGTCAAGCCGCGGACGTACTCCATCGAGATGAAAGGGATGCCGTCGATCTCGCCGAAGTCGAAGGTCCGCAGGACGTTCGGGTGGGTGATCTTGCGCGCCAGCTTGAGCTCGCTCTTCAACCGCTCGACCAGGCCCCGGTCGCCGGCGACCTCGGGCTTGATCATCTTGAGCGCCACCAGGTCGTCGAGCTCGCGGTCGCGCGCCTTGTAGACCATGCCCATGCCGCCGGCGCCGAGCACCGCAAGGATCTCGAAGCGCGAGCCGAGCAGCGATCCCGGTCCGATGCCGGAGAGCGTGCCCCGCGCCGGTTCACCGGGGCCGCCGCCCACCGGCATGCGGGTGGTGACGCCCGAGGCGACTCCGGTGGCGGCGCGCGCCGCCACCTCGACCGGCAGCAGGTAGAGCGGCTGCGTCGAGAGCAGCCCGCGCTGCGGCGCCAGCGTCACGCCGGCGCGCTCCAGAGTCGAGCTGACCTCGGCGTGCAGCGCCGGCGAGAGCAGGATCTCTCCCGGCCCCGCCTCGCGCAGCAGGGCGTCGAGCTGTTGCATCGCTCGCCCGACGAGCGACCGGTCGGCCCCCACCCCCCACGCCACCGTGCCGGCGAGTAGCTCGCCCGAGGTCAGCGCGATAGCCGGCGGCTCCGCCTCGTCGAACGCGTTCTCGCGCGTGGCGAGCGCCGCGGCCGCCTCGGCGGCGGCGGCGAGCGCCTGGTCGGAGTGGAGCGCGCCCCCGAAGGAAGCGACCACCCGGTGGCCGACGACCGCTTCGATCCGGCCGCCGTGCGCGGCCACCGCCGCGGCGATCTTGCGGACGTCGCGCGCCAGCCGCTCGAAGGTCGCCGCGGGATCGGCGCCCGCGCGCAGGGCCGCGTAGCGGCGCAGCTCGAGCCCGGCGAGCGCGGCCTTGACCAGCTCGGGCCGCGTCGCCTCGACGGCGCGGCTCGGGGTCGCGGCCGCGGGCTCCGGCAGGCTGCGCGACAGCTTCTGCACGTACTCGGCCATGTCCCGCTTCTCGCGCAGGTCGGCGAGCAGGCCGTTGAACGAAGCGGCGAGCGCCTGGACCTCGCCCGAGCCGCCCGGCTGGATCGAGAGGTCGTAATCGCCGCGGCGGGCGGCGGCGGTGGCTTCGGCGAGGGCGCGCACCGGGCGCATCACCCGGCGGGAGAGGAAGTAGGAGAGGGCGAGCGCCGCCGCCAGCGCGCCGACGCCGGCGAAGATCAACAGATTGCGGATCCCCTCGTAGCCGGCGAGCTCCCGGTCGAGCGAGGCGAGCGAGACGAGCGCGCCGACCGGGCGCCCCTCGGCGTCGGAGAGCGGCGCCAGCAGCGCCATCCAGCGCCCCCCCTCGAGCTCGAGCCGGGTGTCGCCGATCGCCTCGCCCTGCCGCGTGACGCGCGACAGCAGATCGCCGCGCAAGCGCAGCGCCGAGAGCAGCCGGTCGAGCTGCTGCGGCGTCAGCGTCGAGGCGACCGGTTCGGCGCCGGCGGGCGTGCCGGTCAGGTAGACGACGTCGCTGCCCGTCCCCTTCTTGACCTCGAGCGCGCGCACGTCACCGATCCGATAGCCGACCGCCAGGTAGCCGAGCAGCGAGTCGCCGACCGCCATCGGCACCGCGACCGCCTCGAGCAGCGCGCGCCCCTCCTGCCAGATGCCGGCCGCGTGGTACTCCTCGCGCGCCGCCCGGATCAGCGGGTTCCCCGAGAGGTCCGCGCCCACCAGCTCGGGCTGGTCGGTGCGCACGAACAGGCGCCCGTCGGGGCGCACGAACATCGCGACGTCGTAGCCGAGATCGTCGGCCCGCTCCTCGAGCTGGTCGAGCACGGAGAGCCGGTCGGCGTTGGCGAGCGCGTCCGAGACGTAGGCCTTGAACTCGGGGTTGCCGGCGAGGATCTCGGTGATCAGCCCGAGCTGCTGGAGGCGCTGGCGCTGGAAGTCGGCTTGCACGCTCGACGAGCCGGTGATCCGGTCGCGCGCCGCGCGCGCCGCGATCCGCTGGCCGAGCACGGTGGTCACCGCGATCGCCGCGCCGAGCGCGGCGAGCAGCACCAGGCCGGTCGCCAGGAAGATCCGCGTGCCGAGCGAGAGGCCGCGCGGCGGCTCAGCCATAGTCCCGCCGCGAGTAGGGCTTGCCGAACTTGTTCTTGTGCGGCGGCAGGCGGGGTCGCGTCACCTCGATCGCGATCTCGACCGGCGCCGCCCGCGGCAGCGTCAACGCGAGCGAACCCGGGTCCCCCCGCTCGTGCCAGTAGTGCAGCGTCCCCCGACCGGTCGGCAGGCCGGCGAGGCGGAAGGCGCCGGCGGCGTCGGCGCGGCCGTGGTGCGCCGTGTCGACGACCACCACGTGGGCGAACATCTTGTGATGGACGTTGCAGAAGACCTGGACGATGCCCGGGGAGCGGAAGGTCGCTTCCTTGCCCTCGCCGGCGCCGACCAGCCCGAGGTCGAAGCCGTTGCCGCTCGACACGGAGAAGACGTTGTGCAGGATCGGGTCCTGGTTCGGGAAGGCGACCGTCGAGCCGACTGGCACGACCAGCACCTGCGGATCGAACTGCTTGCGCTTGGTCACCATCTCGGCCCGCACCGGTTTCGGCGCGCCGCCCCTGGCCTCGGGCACGAACCAGACGACGCCGCGGTCGAGCTCGGCCTCGGCCGGGCCGATCGGCTTGCCCCTCTCGATCAACCGGATCGTGCCCCCGAGCTCGGCGCCGGCCGCCGGCGCGCCGCCGGCGACGGCGAGGAGGGCGAGCGCGGCGGCGGCGTGGGCTCTCCACATGGCGAGGATCGCGCGGCAGCATAGCAGAGGGCCCCGGGCAGACAGCCGACGCGGCGCTCCGCGAGCCGCGCTCGCGCCGATCCCCTCGCCGCGGAGGCTCCACCCTCCCCCGCGCAGCGCCGCGAGCCGGCGCCTGTGGCAAGATCCGACGCGTGATCGTCGAGCGCATTCGCGACTTCGTGGCGCGGCCCGTGCCGGAGCGCTTCGAGGAGCTGGCGCTCGCGGCCTTCGCCTACCAGTTCGAGCGCATCGCGCCCTACCGGGCGATGTGCGAGCGCGCCAGCCGCACGCCCGCGAGCGTCGCCTCCTTTCGCGACGTGCCGACGGTGCCGGCGGCCGCGTTCGCCACGATCGAGCTCGCCACCGATCCGCCGCTCGAGGTCTTCCGCTCGAGCGGCACCGGCGGCGGCGCGCGCAGCGTCCATCGCCACCCCTTTCCCGACCTCTACCGCGCGGTGATCGACGCGAGCTTTCCGGCCGCCTGCCTGCCGCGCGGCGGCCGTCCCGCGATGCTGGCGCTGGTGCCGCCGCGCGAGCTCGCCCCCGATCACTCGCTCGGCTTCATGGTCGACCACCTGCTCGCCCGCTTCGGCGGGCCGGGGAGCGACTGGGCCTTCGGCGAACGGGGCGTCGAGGCGGGCAAGGCGCGCTCCTGGCTCGCCGCGCGGCAGCGCGAGCACCGCCCGGCGATGCTGCTTTCGACCAGCTTCGCGCTCGCCGACCTGCTCGACTTCCTGGCGCGGATGGACCTGAAGCTCCGGCTCGCCCCGGGCAGCGCGATCTTCGAGACCGGCGGCTTCAAGGGGCGCGAGCGGACCCTCGACCGCGGCGAGCTGCTCGCGCGGCTCGAGAGCCATCTGGGGCTCGGCGCCGGCGACGTCGTCGCCGAGTACGGCATGACCGAGCTGACCAGCCAGGCCTACACGGCGGCGCTGTCCGGTGGCGACCCGGGGCTCTTCCTCCCCCCGCCCTGGATGCGCGTGCGCGCGCTCGACCCGGTGACCCTCGCCGAGCTTCCCGAGGGGGAGAGCGGGCTGCTCGCGATCTTCGACCTGGCCAACGTCGGCTCGGCGCTCCACCTGCTGACCGAGGACCTGGGGCGCGTCGAGGGTCCCGGCTTCCGACTCGAGGGCCGCGCCCCGGAAGCCGCGCTGCGCGGCTGCTCCCTGCTCGCCGAGGAGCTCGCTCGCTAGGGCCCGACGGCCCGGGCCGACCGCCAGCGGCGAGCCCTATCTCGACAGCGGCTGCCAGAGGCCGAAGCTGTTGCCCTCGGGGTCGCGGAAGCGGGCGAAGCGCCCGCTCGTGCCGATCTCGACCGGCTCGAGGGCGATCTCGCCGCCGTGGCGGGCGATCCGCTCGAGCGTCGCCTCGAGCGGCTCCCCCTCGATGCGCAGCATGACGGTCAGCTCCTCGACCAGGCCGTTGCCGTCGTTCTCGAGCACGCCGCCGCCCGGGCGCTCGCCATGGTCGGGCGGCAGCAGCCGCAAGTAGCGCGGCCCCTCCCAGGGCACCTCGAGGGAGCTCCAGCCGAAGACCGCGCGGAAGAACTCCGCGAGGGTCCCCGGGTCCTCGGCGGGGATCTCGAAGAAGGAGAGGGTCGCGGTCGGCATCGCGGCGCGTCGGGGGACGAAGGCGAGCGTAACATCGCGCCATGGTCACGCGGACCGTCGCCGACTTCGCGGTGCCCACGGGGTGCGCCCCCGCCGCCGTCACCCACGATCCGCGCGGCTTCGCAGCCGCGCGTTTCAGTGCCGCCGAGCTCGACCGCGTGGCCGCCCGGCTCGAAGACCGGGGAGCGGCCACGCTCGATGGCATCCCGCTCGAACGACGACTCGAGGTCTGGTGCGCGGCGGTCGAGGCGCTGCTCGATCCGGAGAGCGACGAGCGGCAGCGCCTCGTCCGGCCGCTGCTCGCGACCACGCGACTGTCGCCCGAAGGACTGTCCGAAGGACTGCGCCTGATGCTCGAAGGCGCCGGCAGCGCCGCCGCCCAGCGGCTCGCCCGGCGTGCCGCGGGGCGTCGCGCGCCCAGCCTCGCCGCCGTCAGCCTGGCGGGCAACGTCCCCGCACTGGCGGTGCAGGCGCTGTTGCCGGCGATCGTCCTCGGCAGGCCGCTGCTGGTGAAGTCCGCGAGCGACGAGCCCCTCTTCGCCCCCGCCCTGGTCGACGCGCTCGTTGGCCGCGAGCCGGCGCTCGGCGAGGCTCTCGCTGCGGTCCGCTTCGCGGGCGAGGACGAGCCGCTCGGGCGAGCCGCCTTCGCGCGCGCCGAACGGATCGTCGCTTACGGCGGCGCGCCAGCGATCGGGGCGCTCGCCGCGCGGCTCGGGGGCCGGCTGGTCGCGCACGGACCCAAGGCGAGCGTCGCGCTGGTCGGCGCGCCGGTCGATCCGGTCGGCGCCGGCCGCGCGCTGGCGCGCGACGTCGCGCTGTTCGACCAGCGCGGCTGCCTCTCGGTGCACGCGGTCTGGGTGGAGGGGGATCCCCGCGCGCTCGCCGAGGGGCTCGCCTGGGGGCTCGCGCTCGAGCACCTGCGACTCCCGCCGGGACCGATCGAGGCCGGCGCGGCGGCCGCAGTGCAGCAGCTGCGCGGCGTCGCCGAGCTGGCGGGCGCCGCGGTCGGCGGGCTCGAGATCGCGCAGGGGACCGTCCTGCTCGAGCGCTCGCCCGACTTCCGTCCCTCTCCCGGCCTGCGGACGGTGCGCGTCCACGGCGTCGACGATCTCGACCGCGTCGCCGATCGCCTGGCGCCCTGGCGCGGCCGGTTGCAAGGAGTGGCGGTCGTGGGCGAAGCCGCCGAGCTCGCGGCCGCGCGGTTCCTGCCTCTGGGGGTCTCCCGGATCGCTCCCGCGGGACGTCTGCAGGAGGCGGAAGCCGACTGGGCCAACGGCGGGCTCGACCCGCTCGAGGCGTTCGGTTGAAGGCGCGGCGCGCGGTGGCTACCGCCGCCAGCGCAGCGTCGCGAGCAGCTCGTCGTAGCCGATCTCGCTGCCGTTGGCGAGGACCATCGTGTGGTCGGCGAACTCCACGGTCAGGTCGATCCCCTCGACGAGGCCCAGCCGCAGCCCGTAGTCGAGCTTCTCCCACTCCCAGCGCACCGAGGGGGCGGGGAACTGCGGCGAGCCGCCGGCGAACTCCGGCTCCAGTCGCGACCAGCGCACCGCCGGTTGGATCGAGGGGAAGAGCTGGCGGCCGCCGGTGGCCCAGACGATCGGCAGATCGAAGCGCCAGGCCGCCTCGGCTTCGTAGCCGGTGCGGTCCATGCCGGCGACTTCCTGCGCCACGTACTGCGCGAAGAGGGTGAAGGGACCGGCGTAGAGCCAGAGGTTTCCCCCCGCCTCCGACTTCTCGTCGCCGCGCACCGGCAGGCCGAACTGGTCGCCGGGGCCGCGCAGCAGGTCGAGGTCGCCGCCGTAAAAGGTTCCCTCGAGGTCGACGCTCTCGGCGAGCGTCCGCTCGTAGCTCCAGCCGAGCAGGTCGACGAAGAGCGGCCCCTCCCGATCGCCGAAACGGAGGCCGACGCCATAGCCGGTCTCGAGGTCGCCGTCGACGTCCAGATCCTCGACCTCGGCGTCGTAGAGGATCACGACGCCGCTGCCGAGCGCCGGGTCGGGGTTGGAGTGCGTGCGCGGGTCGAGCTCGGGCGTGCCGTTGTCGCCCGCCAGAGCGTTCGGATCGCGGATGAAGAGCGGGTTGCCCTGCGTCGCCGAGGCGCGCAGGTAGAAGTGGCGGCCGAGGTCGACGCCCAGCTCGACGCCCTGGTCCTCGAAGCGGTTGAAAGCGGTCGCGACCAGACCGTAGCTCTCGAGGTGGCGGTCGTTCTGCCGCTCGAAATGGCCGAACTTGCCGACCTTGGCGTAGAGGCCGAAGCCCTCGGGCGCGACCGCCGGGTCGCTGCCGAAACGTACCCAGAGCTCGTCGACGTCGATCTTCTTGTCCGAGGAGGTCGGATTGCGGTCGTAGAGATCGATCAGGTCGACCTTGGCGTGCGCCGCGATCGCCTC
>WYBK01000006.1 GCA_011525905.1 Acidobacteriota bacterium
TCTCCGCCGCGAACAGCGACCGGCCCGTCAGCATCTCGTAGAGCACCACGCCGAAGGCCCAGATGTCCGCCCGCTTGTCGACCGCGCCGCCGCGCGCCTGCTCCGGCGCCATGTAGGCCGCGGTGCCCAGGATCACCCCGAGCTGCGTTCCCGCCGCCGTGAGAGTGGGGGAGTTCATCAGCGTCGGCGAGCGCGCGAGATCGGCCACCGAGCTCGAGCCCGCCGCCGGATCCATCGCCTTCGCCAGCCCGAAGTCGAGGACCTTCACCTTCCCTTCCGAGGAAGCCTTTATGTTGTGCGGTTTCAAGTCGCGATGAACGATGCCCTTCTCGTGGGCTTCCTCGAGGGCCCCGGCGATCTGGCGGGCCAGAGACAAAGATTCGTCTATGGGTAAAGACCCGGACTCCAGCCTCTCCGCCAGGGTCGGCCCCTCGACGAGCTCCATGACGAGCGCGTGCGACTCGCCGCTCGCCTCCAGGCCGTAGATCTGCGCGATGTTGGGATGATTGAGCTGGGCGAGCACCCTCGCCTCGCGCTCGAATCGCTGCAGGCGCTCGGCGTCCTCGACGAACGCCGCCGGCAGCACCTTGATCGCGACCTCGCGCTCGAGCTTGGTGTCGCGCGCGCGCCAGACCTCCCCCATCCCGCCCTCGCCCAGCTTGGCGGTGATCTCGTAGGGGCCGAGCCTCTGGCCGATCAAGGTGGCGGCGAGCTTACTCGATGCCCGCTCCGGCGTCGGCCGCGCGCCTCCGCCCCGTGACACGATGACCGCCGTGGCCCGTTACCGCCCCGAGGTGCTCGAGGAGCTCGCGCGGCACGGCCTCACCCCGCGCCCGGAGACCCCGCCCGAGCGCGCCTACGAGCTGCTCAAGTCGATCTACACCTTCGAGATCCGCGCCGCGCGGCTGCGCCACCTCGAGCGCGAGCGGATCCTCGGCCCGCAGCCCCTCGACCCCTACCGCCGCGAGATCCGCGCGATCCAGGATCGCTATCCCGTGCTGCGCCTGCCCGCGCACCACTGGATCGAGCGCTGACGACCCTACCGTCGCGCATCGGCCCGCGCCAGGTCGGCGCGCTCGTCTACAATCCGGCCACCCGGGCGGGACCCCGCGCCGTTCGCGGGCTCCGGGCCTCGGACGCGCGATGACCTCGGCACTCCAACGACTCCTCAACGTCCGGCGCGACGAGGTCGTGCCCGTGCTGCTCTCCACCGGCTACTTCTTCTCGGTGCTGACCGCGCTCATGGTGCTGCGCCCGGCGCGCGAGGCGCTCGGGCTCCAGCGCGGCATCGAGAGCGTGCGCTGGCTCTTCCTGGCGACGCTCGTCGCCACGCTGGTCGTCAATCCGCTGTTCGGCCTGCTGGTCAGCCGCTTCCGCCGCCTGCACTTCATCGCCGCCACCTACGGCTTCCTCGCCGCCTGCCTGCTCGGCTTCTACCTGCTGCTGACCGCCGCGCCCGAGCGGATCGGCATCGCCTCCGGGCAGGTCTTCTACGTCTGGTTCAGCGTCTCGAACCTCTTCGCCACGATGCTCTTCTGGGCGCTGATGGCCGATCGCTTCGCGCTCGGGCAGAGCAAGCGCTTCTTCGCGCTGATCTCGGTCGGCGGCACCTGCGGGGCGATCTTCGGGCCCTGGCTCGCCGCGCGCCTGGCGCAACCGCTCGGCACGCCGGCGCTGCTGCTGGTCGCCGTCGCCTTCCTCGCTCTCGCCGTCGCCCTCGCCTGGGGCGTGGCGCGCATCCAGCCGGAGCTCGCGCGGCCGGACGCCGACCGCGACCCGGACGCTCCCCCGCGCATCGACGAGGCCGCGATTCTCGGCGGCAGCGCCTGGGAGGGCTTGCGCGCCCTCTTCCGCTCCCGCTACCTGCTCGGCATCGCCGGCTACCTCGTCACCCTCACCCTGATGGCCACCTTCCTCTACTTCACGCGGCTGCAGATGGTCGCGGCGGCGGGCGAGGAGCTCGACCTGCGCACGACGCTGTTCGCACGCATCGACCTGATCACGCAAGTCGTCACGCTGCTGCTCCAGCTGCTGGTCGCCGGGCATCTGATGAAGCGCCTCGGGGTGCACGTGACGCTCGCGCTGCTGCCGCTCGCCGCCGCGCTCGGTTTCCTCGGGCTCGCCGCGCTCGGCACGCTGACGGCGCTGGTCGCCGTCGAGGCGACCTTCAAGGCGCTCCAGCGGGCGGTCGTCCGGCCGGCGCGCGAGACGCTGTTCACCGTGGTCCGGCGCGAGGACAAGTACAAGGCCAAGGCGTTCATCGACACCTTCGTCTACCGCGCCGGCGACGCGCTCGGCTCGCAGACCGAAGGGGCGCTCGGCCGGCTCGGCCTCGGCCTGGCGGCGCTCGCCGCCGTCGCCGTGCCGCTCGCGCTCGCCTGGGCCGCGCTCGGCGTCTGGCTCGGCCTGGCGCAGCGGCGACAGGCGGTGCCCCGGCGCGACGCCGCGCTCCCGGCGCTGCCCGAACCGACCGCATCGAGATAGAGGAGGCTCCCATGTGGACGCGACGCGAATACCTGCAACGGACACTCGCCGCCGGCGCGGCGCTCGCCCTGCCGGCGCGCTGGACGCTGGCCGCGGCCGCGCGCGAGCCGATCACCCGGCCGATCCCGTCGAGCGGCGAGCGGCTGCCGGTGGTCGGCCTCGGCAGCTCGGCGACGTTCTCCCAGGTGGCGCGTGGCGAGGATGCCGCCGCGCTGCGCGAGGTGCTGCGCGCCCTGATCGACGGCGGCGGCGCGGTCTTCGACACCGCACCCGCCTACGGCGCCTCCGAGGAGGTGGCCGGCAACCTCGCGGCCGAGCTCGCGATCGTCGACCGGATCTTCTGGGCGACCAAGGTCAACGTCGCCGGCCGCGGCGGCGGCGCCGCCGACCCGGCCGCGGCACGCGCGCAGATCGAGGCGTCGTTCGCCCGCCTGAGGACGCCGGTGATCGACTTGATCCAGGTCCACAACCTCGGCGACGTCCCGACCCAGCTCGCCATCCTCAAGGAGCTCAAGGCGGCGGGGCGGATCCGCTACCTCGGCGTCACCACCACCCGTCCCGAGCAGTACGAGCACCTGATCCGGGTGATGCGCGCCGAGCCGCTCGATTTCATCGGCATCGACTACGCCGTCGACAACCGGGCGGTCGAGGCGACGATCCTGCCGCTCGCCCAGGAGCGCGGGATCGGCGTCCTCGTCTACCTCCCCTTCGGCCGCACCCGCCTCTGGGAGCGGGTGCGCGGGCGCGAGCTGCCGAGCTGGGCGGCGGAGCTCGACGCCGGATCGTGGGCGCAGTTCTTCCTGAAGTTCGTGCTGGCCCACCCGGCGGTGACCGCGGTGACGCCCGCCACCAGCCAGGCGCGCCACATGGCCGACAACCTCGGCGCCGCCTTCGGCCGCCTGCCCGACGAGGCGCTGCGCCGGCGGATGATCGAGCACGTCGAGGCGCTGCCGGGCTGAGGCCCGATCCCGGTCAGACCAGTTTGGCGCCGCGGGCCGCCAGCTCCTCGCGCAGGACCGCGCGGTGGCAGCGGCTCTCCTGCTCGCAGTAGCAGCCGAGCGAGAAGTCGGCCGTGTGCGCGAGCGCCGCGAGCAGGTCGAGCTCGCGGCTGCGGTCGGGAGCGCCGAGCTCGCGGCGGAAGGCGCGCACGAAGCGCCGCCACTCGGCGGGCGTCGACGCCGCGCGCGCCTGCCGGAAGAGCTCCTCGCTCGGCGCCAGATTGGGAAACCAGAGGTCGTACCAGTTCCCCGAGGCGAACTGCGACCTCGGCACGCCGCGCGGCGGCCGCCGCACGGCGCCGATCCGCAGCCCCTCGCCCGGCTGACGCGGCGTACCCAGTCGCACGATCCGAACGCTCATCTCCGGCCCCCTTTCGCCCTCCCACGGCTCGCGGTGTCCGCTCCGGCCGCCCGCGCGCACTGCGCCGCCCGCTCGAGCAGCAGCGCGCGCTCCCGCGCGTTGCGCGTCATCGCCGCCGCCCGCTCGAGCTCGAGCCGCGCCTCCTCGAAGCGGCCGAGCTTGGCGAGGAAGTCGCCGCGCACGCTCGGCAGCAGGTGGTAGGCGGCGAGCGCCGGCTCGTCGGCCAGCGCGTCGAGTCGCTCGAGGCCGGCGGCCGGGCCGTCGGCCATGGCGACCGCCACCGCGCGGTTGAGCTCGACGACCGGCGAGGGCGCCACCGCGGCGAGCGCGCCGTAGAGCGTCGCGATCCGCGGCCAGTCGGTCTCGTCGCTCTGCCGCGCCCGGGCGTGACAGGCGGCGATCGCCGCCTGCAACGCGTAGGGGCCCGCGGCGCCGCCGAGCGCCTCGGCCCGCTCGAGCGCCTGCAGGCCCCGGCGGATGAGCAGGGGATCCCAGCGTCCGCGATCCTGGTCGAGCAGCAGGATCGGCTCGCCCGCCGGCCCGGTGCGCGCGCCGAGGCGCGAGGCCTGCAGCTCCATCAACGCGATCAGGCCGTGGACCTCCGGCTCCGCGGGCGCCAGGCGGGCGAGGACGCGTCCGAGCCGCAGCGCTTCGTCGCACAGCGCCGGCCGCGTCCAGTCGTCGCCGGCGGTCGCCGCGTATCCCTCGTTGAAGATCAGGTAGACCGCTTCGAGCACCGAAGCGAGCCGCTCGGCCCGCTCCGCGCCGCGCGGCACCTCGAAGGGCACGCGCGCGGCGGCGAGCGTCCGCTTCGCGCGCACGATGCGTTGGGCGACGGTCGGCTCGGGCACCAAGAAGGCGCGCGCGATCTCGTCGGTGCCGAGCCCGCCGAGCAGGCGCAGGGTCAGCGCCACCCGCGCCTCGGGGGAGAGCAGCGGGTGGCAGGCGACGAACATCAACCGCAGCAGGTCGTCGCCGATGTCGTCGTCGAGCTCGGCGACCAGCGCCTCGTCGCCGCGCCCGCCCAGCTGCTCGAGCTCGTGCGCCAGCTCGACGTGCTTCCTCTCGAGCATCCGGTCGCGGCGGAAGCGGTCGATCGCCCGGCGCTTGGCGCTCGCCAGCAGCCAGGCGCCCGGGCGCGCGGGGACTCCCGCCGCCGGCCAGCTCTCGAGCGCCGCGACGAGCGCCTCCTGCGCGAGCTCCTCCGCCAGGCCGACGTCGCGGGTGAAGCGCGCCAGCGAGGCGACGACGCGCGCCGACTCGATCCGCCAGACCGCCTCGATCGCGCGGTGGACCTCCGGCCCCGTCCCCTCCGCCGTCGCCGGCGTCTCCCTCGAATCCGTCACCGCGCCCGATTACAGCACTCGGGGTCCGAGCGGACAATCGACGGCGCCGCTCGGCCCCCTTCTCCCCGCTGCCGCCGCGGCCGAGCTCGCGCAAGCGCTCGATCGCGGGCCGGACCCGGCGGCCGCGCTCAGA
>WYBK01000341.1 GCA_011525905.1 Acidobacteriota bacterium
CGAGCGGCAGGGGCTTGAGGAAGGCGTCGATCCGGCCGGGCCAGATCGACTCGTTGTTGAGCGGTGTGAAGCTCGACAGGTAGATCTTGTCGGCGACGTTGGCCTGCACGGTCGGCACCGCGGCCGAAGCGAAGGCCGCGGCCTGCTCCTGGATCTCGCCGAAGATCGAGGTCAGCGCGTCGACCAGCTCTTGCTTGTTCTGCGGGTAGATCGGATCGCCCGAGCCGCCGTTGGCCGCCATGCAGTTGAGGCGATTCTGGGCGGTGTTTTCGACGCCGAAGGCGACCACATACGTCGTGATGTCGTCGAGCGCGTGCATCGAGGCGGTCAGCGAGCAGGGGTCGCGCCCCGGGCAGGTGTCGTCGCCGTCGGTCAGGACGATGAGGAACTTCTTCCGGCACTCCCACTGGGGGTCGCTCACCGCGGCGACGTCGTCCCAGCCCGTGTCCTGCGGGCAGGAGCCGTTCTCGCAGCCGCGGAACCACTCGCGAAGGGATTTCAAGGAGTACCCGAGTGGCGTCGAGCCGTTCGGGAACAGCGGCTTCTGGGCCTCGTTCTTCGCCCGCAAGAACTGGTCGTCGCTCTGGCGCGCGTCCGCCAGATAGGTCGCCACGGCGAACGCTTCGGGATCGGTATCCGGGTCGTTGCCCCCCAGGCGTGGCGCGAGCCGCGCCAGCAGGCGGTCCTTGTTCTTGTGCTTCCAGTCGAGCGGGATGACGTCGCCGTAGAAGAAGCGCCAGGGGTCGTCGGTCGTGTTGCGACCGTCGGTGAGGTCCTCGTTCGGCTGCTTGAGGCTGTAGAGGTTGCCGTTGTCGTCGCGGTAGTAGTCGTCCGTGGTGTTCGTATTGCCGAAGAAGGTGTCGGAGTTCGGATCCCAGCCCTCGCAAGTGTTGTTGTTGCCGGTTGTGTCGCTGTACGTGATGCCGAAGTAGCCGCCCTGCTCGAGGTCGCGCGAAGTCGTGAAGTCCCACATCACGAAGTCGCCGACCAGATCGAAGCGGACGTCGTCGTCGTAGAGGAGCGTGCGCTCGTTGCTCGCGTTGCAGGCATTGCTCGGGTTGTCGGCCGGAGAGCCGGTGCAGAGGGAGAGGTGCACATGAGCCGCGATCGAACCCGCGCCGTACGGAATGGCGCTGCCCGGGTCGTCGACGAAGACGTGATAGACGCGCCCCTGGTCGCGGATCCAGAACTCGCGGCCAATGGTGCCGGTGCTCCCACCCTTGGGCCAACGGGCGATGCGGGTCATCTCCCAGGAGTCGTCGGTGTCGGCCTGGTCGTCGCCGTTGGCGTAGCAGCCTTTCTCGGAGTCGCCGGTACCGCGGTCGCAGTCGAAGGTGGCGCCGAACACCCAATCGGCTCCGACCGTCGGGAAAGTGCTGCCGCTCACCAGCGTCGGCAGGCCGTTGGGCTGCGTGGCGCTCACGCGGTAGAGCCAGTGCTTGTAATTGACGTGCAGACCGTCCTGGTTGAAGCTCGAGAAACCGAAGTAGACGTTGTCGACCGTCTGGACGACCTCGTAGAGGGCCTCCTTGGCCTGGCGGAACTTCGAGGCCGGGTCGTCGCCGTCGCGCGGCACGGGGCAGTCGCCGGTCGGACAGAGATAGTTGCAGATGCCGGCGTCGACCTGCTCCTGAGTGCACTTGGGCGCCCAGTTCATCGATCCGGAGGTGTCGAAGAGGATCATGACGTAGGGGTCGCCGCCGGAGGTGCGCAGCAGATTGCGGTCGTCAGCGGCGAGCGGAGCAGCCTGCCAGGCGGCGAGGGCGCCGAGCAAGCCTGCGAGGCGGAGCGGGTTCGGAGTGCGCATGTCGTCTCCTCGAGTCTCCTAGAAGCGGATCTCGTTCGGGTCGTCCTCGGTGCGAAAGGCGTCGATCGAGCGCTCCAGCGGCTGCACCGCGAACATCGAGGTGATCGCCTTCTCGGCGTAGAGAGTCTCCGTTCCGCCCACCGTTGACGTGCGCCGCGTGCGCGCCGTGACGATGTGATTGATCGCCCAATAGCGGTTGTTTCCGGTGTTGACGTCGCACAGGGCGCACGGACCGGTGTAGAGCGGATAGAAAGCCGAGGCGTGGATCTCGTCGGCGATTGCGGCCGAACCGACCAGGGTCGGGTCGTGCAAGCTCATGTCGCGGGGCGAGGTGTCGTCCGAAAAGACGCCGGCGAGCTGGACGCGGACCGCGGCGTCCGAGCCGTAGAAGACCCGCACCGCGGTGCGCTCCGAAGCGCCGATCTGCACTTCGCTCTGCGTGATGATCGCCAGCGACAGCCCAATGACCGTGAGAACCAGCAGGACGAGCAGCGCGAACAGGTAGGCGCTGCCGAGCTCCTGCGGCCGGCGAACAGCGGGCATCGCGATCGGAGAGGCGGCGTGGTCGCTCATGGTCAGAAGTTCCTCGGCTCGACGACCGTCACCAGCGTGCGGTGCCGGTACATGAGGTCGTTGCCCGTCCGGAAGCGCAGGGCGGGATCCTGGGTGTAGTCGTTGTCTTCGATCAGCTCGGTGGCGGCGCCGCGGCCGTCGAGATCCGGCGAGCGGTAGCTCGGATCGGGACGCGCGGTGCGCGCCACGGTCGTGATGCGCACGGCGCGCAGCTGGACCGGCCGGGTGTTGCCCGGGAACTGATGGACGACCCAGTGGAGATCGCCGGGCTCGTCGTCCGGCGAGTTGAAGAGCCAGTCGTCGCTGTCGCGCGCGGCATCTCCGAACGGCGCCTCGAAGATCTGATCGTCGATGCCGATGGTGTCGATGTCGTCGTCGAAGGCGCCGGGAGTCGTCGTGGGACTCGGCGACGGATGGTCGCTGTCGAAGCCGAGGGCGATCTGCAGGTCGAAGATCCCATCGGCGAGGTCGAGCCGAAGGTTTTCCGGGTCGTTGCGATAGGGCAGCTCGGTCCCTGGCTCGAAGCGGGCGCGGGCGAGGCGCGGGCGCATCTCGGACGTGTCGTCCCCCGGCACTTCGTACTCTTCTCGCACGTAGTAGCGGTACTCCTCGAGCAGGCAGGCGAGCGCGGCCGTCATGCGCGGCGGGAACATCCGGGCGGGCGGCGCCACCGCCGTGTTGATCGGGTTGAGCGGCGTGGTCGACGGCAGATTCAAGCTGATCGAAACCTGGGTGAGCGCGTCGTCCGGCCCGGTGAAGACGGCGCCGGTGATATCGCCCAGGCCGTAGACCTGCCGGCTCTCGGGGCTGGCGAGCACCATCCAGCCATCCAGATTCCCGCCGGGCAGCGAGTCGGCTTCCTCCTTGAGCGGCAGGATCGGCTGCGGCAGCGAGGTCGGGCCCGGATCGGTCAGGACCAGCGTCGTCGGCCCGGCCGAGCCGTCGCCGTCGGGATCCCAGTCGAAAGTGGCCTCGTTCAGGTTGTAGAGCGGCGTCGAGAAACAGCCGCGGACGATCAGGATGTCGGTGCCCTCGACGGCGAGCGGCGAATTCGCGTCGCCGCGCGCGATGTTGCGGTCCGGATCGGCGTTGACTGCGCCGCCGACATTGTTTCTCACCTCGATGGCGAGGCCGCCGAGCACGGGTGGCGTGTCCGCGGCGTTGAAGACGGCCGTGGGCAGGATCTCGGGCGCGAGGCCTCCGCGGCCCGCCATGCGCACCATGCGCGTCATGTCGTACTGCGCGATGCGCAGCGACTGCTGCATGTCTGTGATCTGGGTCTGGATCCTCGCCATCTTGTTGTGCACGTCGAAGGCGATGCCGGCGCCGATCAGGATTTCGACGACGATCAAGAGCGTCAGGATCAGCTCGAGGATGGTGAAGCCGCTCTCCGAGCCCGGGCGATCGACAAGCGTTCGGCTCATGGCGTCGAGCTCAGAAGACGTGCAGCGTCTGGACGACGAAGGGCGGCGCGCCGACCGTGCGCTCGTTGTCGAGCTGGATCTGGAGCAGCTTGAGCTGGACGAAGGAGTCGTCGGTCCCTCCCGGCAGCGGATTGTCGAGCTGACCGTTCTCGGTCAAGTCAGAAAGCTGATACTGCTCGAGCTGCAGCGTCCGCGTGTACTGCGCCTGGTCGCCCGCGGCCAGGTCCGCAGGCAGGATCCACTCGTTGTGGTTGAGCGAGTAGACCTGCTGGACGGTGCGCTGCGTCTGGCCCGCCGGAAGCGTCAGGAGCTCGTTGTCGAAGGGAAGGGTGAGCAGCTGCTCGAAGCCGTCGACCGCGGCGTTCGAGATGTTCGACGAGTCGTTGCCCTGGATGTTGTTCATCATCGCGCGCGAGAAGAGCGGCAGCACGCCGACGACGATGAACAGCAGCAGCAGGGCGGCGATCAGCGCCTCGACCAGCGAGAAGCCGGCCTCGGACGGGGGACGTTGCGGCGGACGGAGCCGATCGATCTCGTTCAAGACTCTTGGCCCTCCTGCGGCGGCCGGAGCCGCGCGGCGGTTGCGGGACGATCCTGGGATGAGCAACTCGGATGCCGGCGCGGCGCCGCCCCCGGTGTCGCTGGTCAAACTGCTGAAGAAAAAAGGTTTGTCCCAGCGGGACGCGCCGCGGTCCAAAGCGCGTCAGGGGCGCCGTAGGTTACCTTCGGTATCGATTTTGCGCGCTGGCAGCCGGACCTCGACGCGCGCGCCGCCGCCGGGCCGGTCGTCGATCTCGAGGCGGCCGCCGTGCATCAGGACGATGCGGCGGGCGAGCGCGAGGCCGAGGCCGGCCCCGCCCGGCTTGCCCGAGACGAAGGGCTCGAAGAGCCGCCCCGCGAGCTCGGGCGGCAGGCCGGGCCCCCGGTCCGTGATCTCGATCCGGTGCTCGTCGGCGCCCGGCTCGAGCACGACGTCGATCGGCCCCCGCCCGCCCGCCGAGGCCTCGGCCTCGACCGCGTTCTTGAGCAGGTCGCGCAGGGCGCGCTCGAGCATCTCGGCGTCGCCGGTCGCCGGCATCGGGTCGAGACGCTCGGGCAGCCGGATCTCGACCGGGGCGAAGGCCGGGTCGCGCGCGGCGCGGACGACGACCTGGGCGAGATCGACCGGCGCGAGGCGGCGGGCGCCGGGGCGGGCGAAGAGCAGGAAGTCCTCGACCACCCGGCGGGTCCGGGCGAGCTCGCGCTCGATCTCGGCCAGATCGTCGGCGAGCGCGCCTTCGGGCCGCTTGCGCCGCGCCAGCTCGACCCAGCCGGCGAGCGTCGCCACGCTGTTGCGCAGCTCGTGGGCGACGCCGGCGGCGAGCTCGCCGAGCTGCGCGAGACCCTCGGCGAGCCGCTCCTCGGCGGCGCGCCGCTCGAGGTCGGTGACGTCGGCGAGCAGCACCAGCCAGCCGCGCGGCACGCCGCCCGCCGCACGGTCGCGCAGTGGCTCGGCGACCAGGCCGATGGTGCGCGCCCCGGCGGCGCCGCCGAGGCGCGCCTCGCCGCGGGCGATCCGCTCCCCGGTGGCGACCGCGCGCGCGAGCGGCGCGGCGAGCTCGGGATGGTCGGCGAGCGCCCGGTCGAGCGGCGCGCCGGCCGGCGGCTCGCCGCCGAGCAGGTCGGCGGCGACCGGGTTGGCGGCGAGCAGCCGCCCCTCGCGATCGAGCAGCAGCAGGCCCGACTCGATCTGCGGCCCGAGCGTCGTCTGCAGCGCCTCGATCTCGCCGGCGCGCGTGCCGGCGAGCGCCGCGAGCGCGCGGTCGAAGGTGGCGACCAGGAACTCGATCTCGTCGCCGCCCTCCCCTCCCGCGCCCGCCGCGCGGGCGCGCGAGAGCAGCCGCTGATAGGGACGCACGAGCGCGCGCGAGACCAGCACGAGCACCAGCGCGGCAGCGAGCGAGAGGCCGACTCCCGCCGGCACGAGGATCGCGAGCGAGCGCTGCTCGGCGGCCAGCGTGCGCGCCGGCAGCTCGAGGCGCAGGCAGCGGCGCGCGCCGCCGGCGGTCTCGAACGGGGCGAGCGCGACCACCGTCTCGCGGGGATTGTCGCCGGGACCCGAGACCGTCGGCGCCGGCGGCGGGGCGCCGGGGAGCGCCTCGACCGGACCGGCGAAGCCGACGGCCGCGATCGTCCGGCCGGCGGCGTCGTGCAGCGCCAGCGCCGCGCCCGGAGGGGCGGCGCGCGCCAGCGCCTCGAGCGTGACGGCGCCCAGGCGAGCCTCGTCGGCCAGCCGCGCCGCCCAGCGCGCGGCCTCGGCGCGCCGCTCCTCGACCAGCCGGGAGACGCCGGCGCGGTAAGAGAGCAGCGCGAACGAGGCGAGCGCGACGAACAGCAGCAG
>WYBK01000342.1 GCA_011525905.1 Acidobacteriota bacterium
GGGCATGGCCGGAATCCTAGCTCGCCCGCCCGGCGGCGCGGGGTGAGCGCGCGCTACTCCGGGGTCGACAGATCGGGGCGGTAGCGGTAGATCGTGTAGTTGTCCGACTCGAAGGAGCCGCCGAGCGCCTTCATGGTGGCGGCGGCCGCCTCCATGCCGCCGGGCAGAGAGTCCGCCAGGTACTTGATGAAGGGCGGGTCGGGCTCGGCCATGTCGGCGAAGCTCGTGGCCGGGAAGATCAGGAGCATCGCGGAGCTGCCGCCGATCCGCCATTCGATGCCGTAGCTCTTCGGCCAGTTCCGCTCGGTCGCCGCCTTGTGCACCTTGGCGAGCTCCTGGAGCAGGTCGCCGTAGGCGCCCGGGCGCACCTTCATCTTCGAGACGCCGAAGTAGAGGTAGTCGTCGCGCTGCTCCCATTTCGAGTGCTTGGTGTCCCATTCGCCGAGGAAGTGCTCGACGCGCGCGACGCTGCCGCCCATCTGCTCCATGTACTTGGCGAGCGCGCCGCTCGCCTGCTCCCAGGCGGCGTTGGCGTCGAGATCGGCCCAGTGGAGCTGAATGGCGCGGATCACGTAGTGGTCCATGTCCTTGCCGACGACGGGCTGGTAGACGCGCCAGGTCCACCCCTCGTTGGCCGCCTTGCGCCAGGCCGCGTGCGCCTTGACGCCCGCCTCGAAGTCGGCCTCTCTGCCCGGGACCGGCCAGAAGTACCAGCTGTTCGTCATGGTGCCGGGTGCCGCCGCCTCCGTCTCGGCGGCGGTCGCCGGCGGCACGCCCGTGGCCGCCAGCGCGGTCATCGCTGCCAGCGCCGCCAGGAGAGCCAGCGCGCGCGACCATCGTGTCGACCGCTGCGTCCGGGTGCTCATCTCTCGACCCCCTTCCGGAAGGAATGGCCGGCTCCGCGCGGAGGCGCGACGTCCGACTCCGGGCGCGCGCGCCCCGCAGCTCGGTCCGACCTCGATCAGTGAATGTCCGGAGAGTACACCAAGGGAGGTTGGCCGGGGGTCGAGCGCGGACGGCCTCTCAGGAGCCGAGCTCGGGCCCGAGGACCAACGGCGGGACGACCTCGACGAGGAACAGGAGGAAGAGCGTGAACGCGGCGCCGAACAGCAGGGTGCCGGCGAGCATCAGCGTGTCGAGCGCCGCGTCCGAGAGCTGGCGGGCGCTCGCGAAGAGACCCGGGCGGCGGTCGCCAGAGAAGCGCGCCCCTGCGAGCGATCCTTCAGCGGACCGATCGGGGTTCGAGGCGGCGGCGGTGAAGCGAGTCGCTGGGCGGTTCGGATCACTCGGCATGGCGGGCTCCTCTCCCCTCGCCTCGGAGAGTGCCGCCGCCATCGCCGCCACGCATCGGGCAGCCGTCCCGGTTCGCCTAGAATTCCGGCCGGATTCCGAGGACGAATGTCCCGATCGGACCGATCGGGAGAGGAGGAGCGCCCTGACCGACCCCCGGCTGCGCCAGCGGATCCGCTACCTGCGCGCGAGCGACGGCGGCCGCCTCGCCTGGGCCGAGGTGGGCGCCGGCCGGACCCTGGTCAAGGCTTCCAACTGGTTGAGCCACCTGGAGTTCGAGTGGGAGAGCCCGGTCTGGCGGCACTGGACCCGGTTCTTCGCCGAGCGCTTCCGCTTCGTGCGCTACGACGAGCGGGGGTGCGGCCTGAGCGAGCGCGAGCTGCCCGAGCGCCCCGTCGAGCGTTGGTTCGGCGACTTCGAGGAGATCGCCGACGCGGCCGGGGGGAGCGAGCCGCGGATTCTGCTCGGCATCTCGCAGGGCGCAGCGGCGGCGACCGCCTTCGCGGTGCGCCATCCGGAGCGGGTCGAGCGGTTGATCCTCTACGGCGGCTACGCGCTCGGCTGGCGCAAGCGCGGGACCGAAAGCGACCTCAAGCGTTACCGGGCGATCGTCGACCTCGTCGAGCAGGGGTGGGGGAGCGAGAATCCGGTCTTTCGGCAGCTCTTCACCTCGCGGTTCATTCCCGAGGCGACGGCGGAGCAGATCGCCTGGTTCAACGAGCTCTGCCGTCGCACGACCCACGCGGCGGCCGCGGCGCGACTGCTCGACGCGCGCGGCGACGTCGACATCACGGCTCTGCTCCCGCGCGTCGCCGTGCCGACCCTCGTCGTGCACGCCGTCGGGGACGAGGTGGTGCCCGTCTCCGAAGGGCGGCGCCTGGCCACCGAGATCCCGGGCGCCGAGTACGTCGAGCTCGATTCGCGCAACCACATCCTGCTCGAGGAGGAGGGGGCCTGGGCGCGCTTTCGCGAGGCGGTCGAGGCGTTCACCGGCACCGTCGGCGACCTCGCGGGCGGGGAGGATCCGCTCTTCGGGCCGCTGTCGCCGCGCGAGCGCGAGGTGCTCGGCGAGCTCGCCGACGGCCGGTCGAACGCCGAGATCGCCGCGCGCCTCGCCATCGGCGAGAAGACCGTGCGCAACCACCTCTCGAACCTCTTCGCCAAGCTCGGCGTCTCGACCCGCGCCCAGGCGATCGTGCTCGCGCGCGACCGCGGCTTCCGCGGGTGA
>WYBK01000058.1 GCA_011525905.1 Acidobacteriota bacterium
TATCGCGCGTCGAGGGCAAACGGCCTCGGTCAGATTCGCCGCACGCCGGTGAACAGCACCGCGACGCGCTCCCCCGCCAGGCTCTCGCCGGAGGCGAGCAGCTCGCAGAGCCCGGCCAGACCGGCCGCGCCGGTCGGATCGACGTCGACGCCGCTCGCCGCCCGGCCGAGCCGGTGCGCGGCCGCGAGCCGCGCCTCGTCGACCACGATCGGCCAGCCGCCGGTCGCGAGCATCGCCTCGACGACCGCCAGCCAATCGTGAGTCTCGTCGTCCAGGATGCCGGTGGCGGCGCTCGCCGGCTCCGGCTCCCAGGGCCACATCAGCTCCGAGCGATGCCGGGCGGCGTGCCGCAGCGCCTCGACGATCTGCGATCGCGGCGACTCGGCCGCGAGTCGCGCCGCGGCGCGCCCGCGCCGCCCCGGGTCGAACGCCGGCGAACCCGGCAGCCGGGCGAGCAGGCGCGCCGCGAGGCGGTCCCAGGCGCGCACCAGCGGGGCGCAGCCGGCCGCCTGCACGGCATGCAGGCGCGGGGCGCGGGTCAGGCGGCCGAGGCGCACGGCGTCGGCGAAGCCGAGGGCGCAGGCGCTCGCCAGCGCGCCGCCCCCGACCTGCACGAAGAGCCGGTCGAGCGTCCGGTCGCCGAGCGCCTCGAGCATCTCCCAGGCGAGGGTGGCGCCCCCCTCGATCGCCAGGCCGTTGTCCGGCCCCTGGCAGCAGAACGGGTAGGCGCCCTCCTCGACCGCGGCCCGGAACCGCCGCTGGCAGGGGTCGCCGGCCTCGCCCGGCGGGCGCGGGCAGGCGACCACCCGGGCGCCCAGCTCGGCCAGGCGCGCCACGACGCCCGGGTGCGCCCAGGTCGGCACGAAGACGTCGAGCGGCCGTCCGGCCGCGCGCGCCAGCAGCGCCGCCGCGAGCGCCGCGTTGCCGCAGCTGGCGATCGCCAGACGCGCCTCCCCGCCCGGCGGCGCGCCGAGCTCGAGGCCGAGCAGCGGCGCCAGCAGGTGCCGAGCCTTGTGCGACCCGCCGACGTTGCCGGTCTCGTCCTTGATCCAGAGATGGCCGGGACGCAGGCCCAGCCGCTCGGCGAGCGGGTCGCAGGGGGCGCATGGGGTCGGCGCGCAGCCCCGGCCGGCGACCCGGCCGAGCTCGAGGTCGAGGCGCCCGACCGCGGCGCACCAGTCGGCGTCTGCCGCGCCGCGCGCGCGCGCGGCGTGGTAGGCGTGCAGCAGCGTCCGGTAGCGCAGGAACGGGTGAGGCTCCTCCGTCGCCGGGTAGCGCAGCCGACGCGGGTCGAGCGAGCGGCGCAGCAGGTGGTCGACGTCGTCGGCGGCGCGCGCCGCAGCGCAACGGACGGCGTCCGGATCGGCCGGCGGCGCGCCGCAGCCGGCGCAGGCGAGCGAGCTGGGGGGCGCGGGCATCTCGAGCGTCGGGGCGAACGGCGGCGGCCGTCAGGAGGGCGCGGCCGCCTCGCGGTCGAGCTCGCGGATCCGTTCGTCCCAAGCCGGCAGGAGGTCGACCAGGCGGTCCCAGAAAGCGCCCGCGCGGCGCGCGACGAACTCCTCGAGCGACACCCCCTGCTGCTCGACCCAGGTGTAGTAGCCGAGGTTGAAGATGCGCTCGCGCTCGCGCCGGTCGAGCTCCCGGAAGTGGTCGGTCGCGGTGCCGAGCAGGTGGCGGCCGAGCGCCTCGGCGCAGCCGATCGCGTCGAGGCCGCGAGGAAAGTCGCGCCGCTCGATGCGCGGCCATTCGCTGGCGTACATCGCCGCGCCGTCGGTGGCCACCGTCAGCAACAGGTCGTCGGGGCCGAGGTCGTAGTAGCGCGCGGTCTTGATCGCCGCGAGCAGGTTGCAGAGGCTCGACAGGCCGAAGGAGGCGAGCGCGTCGACGACTCGCGGTGGCACGCCCCGGCGTTCGGTCAGGTGCCGCCGGCCGAGCGGCGAGTGGAAGAGCAGGCCGAGGGCGTCGGTCGCGCGCTCCGAGATCGCGGTGACGGCGTCGGTCGCCATCACGTTGTGGATGAGCGGCACGTGCTTGTCGCCGATCCCCTGGATGTTGTGCTCGCCGAAGCCGTTGTAGAGCAGCGTCGGACACTCGAGCGCCTCGACCGCCACCGTGCGCGTGCCGTGCCGGCGCTCGAGGAAATCGCCGGCGGCGAGCGTGCCGGCCGAGCCGGTCGCCGCGACGAAGGCGAAGGGCGCGAGCCCCGGCCGCCGCCCGGCGAGCCATTCCGCGACGTGCGCGAGCGCCGTGCCGGTGCACAGGTAGTGCGCCAGGTAGTTGCCGAACTCGCAGAACTGGTTGAACACGACGTTGGCCGGATCGCGCTCGAGCTCGGCGCAGGCGTCGTAGATCTCCTTGACGTTGCTCTCGGTGCCCGGCGTGCGGACGATGTCCTCCGGCGCGTCCACCCAGCGCTCGAGCCAGGCGAAGCGCTCGGCGCTCATGCCGGCCGGCAGGATCGCGACGCCGTGGCAGCCGAGGATGCGCGAAATCGCCACGCCGCCGCGGCAGTAGTTGCCGGTCGAGGGCCAGAGCGCCCGGTGGCGCTCCGGATCGAACTGGCCGGTGACCAGGCGGGGCGCCAAGCAGCCGTAGGCGGCCAGCACCTTGTGGGCGCCGATCATCGGGAAGCGGTCGCCGAGCAGGACGGCGATCGGCGCGCGCACGCCGGTGAGCTCCTCGCCGAGCACCACGTGCTCCGGCACCGGCGCCAGGCCGCGGCGGCTGGCGTCGTTGTACCAGTGGACGCGGAAGAGGTTGCGCGGATCGGGGGCGTCCGGGTCGATCCCGGTGAGCGCGGCGCGCACCTCCGCGGGGATCCGCCACGGCTCGGCCAGCTCCGCGAAGGTCGGCAAGACGGTGCCGGTGGCGCGGCAGCGCTCGACCGTCCGCCGGTAGGCCAGGGGATCGACGACCTCGCGCTCGAGACCCAATCGCTTCACGACGGCACCTCGCTCATCCGGCGCCAGAGGCGCCCCGCCTGCCCGCGCGCCGCGGCGCGCAGCTCCTCGACGTCGGCGGTGCGCAGCGCCCCCCGCTCCACGACGAGACGGCCGCCGACCACCGTGCGCTCGAACCGCGCCGCGCGCACCGCGCGCGCGAACTCCGCCGCGCTGCCGCCGGTCGGCGGCGCCGCGGCCTGGACGCCGGGCAGGAGCGCGCACGCCAGCCGCTGGCCGCCGAAGAGGCGGGCGCCGAGCGCGGCATCCGGCTCGCCCGCCGCGCCGCCGCTCTCGGCGAGCGCCGCGAGCTCCTCGTCCATCGCGGCCGGATAGCCATCGGTGCCGAGCGCCACCCGCGCGCTCGCGCCGAGCGCGCGTGGATAGCCGACGCCGTTGCCCCGGTTGGAGCGGGGGTTCTGCACCAGCCAGCAACCGAGCGCCGCCGCCCGCCGGACTTGCGCCGCATCGAGATGGACGCCGTGGGCGAGGATCGAGCCGGCCGGCAGGGCCCCGAGCGCCTCGA
>WYBK01000059.1 GCA_011525905.1 Acidobacteriota bacterium
CGACGCTCCGCGGGCGGCCGCCGCGGAAGCACCGGCGCCGCGAAAGCGGCAGCTATGGGGGTGGCTTCGCTCGTGCCGAGGCGCTGCGCGGAGCAGCGCTTCGATGGAGCCGGCGCCGCGAAAGCGGTCAGCTATGGGGGAGGCTTCGCGCGCGCCGGGGCGCTGCGCGATGCCGCGCCTCGGCGCGCGCCAACGCCCGCCCGAGCGCCCGCGCATCGCAACAGCCACCCCGGTCCGCCCCCCCACCCCCATAACTGCCGCTTTTCAGAAGGCAGGGCGGGATCGGAGCGCTCGATCGACGCCGCGGCGGCGACCCAGGAGAACAAACCGTTCTCTTCCGTGCACCCGCACCGGCGAGGGCGCTGAAGGAAGCCATGGCTTGCGCGCGGCGGCGATCTGTGAGATCGTCGCGCATCCTCGCTGCCAGGACCGTCCGGTCCCGTTCAGTCCGGCACACCGAGGGCGTGCGCGAGCGCCGGCGGGTCCGTTCCCGCCCCACCCCGTAGCGAGCCTCGAATCCGCAGTTCCGGATCGTCGTTCCTCGGACCGCTCCCGCGCCAGCAGGGCCCCTCGAGGGCCCGAGCGGTCGGCCTCCCGGCAGTCCCCCGCCTCCAAGATTCCCGCCGGACTTCTTCAGGACCCGTTCCGCAGGTCGTCGGGCGCCTTGCGCTCGTCCCGCGGCGGATCCGGAGAGAGAGTCTCTAGATGTCCTTCGATTCGCTGAACCTCCCCGAGGCCCTGCTGCGCGCCGTGCGCGACCAGGGCTTCGCCACGCCGACCCCGATTCAGGCGCAGGCGATCCCGCCCGCCCTCGCCGGACGCGACCTGGTCGCCTGCGCGATGACCGGCAGCGGCAAGACCGCCGCCTTCCTGCTGCCGGCGCTCGCGCGCCTCGGCGCGACGCCGCCGCGCAAGCCCAACTCGGGCCCGCGCATGCTCGTCCTCTCGCCGACCCGCGAGCTGGCGGCGCAGACCGCCGAGCAGCATCGCCTGCTCGCCCGCCACACCAAGCTGCGCGGCGCCGCGGTCTTCGGCGGCGTCGGCATGACGCCGCAGGAGCGCGCCTTCCGCACCCACGTCGAGGTGCTGGTCGCCACCCCCGGCCGGCTACTCGACCACTTGCAGAACGCCTACGCGCGCCTCGACGGCGTCGAGATCCTCGTCCTCGACGAGGCCGACCGGATGCTCGACATGGGCTTCCTGCCCGACATCAAGCGCATCCTCGCCAAGCTGCCGGGCGAGCGGCAGAACCTGATGTTCTCGGCGACCATGCCGCCGCCGATCGCGGCGCTCACGCGCCAGTTCCTGCGCAACCCCGTCGAGGTCGCCATCGACCGCGTCGCCAAGCCGGCGACCGGCGTCACCCAGTCGGTCTACCCGGTCCGCGAAGACCTGAAGACCGCGCTGCTCGTCGAGCTGCTGCGGCGCGACACGATCCACAACGCGATCGTCTTCACCCGCACCAAGCACCGGGCCAACCGGCTCGCCGACCGGCTGGTCAAGGCCGGCGTCTCGGCCGACCGGATCCACGGCAACCGCAGCCAGGCGCAGCGCACCGATTCGCTCGCCCGCTTCAAGGCGGGCAAGGTCCGCGTGCTGGTCGCCACCGACATCGCGGCGCGCGGCATCGACGTCGAGGCGCTGTCGCACGTGGTCAACTTCGACGTGCCCAACGTGCCGGAGGACTACATCCATCGGGTCGGCCGCACGGCGCGCGCCGAGGCGACCGGCGACGCCTGGACCTTCGTCTCCGACGGCGAGCGCGGCGACCTCGCGGCGATCGAGCGGGCGATCGGCAAGAGGCTGCCGCAGCTGAAGCTCGACGGCTTCGACTACGCGCAGCAGCCGGCCGAGCGCTTCGAGATCCCGGTCGCCGAGCGGATCGCCGAGATCCGCGCGCGCAAGGCCGAGGAGCGCAAGCGCGCCAAGGCCAACGCCGAGCGGCGCGCGGGCCGCGCCGCGGGGCGCCCGGCCACGCCGCCGCCCGCCCGCCGCGACCGCCACGCCCACGACTCCGGCTCGCACCGCGTCGCCGTGCCGGTCGGCGCCCGCCCCTACCGGGCCGGCGAGGGGCGCGGCACCGAGCGCCCGGCCCCGGGCAACGAGCGCAACCGGCGCCCCGAGCGGGCGACCGGCGTCACCGTCGACCCCTGGCCGGGCCGCCGCGGCCATGGCCACGCGCCGGCGCACGCCGCCCGCGCGAGCGCCCCGCAGCCCGCCGCCGCGCGCCCCTTCCACTCGGGAGCCGGCGACCGACGCGACGAGCGCCCGGGCGACCGCCCGCGCGCCCGTCGCCGCCTGCGCTGAGCGCGGCCCGGAACGTACCGAGGCCGGCCGCGGGGTGACCCGCCGGCCGGCCTCGATTCCTCTCCGCTCCGTCCGCCGAGCTCAGGCGGTGCGGCGGGCGCGGCGGATCACCACCAGAGCCACGCCGCCGAGCACCAGCGTCAGCGCGACGAGGCCGATGCCGTCGACGGTCGGCACCGCGACGAGCTCCGACAGCCCCTGGCAGTAGCCGCTCTGCACGTAGTCGACCTGCTGTGGCAGGCCGTTGCCGGCGAGGCTGGTCAGGGTGAAGGTGATCGGATTCGCCTGCGGCGGCGTCGTGTAGAAGAAGTCCCCGATGCCGCCGGCGAAGACGCCGAGCACGTTCGAGTAGGTCAGCGTGTAGATCAGGTTGCCGAGGCCGTCGGTGATGTCGACCCGCAGGGCCTCCTGCCCGATGCCGGTGTTGTCCCGGTCGAGCACGTGCGAGCCGGAGCCGGCGGCGTCGGCGTTGACGCAGGTGAAGTCGACCGTGCCGTTGTAAACGCTCTCCGGGCTCACCGTGGCGCCGCCGACGGCCGCGACGTCGGGCGCGCCGCCCGACGAGGAGGTCGAGGCGGC
>WYBK01000060.1 GCA_011525905.1 Acidobacteriota bacterium
AGCGATCGACGTGCACGGCGAGCTCGGCGCCGTCGACCTCGAGGCCGTTCACCCGCTGGCGGAAGTAGAGGTGCGTCGCGCCGTTGTGCCGCGAACGCACCTCGTCGGTCGCCGCCACCTCGGCGAGGTCAGTCGCGCCGACGCCGAAGCGCGCAGCCTGGCTCGCGAGGAAGAGCGCCGCGATCTCCCGGGGCGGAGCGTCCGAGGGCGGCGTCAGGAAGCGATCGGGCGCGACCGCGGCGCGGGTCGCGCTCGCGGCGCAGAGCGCGAGCAGCGCGATCAGGCTCGAGCGCAGGGCGTGGCAGGGGCGGCGGCGATGGCTCACGGGCTTCTCCTTCGGGGAACGGACCGCGGATGGAATCGCGGCATCCTATCCCGGCCGGCGGCCGGCGCCGAGACGGCCGCGGCTCAGGCCGACTGCCGCGCGCGCAGCGCCGCGAGCACCCGCTCGGCGTCCGCGTCGGGCGGGAAGACCGGGTAGAAGCAACGCTCGATCCGTCCGCCGCGCACGAGCAGCGTCAGCCGGCGGATCAGCCGGAAGCCGGCGACCTCGAAGGTCGGTAGGGCGAGCGCCCGCACCAGGTCGAGGCCGGCGTCGGAGAGCAGCTCGAAGGGGAGCTGGAGCCGCTCGGCGGCCTCGCGCTGGTAGGCGGTGTCCTGCGTGCTGACGCCGAAGACCTCGGCGCCGTGCGCCGTCAGGTCGCGGTGGAGGTCGCGGTAGGAGCAGGCCTGCGGCGTGCAGCCGCGTGCGCCGGGGATCGCGTCCCAGAGGGTGAGGCCACCCGGCGGGTCGCGGTCGGGCAGTCCCGTGCGCGGATAGCAGTAGAGCACCGCCCAGGGGCGCCCGAGCTCGCGCAGGGCCACCCGCCGCCCGCGGGTCGAGAGCAGCTCGATCGCCGGCAGCTCCCGCCCCGGCAGATGATCGCAAGCGCCGTCGTCGACCGGCACCGGCAGGTCCGGCGGCAGCGTTTGGAGGTCGTCGGATCGACTCATGGCGGCGCTCCCCCGCCGCGAATCGTATCCGCTGGCGGCGGGCGCCGCGCCCGCTCCGGCGCGGTCACCGCCTCCGGATCAGCCCCGGCGTGGACGCCGGCGCGCGAGCCGGCGCGCGCCCGCCAGGCCGAGGCCGAGCGCCAACAGGGAGAGACCGAGGCCGCCGAGGGTCGGGATCTCGACCAGCGAGAAGGCGCGATAGCCGAAGCGGGCGCTCTCCTCCCCTCCCCCGGGAACGGCGACGACCGCCGGATCGCTGCCCACGCTCAGCACCAGGTCCGGCGGCAGCGTCGCGTCGTCGACGTCGAGGGTCGTCGCGCCCGCCGGCACGATGGCGCTGGCGTCGCCGTTGCCGTCGGTCGTCAAGGTCTGGACGCCGGCGGCGCTGTCCGTGACGGTGATGTCGACGCCCGCCAGGCCGGGTTCCCCAGGGTCTTCGGCGCCGTTGGCGTTGGCGTCGAGGAAGACGCGCACCGAGACCAAGCCCTGGACCTGGTAGCCGTCGACGTCGCTCACCGTCCCACCCGCGGGCACGGCGACCACCGTCGGATCGCTGCCCTCGGTCTGGACCGCGCCGGCGGGCAGCGTCGACTCGTCGACGTCGACCGTCGTCGAGCCGGCCGGGACCGCGGCCTGGTAGTCGCCGTTGCCGTCGGTCGTCACCGTCTGGACGCCGGCCTGGCTGTCGGTGATCTCGACGTCGACTCCGGCGAGCCCCGGCTCGCCCGGATCCTGCGCGCCGCTGCCGTTGGCGTCCAAGTAGACGCGCCCGGTCAAACCGCCCCCCGGATGCAGCGCGAACACCGTCGTGCCGCTCGCGGAATCCTGCGCGCCGATCTGGAACTCCACCTGCACGCTCGCGCTCGACACCGTGCCGAGCAGCGCGCCCGATTCGTCGACCTGCGAGAAGGCGCCGCCGCTGTCGAACTCGAAGGCACCGGCCACGGACGAGAAGGGAGTCGGAGAGACGAGCCCGGCCGCGAGAGTGGCGAAGTGCGTTCCGGTGCCGGGCACGCCGCCGACGTCGTTGTAGAAGGCTGCGTAGACCTCGCCATCCGGGTTGGTGCCGAAGAGCGACGCCCCCGCCCCATCGAGGTCGGTCAGCGTCAGGGCGAAGCTGGATCGCGCGAACGTGTTCGGCAGCGCAGGCAGAGCGAGGCTCCCCGTGGAGAAGAGGATGTTGATCGGCGAATCGCCGCTCGTGACCGTGAAGGCGACGGTGATCTCGTGGTCGGCGACCGCCACTCGAGTCCCCGCCTCGACGCGGGCGAGCTCCCGGCCCGAGCCGGCGTCCCGCAGGACCCCGCCCGCGGGGCTCGACCAGATCACGGTTCCGTCTTCGCCGCGCCGCTCGACGAGCGGCAGGTCGAGCCGAGCGCTGCCCCCGGCGCCACTCGCCACCATGGAGATCCACTCGGCGCCCACCGGCTCTGGGACGACCAGCACCGTCGTCGCGTTCGCAGCATCCCCGGCGCTCAGGAGGAACTGGCACTGAATGCTCAGGCTCGAGATCGCCGGCAGCGGAGCGCCCGACTCCGAGGTCGACGAGAAGCCGGGACCGGCTGGAAGCTCCTCGACGGTCGTCTGCGATGTGTAGGACTGCGCCGTTCCCAGGCTCGAGACGAGCGTCGCGAACGTCGCTCCAGTCGCCGGCGCGCCGTCGACATCGTTGTAGAAGCCCTGGAAGGCTTGGCCGTCGACATTCGTGCCGGTCAGGCTCGCCGCGCCGTCGCCGTTCGTGTCGGTCAAGCCGAAGGCGACACTGGCGCGCGCGGTCGGGCTGTCGATCGGATCGAACGCGAGCGAAGCCGTGGTCAGACTGAAGTTCGTCGGCGCCCCTCCCGCGCCGACGGTGAAGCCGATGCCGACGACCGGATCGGCCAGGTAGAAGAGCGAGATCCGCTCCAGGTAGGCGATCTCTACGCCCGAGCCGGGGTCCCTCAGGGCGAGACGCTCCTCGGCGGCCCAGGTCAACCGGTCCCCTTCGATGAGGTAGTCGGCGGGCGTCAGCTCGAGCCGCGCCCGGCCCAGGGCGCTCTCGGCCTCGATCGTGACCAAGGGGCCCGCTGCGACGCGGTGCAACGCCTCGGAATCCGTCCCGGCCGCCAGCGCCGCGGGCAGCGCCGCGCAGGCGAGGCCGAGGGTCAGGATGCGGGACAGCTGCGACCGACGGGCCGACTCAGGCCGCGAGGCCGCGAACCGAATCTCGTTCATTGCCGCTCCTTTCGCGCACGGGTCGGGCGCCTCGCGGGCGACCTCTCGACAGCGCATATCTCCAAGTGGCCCTCTGACGGTAGACGCCTCGCGAGGCGGGCTCAAGGCGCGCTCGGGTAGCCTGCCGCCCACCCGGCAGCGCGGGATGCCTCCTCCGGAGGGAGCTCAGGGAGTCCCAACCACCCATGTTCCGAAGTCGCCGCTCTCGAAGCCGTCGTCGAAGATCCAGGGGTCGGGGGCGCGCTCGCACTCGTAGGTCTCGGCGATGCGCGCGCCGGTGTCGAGCACCTCGAAGTGGCCGATCGCGAGGTCGGTCGCCCCCGGCGTCTGGTCGAAGAGCCGCGAGCCGATGCCGAGCTCGGCCCAGGTGGTCTCGGTGTAGAGATCGCTCTCGGCGGTCAGCGCGACGCTGCCGCCGTCGGCGAGCACGATGCCGTAGCGCTCGAAGGTGTTGAGCAGCACGCGCGCCGCCGGGTTGTAGCCGTCGCGCGGGAAACCGGGCTTCAGCCGCAGGCGCGAGCCGTAGGCGACGCTGCCCGCCGGGCCGTCGGGGTCGCCCGCATGCGCGGCGGGGCGGACGTAGAGGTTGCCGTCGTCGCCGCCGAGCCCCGGGTCCGCCGCCATCCGCTCGTTGGGCAGGATGAAGCGGATGGCGTGGCCCAGGTCGACCGTGTCGCCGGTCGGATCGAGCGCCAGGGCACCGGTGATCTCGTCGGCGTTGAACAGCAGCGGCGCGATCGGGAAGCCGGCGGCGTCGGCGCTCGTGCAGTGGTCCCCCCGCCCTTCCCCCGGATAGATCGCCGCCAGGCGCCAGACCGCGAGGCAGCGCGCTTCGATCGTCGCCGCGTCCACCTGCGCCGCCGCGTAGAGCTCGTAGAGGGTGTTGCCCTGGACGACCAGCAGGTGGCAGTCCTCCGAGAGGTTGTCGCAGTCGAGGCCGCTCTGCCCCTCGATCGCGGCGCCCGCCGGTACCGGGACGGCCGTGCCGAGCGGCTCGCAGTCGGGCAGC
>WYBK01000061.1 GCA_011525905.1 Acidobacteriota bacterium
TCCACGTCCACTACGCCGTGCCCAACGCGGTCTCGGCGATCCTGGCGCGCGAGATCGTGGCGCCGCTGCCGCTGCCGGTGGTCACGACGCTGCACGGCACCGACGTCACCCTGGTCGGCAACGACCCCTCCTACCTCGAGACGACCCGCTGGGCCGTGCTCGCCTCCGACGCGGTGACCGCGGTCTCGGACTCCCTGCGCCGCTCGACGGTCGAGCAGCTCGGCGTCGAGCCGGCGGCGATCGAGGTGATCCCCAACTTCATCGAGCCCGAGCGCGCCGAGCGGGTGCGCGGCGCCGCCGGCGCCCGCCGCTGGGCGAAGCCGGGCGAGCGCGTGCTCGTCCACGTCTCGAACTTCCGCCCGGTCAAGCGGGTGCTCGACGTGCTCGAGATCTACCTCAAGGTGCGCGCGGCGATGCCGGCGCGCCTCCTGTTCGTGGGCGACGGCCCCGACCGGGCGCGGCTCGAGCAGCGCTGCCGCGAGGTCGGTTGCTGCGACGGCGTGGTCTTCCTCGGGAATCTCCCGGCGGTCGAGGAGGTGCTGACCGGCGCCGACCTCTTCCTGCTGCCGTCGTCGTCCGAGTCGTTCGGCTTGGCGGCCCTCGAGGCGATGAACTGCGGCGTGCCGGTGGTCGCCTCGAACGCGGGCGGCATCCCCGAGGTAGTCGAGCACGGAGTCGACGGGCTGCTCTTCCCGGTCGGCGACGTCGACGCCATGGCCGCCGGCGCGATCGACCTGCTCGCCGACCCGGTGCGCCACCTGGCCTTCGCCCGGCGCGCCCGCGAGCGGGCGGTCGAGCGCTTCTCCGAAGCGGCGATCGTCGCCCGCTACCGGGCGCTCTACGAGCGCGTGCTCGAGCGGGCGGCCGCGCGGCGGGGCGCCCGCTGAGCGCGAGCTGGCGCGTCCCCGAGGCGGAGGGGCGCGCCGAGCTGCGCGAGCTCGGCTCGCGCTTCTTCGCCTTCGTCGCGCCGGCGGCCGACGCCGGGGCCGCCCAGGCCTACCTCGACGAGCTGCGCCGGCGCTTCCCCGACGCCACCCACCACTGCTTCGCCTGGCGGGTCGGCCGGCCGCCGGCCGAGCGCGCCGCCGACGCCGGCGAGCCGGCCGGCACCGCCGGCGCGCCGATGCTCGCGGTGCTGCGCGGCGCCGAGCTCACCGACGTGGTGGCGGTGGTCGTGCGCTGGTTCGGCGGCACCAAGCTGGGCAAGGGAGGCCTCTCGCGCGCCTACGCCGAGGTGGTGAAAGCAGCGCTCGAGGAGCTGCCGGTCGTGCGCGAGCTCGAGCGGGTGCGCCTGGCGCTCGACGTGCCCTACGAGCGGCTGGGCGCGATCAAGCGGCTGCTCAGGCCGCCCGAGGTCGTGCTCGCGGGCGAGCGCTACGGCGAGCGCGTCGCGCTCGCGCTCGAGTGCGTGCCGGAGGCGCTGCCGGCGCTCGAGGAAGCGCTCGCCGAGCTCGGGCTGACGGCCGAGCGCGAGCGCTCGTAGCGGCGCTTCGCCGCTTGTTCGCCTCCGGGGCGCGTTGTACACTGCCGGCGATCTTCGATGCACACCGCGCGCTCGCGCGCGCAAGAGCCGATCGAGAGGAGAGCCCCGCGATGAGCGAACCGGTCGTCCCCCCGCCGCCTCCCCCCGCCGCGCCCGCCGGCGGCTCGAGCGACAAGACCCTGATGCTGGTGCTGTCCTACCTCGGCCTGCTCGCGCTGGTGCCGCTGCTGGTCGAGAAGGACGACAAGAACGTGCAGTGGCACGCCAAGCACGGGCTGGTCCAGTTCTTCCTGTTCGTCATCGTCTTCGCCGTGCTCGGCGTGATCACCTCGACCGGCATCGGCTGCATCTTCGCGGTGCTCTACCCGTTCGTCGGCCTCGGCTGGCTGGTGGTGACGATCCTGTCGATCGTCAAGGCGACGAAGGGGCAGCGCTTCATGATCCCGGGCATCTCCGATCTCGCCGACAAGTTCTGACCCCCGAGCCGAGGAGCCACGACGATGGAACCGACCCCCCCACCCCCGCCGCCGCCGGCCGCCCCGCAGGCCGGCTCCTCGAGCCAGGCGACGATCTCGCTCGTCCTCGGCATCGTGGGCATCGTCTGCTGCGGCCTCGCCGCCCCCTTCGCCTGGTGGATGGGGCAGAAGGAGATCGCCGCGATCGAGGCCGGCGCGAGCTCCGAGGCGGGGCGAGGGCTGGCCACGGCGGGCAAGATCCTGGGGATCATCGGCACGATCCTGCTCGTCCTCGCCCTGATCTGGGTGGTCGGCTTCGGCGGCCTCGCCTTCCTCTCGGCGCTCTCGGGCGCCAACGGCTGAGGGCGGCGCCGACGCTCGGCCAGGCGGCGAGGGCCGGCCGGCGACGGGGCGCCTGGGCGCTCGCCGGCCTGGGCGCGCTCGCCGCCCTGGCCGCTCTCGTGCTCGCGACCGTCGATCCCGCCGCGAGCGCGCTCTACCCGAAGTGCCTCTTTAACGCCGCGACCGGCCTCGCCTGCCCGGGCTGCGGCACGACGCGCGCGCTGCACGCGCTGCTCACGTTCGATCCGATCGCCGCCTTCCGCTTCAACCCGCTCCTCTTCCTGCTGCCGCCGGTCGCGGCGCTCTGGATCGCGCTGGCGCGCCGCGCGGGAAGGAAGCGCCGCGCCTGGGCGAGCGCCGCACCCTGGGCGCTGGCGCTCGCCGTGCTCGCCTTCACCGTCTGGCGCAATCTCCCCGGCTATCCGCTCGCCCGGGTCGGTGACGGCCTGCGCCCGCCCTTCGCTCCCGGACCTCCGGCGAGCGGTCTCGCCGCCCGCCCGTGAGCGTCGCCGGCCCGCCGGCGCGCGCGCGGCGCCGCGCCCGCGCGCCGCTCTGGCTCGCGGCGGGCCTCCTGGCGCTGCTGGCGTTCGATCTGGCGCGTCCGCCGCGCGAGCAGCGGAGCGCGCGGCTGCTGCTCGCCGGCATCGCGCGGTATCGGGCGACGCTCTCCCCCGCCCTCGGGCGCGCCGGCCTCGCCTGCCGCTTCGAGCCGAGCTGCAGCCGTTATGCCGAAGGGGCGATCCGGGCCGACGGCGCCCTGGTCGGCGGGGCGCGCGCGTTCTGGCGGATCGCCCGCTGCGGCCCCTGGACGCCGGCCGGCACGCTCGATCCCCCGGTTCCCGCGCCGATCGCTCCGACTCCCGCGCCCTCCGATCGCTTAGACTCGGCAGCGGAAACCCCGTGAGCCCGTTCCGCGAGAGCCCCCGATGACGGCCGCGCCGCGGTCGCCGAGCCGGCTGCTGCTGGCCCTCCTGCCAACGCTCGCGGTCGTCGCGCTGCTCGCCTTGCAGTGGCGCGAGAGCGACCGGCTGAGTGGCCTGCGGGTCGGCTTCGAGCTCGACGCGACCGCCGGCGGGCTAGTGGTTTCGGGGGTCGTCGAAGGGCAGCCGGCGGCGCGGGCCGGCATCGAGGAGGGGGACCGCCTGATCGCGGTCGACGGCGCGCCGGTCGTCGAGATGCTCGACTACGACCGCGCCGCCACCCGCTTCAAACGCGGCCGGGTCGCGCTCTTCTCGATCGACCGCGCCGGCGACCGGCTCGAGCTGGAGGTGGTCACCGGCGTGACACAGCCGGTGCTCGAGCACGTGCTCAACGTGCTCGTCGCGCTCGCCTACCTGGCGCTCGCGCTGGTCGCGCAGCTGCAGTGGAACGAGGACCTGCGCGCCCGGCTGCTCTACGGCTTCTCGCTCGCCGTCGCGCTCGAGTTCGCGCTGCCCTCCGAGCCGCTCAACGCGACGCTGCTCGCGGTGACCGCCAACCTCGCCTACTACCTGCTCTCGGGCCTCCAGATGGCGCTCGAGCTCCACCTCGCCTCGTTGATCCCGGAGCGCCCGCGCTGGCTCGCCGCGCGCCCCTGGGTGGTGCCGCTCTACTACGTCGCGGGCGCGACGCTGGGCGGCTTGCCGGCCGCGGCGCTGCTCGCCGAGACGGTCGCCGAGCGGCAGCTCCCGTGGTCGCACGCCGGCAGCGAGGCGCTGCTGCTCGACTGGGGGCTGCCGGTCTGGGCGCTGATCGTGGCGGCGATGCTCGGCTATCGCTTCCTCGTCCACCCCGATCGGGCGGGGCGGCTGCAGGCGGGGCTGGTGCTGCTCGGCGTGCTCCCCTGGACCGCGGTGGTCGTCTGGCTGACCGGTCAGCTCGCGCTGGCCGGCACCCGGCCCGACGTGCCGGCGAGCGTCTGGGCGCTGGTCGGCCTCGCCTACCCGCTCGCGGTGCTGGTGGCGGTCTTCCGCTACCACCTCTTCGACCTCGAATGGGTGATGCACCGGAGCCTGCTCTACGGCGCTCTGACCACGGTGCTGGTGCTGGTCTTCTACGCGGCGCTCGGCGCCGGCGGCGCGCTCTTTGCCGGCGTGTTCGAGGAGGGGCGGCGGTCGGTCTGGGTCGTCTCGGGGGCGACGCTGCTGCTCGGCCTGCTGTTCAATCCGATGCGCCAGAGGATCGAGGGGTGGATCGACCGGGCGCTCTTCCCCGAGCGCGACGCGGTGCGCCAGCGGGTGGTGGCGCTCGCCGCGGAGCTGCCGGCCTACGGCAAGCTGCCGCGCATGGGCGAGCACCTCGCCGCCGAGCTCTGCCGGATCTTCGACGTCGACTCGGCGACCGTCTGGCTGGCCGCGCCGCCGGTCGGCCAGCTGCTGCAGCTGGCGACCACCCGCGCCGCGGTCGCCGACGCCGAGCAGACGCTGCTGCTCGCCCCCGACGAGCCGGGCCTGCGCCTGCTCGCGCGCAGCGGCCGGCCGCAGCCGGCGGGCAACCTGGTGCGCCACGGCGCGGCGCTCGCGCAGCGGCTGACCGAGGCGGGCGCCGACCTCGCGGCGCCGATGCTCGTCCAGGGGCGGCTCGCGGGCGTGCTGCTGCTCGGGTCCAAGCGGGGCGGCGCCCGCTTCTCGGCCGAGGAGCTCGAGCTGCTGACCCTGCTCTGCCACCACACCGCGACCGTCTTCGAGAACGCCCGGCTCTTCGAGTCGGCGACCTACGAGGGGTTGACCGGGCTCTTCCGGCGCGAGGCGATCCTCGAGATCCTCGACCGGGAGTGGAGCCGCTCGGTGCGCTACGAGCGGCCGCTGGCGATCGCGGTCGCCGACCTCGACCGCTTCAAGTCGGTCAACGACCGCTACGGCCATCTGACCGGCGACCTGGTGCTGCAGCGGGTCGCCGCCGAGCTCAAGGCGCAGCTGCGCGACCCCGATTTCATCGGCCGCTTCGGCGGCGAGGAGTTCCTGATCGTGCTGCCCGAGACCTCGCTCGAGGGGGCACGCGCCTTCGCCGAGAAGGTGCGCCAGAGGATCGAGGCGCTCGCCATCCCGGTCGACGA
>WYBK01000343.1 GCA_011525905.1 Acidobacteriota bacterium
GCGCGCGAGCTGTTCGTCGCGCAGGGCTACGAGGCGGTGACGATGAGGAAGATCGCGGCGGCGATCGAGTACTCGCCGACCGCCATCTACCTGCACTTCGCCGACAAGGAGGCGATCGTCCGCGAGCTGTGCGACACCGACTTCGCGCACCTGGCCAGCCACTTCCGCAAGATCGCCAAGATCGCCGACCCCCTCGAGCGGCTGCGCGCCGCCGGCCGCGCCTACGCCGGCTTCGGCGCCAAGCACCCCAACCACTACCGGATGATGTTCATGACGCCCCATCCGCCGCACGACCCCGCGAGCTCGCGCATCGAGGTCGGCAACCCCGAGCAGGACGCCTACGCCTTCCTCAAGTGGACCGTGGGCGAGGCGATCGCCCAGGGGCGGCTGCGGCCGGAGCTCGGCGACGTCGAGCTCGCCTCGCAGATCGTCTGGGCCGGCGTGCACGGCATCGTCTCGCTGCGCCTGTCCAAGCAGAACGAGCCCTGGGTCGCCTGGCGCGGCGAGAAGCGGACCGTCGAGGCGATGCTCGACACCCTGATCCGCGGCATCGCCCGGCAGCCGGAGGCCTGAGGCATGGCCAACCTCGCGGTCAAGAACCTCCTGCACGACAAGCTGCGCACGGCGATGACGGTGGCCGGCGTCGCCTTCGCCGTTACCCTGGTCTTCGTCCAGACCGGGCTCTTCCTCGGGCTGCTCGACAACGCCTCGGTGACCATCGACCGGATCGACGCCGACCTCTGGGTGACGTCGAAGAACACCCCCAACATCGACTTCGCCCACGGCTTCCGCGAGACGCTGGTGCAGCGGGTGCGCTCGGTGCCGGGGGTCGAGCGCGCCGACAACTTGCTGCTGCAGTTCCTCAACGTGGCGCTCCCCTCGGGCGCCGAAGAGGCCCTGCTCGCCTACGGCCTCGAGGACTTCAGCCGCTGGGGGATCCCCTGGTCGGTCGAAGAGGGCGACGTCGAGGACCTCCGGCGCGGCGACTACATGTTCCTCGACGCCTCGGCCGAGCGCCGCTTCGGGCCGTTCGAAGTCGGCGAGTACCGCGAGATCCACGGCTACCGGGTCAAGATCCTCGGCCGCACGCGCGAGGCGCTCTCCTTCACCACCTCGCCGATCGCCTTCCTCGACCACCGGCTGGTGCAGCGGCTGGCCGGCGAGCGGATGGCGGGGCGCACCACCTACATCCTGGTCAAGACGGCGCCGGGCGCCGATCTCGAGGCGGTCGCCGCCGAGATCCGAGCGCGCCTCCCCTACAACGACGTCTACACCCGCGACGCCTGGGCGAAGCGCTCGCGCGGCTACTGGGTCGCCTCGACCGGGCTCGGCATGAACATGGCGCTCACCGTCTTCCTCGGCTGCCTGGTCGGCGTCGTGGTGGTCGCGCAGACGCTCTACACCTCGACCATGGAGCACTTGAAGGAGTTCGGCACGGTCAAGGCGATCGGCGGCTCGAACGGCGACATCTACCGCATCCTCGCCACCCAGGCGGCGGCCGCGGCGCTGGTCGGGTATCTGGTCGGCGGCGGCCTGGCCGCGGCGCTCGCGCCGGCCATGGCCGAGCTCGGCTTGAAGCTGATCGTCCCGCCCGACCTGCGCCTCCTGGTCCTCGCCGGCACGCTGCTGCTCTGCCTGGCCGCGGCGATCCTCTCCTTCCGCAAGGTGGCGCGGATCGACCCGGCGCTCGTCTTCCGCGCCTGACCCCGCACGATCGGAGACCCGACGATGACGCTTTCCGCCGCCCCGCCCGCCGCCGTCCTGCGCGCCGAGGGGATCACCAAGAGCTTCCGCGAGGGGCGCGAGGAGGTGCACGTGCTCTCCGGCGTCGATCTCGCGCTCGCGCCCGGCGAGGTGGTCGCCCTCGAGGGGCCGTCGGGGTCGGGCAAGACGACGTTGCTGTCGATCCTCGGCTGCATCCTGACCCCCACTTCGGGGCGGGTCGAGGTCGCCGGCGAGGCGGTCGACCCGCGCCGTCCGGCGCGCCTGCCCGAGATTCGCAAGCGCTCGATCGGCTTCGTCTTCCAGCAGTACAACCTCTTCCCGGCGCTCAGCGCGCACGAGAACGTCGAGTACGCCTTGAACGTCAAGGGAATGCGCGGTGCCGCGGCGCGCGACGCGGCGCTTCGGGCGCTCGAAGCGGTCGAGCTAAGCGACCGCGCCCGCTTCCTGCCGCGCGACCTCTCGGGCGGGCAGAAGCAGCGGGTGGCGATCGCCCGCGCCATCGCCTCCGACCCGCCGATCCTGCTCGCCGACGAACCGACCGCCAACCTCGACACGAAGATCGGCGGCCAGATCCTCGACCTCTTCCGCGGCCTCGCGCGCGCCCAGAAGCGCGCGCTGCTCGTCGTCACCCACGACCCCGCCGTGCGGCGGATCGCCGACCGCATCGTCAAGATCCGCGACGGCCGCCTGGTACCCGATGGAATCAACGCCGACGCCCCGGAGGCCCGATCATGAAGCCCCTGCGCTACCTCGTCCCCGCCGCCGGCCTCGCCCTGGCCGGCCTCGTCGTCCTGCAAGCCAGCGGGCGGTCGGCGATCGCCGCTGCGCCGGAGGCGCCCGTCGCCGCCGCCGAGCGGAGCCGGGTGATCGCCGAGGGGCGCCTGGTCGCCTACCCCGACGCCGAGGTCACGCTCTCGGCCGAGGTCGCAGGCGAGATCGTCGCGCTGCCGGTCGCCGAGCGGCAGGCGGTGCGCCGCGGCGAGCTGGTCGCCCGGCTGCGCGCCGACGACCTCGAGGCGGCGCTCGCCGAAGCGCGCGC
>WYBK01000344.1 GCA_011525905.1 Acidobacteriota bacterium
GCCAGCTGGCGCCGCAGCGCTTCGCGCGCGAGCTCGCTCTTGCTCCGGCCCGTGCGGGCGGCGAGCCGGGCCAGGCGCCGCTCGAGCTCCCGATCGAGCCGAATCGTCAGCGCGGCATCACGCATGTCAGACATTGTAGTACAGACCAGCGACCCCGCAGGCCGAGGCGTTCGGGGGCTTCAGGAAGTCGGTTGGCGGATTGCGGCCGCTAGAACTCGACCTGCTCGACGTAGTAGTGCTGGAGCTCGAGGCGGCCGGCGACGAGGGCGGCGGCCTGCTCGGCGGTCATCGTGAAGCGGCCGCCCGAGCCGCCCTCGGGCACCTCGCAGTGGATCTCGAGGGCGTCGACCCGGTCGGGGAAGCGCTCGCGCACGTGGCCGAGGGCGTAGGCGCTGGCGGCGAGCGCCTTGAACACCGGCCCCTCGGCGCGCGTCTCGAAGACCACCAGGATGCGCCGGCCGGTCGAGCCCTGGAAGACGTCGGAGGCAGCGGCGCCGCGGCTGATCAGGTAGGCCTTGAGCTCGTTGGCGAGCTGGACGTCGAGGAGCGGCGCGCGGCGCTCGGCGGCCGGGCGGGCCGGGCGTCGCTCCGAGCCGACCGGCGCGCGCGTCTGCACCGGCGGCGGCGGCTCCTGCACCGCCGCGCCCCCCTTGCGGATCAGCTCCTGCAGGTCGTTCTTCGGCCGCTGCGCCGCCGAGGGGGTCAGGTCCTGGGCCTTTCCCCCCTCGATCACGATCGCCGTGCCGAGGTCCTGCTGGTTGGCCTCCTCGGTGCGCGCGACGTCGATGTCGGCGAGCGGGTAGGCGGTGCGCGTGCCCGAGGGGAGGACGATGATCGCCTTGTCGCCGTCGACCTGGTACTTCTCGCGGCTGACGATCTTCGTGCCGTCCTTCAGGTAGATCGTGTAGGCGAGCGCGGGCGCGGCGGCCAGGAGCATCCCGCAGACGAGCAACCAGGGGGAGAGGCGGCGCATGGGGGTTCCTTTCGGGCCGTTCGTTCCTTTCGGGCGGCTCCTTACGGGGCGCGATCGAGGCGTGAGTATACTCGCCCACCGATGGCCGACCCGTCGCTCGCCGCGCGTCCCGGCGGCTCTGAAACCGCTCTCCTCCTGCTCGAGGACGGCAGCGTCTTCCCGGCGCGCGCCGTCGCTCCCGGCACCCGCTTCGGCGAGGTGGTCTTCAACACCTCGATGACCGGCTACCAGGAGGTCCTGACCGACCCCTCCTACCGGGGGCAGATCGTCGTCATGACCCAGCCGCACATCGGCAACTACGGCGTCGCCGGGGCGGACGAGGAGTCGGAGCACCCCTGGGTCGAAGGGTTCGTCGCGCGCCGCTTCACCCGCGTGCCGTCGAGCCACGGCGCCGAGGGGGGGCTGCCCGACTATCTCGAGCGCCACGGCGTGCCGGCGGTCGACGGCCTCGACACCCGCGCGCTGGTGCGCCGCCTGCGCGAGCACGGCGCGCTCCGGGGGGTGGTGACCACCGAGCGTTCCGACGTCGCTGCTCTGCTCGCCGAGCTCGCCGACTTCCCGCCGATGACCGGCCGCGCGCTGGTCGACGAGGTGACCCGCTCAGCGCCGCTCACGATGCCGGCGCTCGGCGGCGCGCGCGCCCGCCTGGCGGTGCTCGACTTCGGCGTCAAGGCCAACATCCTGCGCTCGCTCGCCGCCCACGGCGTCGAGCTCGAGGTGCTGCCGGCGCGCACGCCGGCGCGTGCGATCGAGAGCCTCGGGGTCGACGGCGTGGTGCTCTCCAACGGCCCCGGGGATCCCGAGCCGCTGGTCGAGATCGTCGACACGGTGCGGGCCCTGATCGAGCGCCGGGTCCCCCTGTTCGGCATCTGCCTCGGCCACCAGCTGCTCGGCCTGGCGATGGGCGGGCGGACCTTCAAGCTCAAGTTCGGACACCATGGCGGCAACCAGCCGGTGGTCGATCTCGACACCCGCGAGGTGGCGATCACCAGCCAGAACCATGGCTTCGCCGTCGACCCGGAGAGCCTGCCCGCCGGCTGCCGGCCGACCGAGGTGAACCTCAACGACGGCACGCTCGAGGCCTTCGCGGTCGAGGGGCGGCCGATCCTCTCGGTGCAGTATCACCCCGAGGCCGCCCCCGGCCCGCACGACGCCAGCCCGCTGTTCGAGCGCTTCCTCGCGCTGCTCCCCGCGCTCGCCGGCGCCGCGCGATGAGCCGGGCCCCGCTCGCGGGCCCCCTGCTGCCGACGCTCGCGCTGCGCCTGCTGGCCGGGCGGGGGAGCCGCCTGCTCGCCGCCACCGCCTGGGCGGCGCTCGCCGCGACGGCGCTCGGCACCTGCGCGCTGGCGGTGGCGATGGCGCTGATGACCGGCTACAGCGAGGACCTCCAGGCGAAGCTGGTCGGCGGCAACGCCGCCGTCCTGGTCTTCGCCCGCCCGGGGTTCGCCGCGCAGGAGGGGGCCGCCGGGGCCGGACCGGAGGCGGCGCTCGAGGGCATCGCCGGCGTCGCGCGGGTCGACCGCGTCGCCTTCCTCCAAGGGGTGCTCGCCGGGCCGGCGGGGGAGGCCGAGGTGACCGTGCGCGGCGCCGGGCCGGCGGCCGGCACGCTCTCCGGCCCGCGCGCGCCGGTCGACGCCGACGGGCTCCCCTTCGTCCGCCTGGGCCGGGAGCTGGCGCGCACGCTCGGCGCCGAGGCGGGGGAGCCGTTGCGCTGGACCGTGCTCGGCCTGGCGGGCGAGCGCCCCCGCTTCACCTTCCGCACCCTGCGCGTCGACGGGACCTTCGCGACCGGCTTCTCCGAGTTCGACCAGAGCTGGGCGGTGGTCGCCGAGGAGACGCTCGCCGCCATCCCGGGCGCCGCCGAGCCGAGCTGGGAGGTCGCCCTCGACGACCCGGCGCGGGCGCCCGAGGTGGCCGAGGCGCTGCGCGCGCGGCTCGGCCCCGACTACCTGATCACCGACTGGACCGAGCTCAACCGGGAGCTGTTCGCCGCGCTGCGCCTGCAGAAGCTCGCGCTCTTCCTGCTGATCGGCCTGGTCCTCGTGGTGGCGACCTTCAACGTCGCCTCGACGCTGGTCGTGCTGGTGCGCGAGCGCCGGCGCGACCTGGGCGTGCTGGCGGCGCTCGGCCTCGAGCCGGCGCGGCTCGAGCGGACCGCGCTGATCTACGGGCTGCTGCTCGGCGGCGTCGGCAGCGCGCTCGGCCTGGCCGCGGCGGCGGCGATCGCCTGGGGGGTCGACACCTTCGAGCTGCTCTCCTTCGGGCCCGAGGTCGCGGCGATCTACTTCCTCGACTCCGTGCCGCTGCGGCTGGCGCCGGCCGACGCGGCGGCGATCGTCCTGTTCGCGCTCGCGGTCACCCTGCTCTCCTGCTGGCTCCCGGCCCGCCGCGCCCGCCGGCTCGAGCCGGCCGCCGCGCTCCAGTACGAATAGCTCCGGCTTCCCCCGAAGGCGCCCCCAAAAGGCGGAGGGGGCCGCTTGCGCGGCCCCCTCGGGTTTGGATCGCGCGGCCCGTGGGCCGCGGAGGGTGGTGGGGTAGAGACGGTCGGAGCCTCTCGACTCCGCCAGCGGGGGCTCGAACCCAAGCGCGAACGCGACCCAGTGAGCCCCCGGCGGGTGGGAGCGGCTCGTCGCCGCCCCCTTCTCGACTCTCTCTACGTAGGAGAGCGAGTTCGGGTTTGACCCGGAGCAGGATTCGTGCCGGGGTGTCGGGGGCGGCGAGTTGATACATTCGCGCGGAGCGAATGCGGGAACGCTGGGAGCGGGGCGTGCGCCGGCTGCGGGTCTTCGCCCGCAAGGTCGACTTTTTCCTGGCCCGCCGCTTCGCCCTCTCGACGCGCGAGGACCGGGTCTTCTTCGCGCTGATCCCGACCGTCGGGCTGCTCGCCGGGGCGCTCGGCATCCTGGTCGAGCGGATCTCGGAGCTGCTGCGGGTGCTGCTCTGGGGCTACTACCCGAGCTTCGCCTTCGCGGTCCGGCACGTCGCCCCCTGGCGGGTGCTCGCCGCGCTCGCCGCCGGCGGGGTGATCATCGTCCTGATTCAGCGCCTGGTGCGCGCGCCGCTCGCTACCCAGGGGGTGTCGAGCCTGGTGGAGGCGGTCGTCCTGCACGGGGGACGCCTGTCGGTGCGCCCCGTCCTCTACTCGGCCGCCGCGGCGGTGGCGACGGTCGGCGCCGGCGGCTCGCTCGGGCGCGAGGGACCGATGCTGCGGCTGGGCGCGGCGGTCTCCTCCTGGCTCGGCGAGACGACGGGCCTCTCGAGCCATCGCCTGAAGATCCTCCTCGGCTGCGGCACGGCGGCCGGCTTCGCCGCCGCCTACAACGTGCCGATCGGCGGCTCGCTGTTCGCCATGGAGGTGGTGCTCGGCTCCTTCGCGCTCGAGATCTTCGGGCCGATCGTGGTCGCCGCGGTGATCGCGACGCTGCTGTCGCGCGCCGCCGAGAGCGCGGCGCCGATCTACCCGGCGCCCGGCTACGGCCTGGAGAGCTCCTGGGAGATCGTCTTCCACGTCGGCCTCGGGCTGGTCGGCGCCGGGGCCGCGGTGGTCTTCGTGCTCGGCGTGCGCGGCGTCTCGAAGCTCTTCCGCCGCTTCGCCGCGGTCCCCGACTGGCTGCGTCCGGTCGTCGGGCTCGCCTCGGTCGGCGCGCTCGGGCTCGCCGTGCCGGAGGTGCTCGGGGGCGGTTTCTCGACGATCACCGGCGCCCTGCAGGAGAGCTACGCGCTCCAGGCGCTGGCGCTGATCGCGGTCGCCAAGGTGGTGGCCACGGCGCTGACCTCCGGCTCGGGCTGCCCGGGCGGCCACTTCACCCCATCGCTCTGCTTCGGCGCGCTGGTCGGCGGCTGCTACGGCGAGCTGGTGCACCGGGCGCTGCCGACGATGACCTCCTCCTCGGGGGTCTACGCCGCCGTCGGCATGGCGGCGGTCGCCGCCGGCACCTCGCACGCGCCGCTCTCGGCGATCCTGATGCTCTTCGAGTTCACCGGCAACTACGACCTGATTCTGCCGCTGATGGCGGCGTCGATCGTCTCGAGCCTGGTCGCCAAGCGGCTCTACCCCTACTCGATCTACACCGAGCCGCTCGAGCGGCGGGGCATCGAGCTCTCCTTCCGGATGGAGGAGGCGGCGCTCGCCGGCTTGAAGGTCGGCGACCTGGCGCGCGAGGACCTGGAGACGCTGCCGCCGCAGCTCTCCTACGGCGAGGTGGTCGACCGCTTCCTGGCAACGCGCCGCCAGCGCCTCTTCGTGGTCGACGGCGGACGCCTGCTCGGCTCGGTCTCGCTGCACGACATCAAGCACGCCCTGCGGGATTCCGATTCGGTGGCGACCGCGGTGGCGCACGACCTGATGGCGCCGGTGCCGCTGACGCTCGACGCCGAGGAGCGGCTGCACCGGGCGGCCGAGATGTTCGCGCGCAGCGACTTCGAGCGGCTGCCGGTGGTCGACGGCCAGGGGAAGCTGCTCGGGGTGCTCGCCAAGCGCGATCTGCTCGCGGTCTACGCCCAAGAGGTCCTCGGCCGGCCGGCGCTGTTGTCGACCTACGTCGCGAGCGATCAGACCGGCGAGCCCGCCGAGCGGGTCGAGCTCCCGCCCGACTTCACCCAGCGCACGGTCGCGACGCCCCCCGAGCTCGCCGGCCGCACGCTCGCCGAGGCGCGCCTGACCCAGCGGCTCGGCGTGCGCGTGATCGCCGTCCGGCGTCCGGCGGCCGACGGCTGGCAGTGGGTGGTGCCCGACGCCGCCACGCTGCTCGCCTCCGGCGACGAGCTGGTCGTCCTCGGCCCGACCGCCGGCGTCGACGCGCTGGCCGCCGGCCGCCTCGACCGCGCGGCCCCCGGCGGCCGGGGCGGGAGCTGACCGGAGTGTCCGCTCCGACGAAAGGGGGCCGCCGGGACGAGCGGAGCGGCGACGAGGACGACGCCCCGCGTCCGCTCCCCCCCGCGGGCCTGTGCGCCGGCTGCCGCCACCGCCGCCAGCTCGCCTCCCGCCGCTCCACCTTCCTCGCCTGCGCCCGCGCCGCCACCGACCCCACCTACCCCCGCTACCCCC
>WYBK01000345.1 GCA_011525905.1 Acidobacteriota bacterium
AGATGGAAAGTGCATCGCGCCTCCCGGCGTCGCTGTCGCCGTCGAGCGCCGAGACGCGCGGCCGTGAGGCGCGAGGGGCAAGGCCAGCGCCCCGCGCTGCCCGCAGGGTTGCCTTGCGCCTCGCGCAGGCCGTGCGACGCTGCGCGCGCTGACGGAGGCGGCGATGCCGGGAGGTGAGGTGGGACTACGGTGCTTCTGCGCGCATCAGCCCGGCGAGCACGACGCCCCGGAGGGGACGAGGGGCTCGCGCGGAGCCGGGGGAAGCGGTTCGAGGCGGTAGCCGGCGAAGAGCGCGAGAGCGGATCTTGGCTGGCGCGCTCGTCCGAGAAGGAACATGCGTCGGAATCGGGTGATCAGCTCCGCCGCCACGACCGCGTGACCGTGGCGCCGAGCATTTCGAACCACTCCGTGCGGTACAGTGCATGGGCGTGACGAGAGGACGCACGCCCGAGTCGCGCCGCAGCGACGGCCGCCGCGCGCCCAGCGCCGCGGCGCAGTCGGTAGACCGCGGCGCCGCACGGCGCCGCGCAATGCTGCAAGCGGCAAGCGAGCTGTTCCTCGAGCGAGGTTTCGAGGCGACGCGGGTTTCGGACGTCGTTCGAGTATCGGGAGGCTCGCTGGCCAACCTCTACGCCTGGTTTGGGTCCAAGCACGGACTATTCGAAGCGATCATCGACGACCTGGCGTCGCAGATCAGCGAGGCCGTAGATTCGATCGAGATCCCTTCGGCGCCGCTCGAAGAGGGGCTGCAACGGCTCGGAGTCCACTACCTTGACCTCGCGCTCAGCCCCCGGGCGCTCGCCTGGCACCGCCTGGCGGTAGGCGACGGTTCCAGCTTCCCCGAGTTGCGCGCCGCCGTCCTCGAACGAGGCGCCGATCGGCTCCATCGACGGATCGCCATCTTCCTGGCGAGTCGCCTGGGCGGCGGTTCGCTCGACGCCGCGGAGTCGTACGTGGCAGCGCAGCATCTCTCCGCGCTGCTGAAGAGCGAGGTCCATCTCGCTGCAGCCTGCGGCGAGCCGGTCGACCGCTCGCCCGCGAGAATCGCCGCGCGAGCGCGGAGGGCCGTCGCAGCATTCCTGCACGGCCACGGTGACCGCGAGACGATGCGGCCGACCGACTCGCGGCGACGCACCCATGCCCGACGGAACGCATCGTAGCCGGAGGACAATGAGGACCTGCCGGCTGCTCGAGGTCGTCCGCCACCTCGGCGCCGGCGAGACCGGCCGCTTGGCCCGAAGGGCGAATCCCCCGCGGGCCGGCCCCATTCCGAAGGGGCGCGTGCGCTTCGCGGCCTCTTCGCGAAGACAAGGCGCGGGCCAACCACGCCGGCTGGCTAGAAGCCGGTTCGCGGCCCGCCGGCGAGAGTGCCCGGCGCAGCGGCATCCGAGGCGACGACGTTCCTCGAAGCCAGGAGCCGCTCCAGCGGCTCGGCGACGGCCCGGCGGGCGACCGTCGCGGCCAACATCGCGGCGGAATGATGCGCCGTCAGCCGCGAGAGCTTCCGTAGCGCGTCGGGCCCCAGTCTCAGAGCCACCCGCGGCTCCAGCACGCTGGGCAGGCAACCATCGAGAGCTTCCCGGGCCAGGAGGCGGAAGGCCTGTTCGATCGCTGGTGAAAGCTCCAGAGGCGGCACCGCTTCGGTCGCGACGGACACCTGGTCGGCGCCCTCTTCGAGCACGTCCACGGCGTGCAGGAGCACGGCGACGTAAAGTCCCACCTTGCTGCCGAAGTGGTACACCACCGCCGCGTTGTTGGCGCTGGCTTGGCGGGAGAGGACTCGCATCGACATGCCGGCAAAGCCGAATCGCGAGAAGAGCTCGTAGGCCGCGTGGAGCAGGCGCTCCTTGGCCCCCGTCACCGGCGGGAGTCCCCGCCAGGCTCGCCGCGCTCTGCCACGGCCCCCGAGAAGTGGAGCGCGCGTTGGAGCAGCCGCGCCTCGATCTCGAGGTACGGCTCGAGATCTCCGGTCGCCGCGATGAGCGCCCTCTTCATTGCCGCGACCGCCTCCGGCGGCAGACGAGCGATGCGCCTTGCCGCCTCCTCGCCAGCGCCCAAGAGCTCCGCGGCGGGAACAGAGCGTTGAACGAGCCCCAGCCGTCTCGCATCCTGCGCGGTGAGCGCGGGCGTGTCGAGGAGGAGCGAGGCGGCACGGCCGATGCCGAGATACCGGGTCAGAAACCAGACGGCAGCGCCCATGGGTGGTTCCCCGGCGCGCAGCCACTGATTCACGAAGCGGGTGTCGTCCGCCGCGATGCGAAAGTCGCACGCCAAGGCCAAGCCGAGAAAGGCGAAGTCGACATCGCCGGCCATGGTGCACAGAACCAGCGACGGCAACCCGCGGACCCTGTGAACGAACTCGAGGAATCCGTTCTCTTCGCGGATCAGTGGCAGCAACGCCTCGTCGAACGGCCTCGAGACGAGCTCTTCCTCCGCCTCCCGCACCGCGACCGCGAGCTTGTCTCCGAGCGAGCGCACCGGAAAAGCCAGATGGACGACGGCGAACGCGTGCCTATCCAAGTCATCGAAGAGCTCGCGCATCTCGCTCAGGGCCTCGAGGCGTGCACCTACCAAGCGCGGCCGGTCGTAGAACGCGACCAGCGCGCGACCCTCTTCGTGCTGGAACCGAAAAAGACCGGAAGCGGAGCTCACCATGGCGGGCACCCTCCATTCGGGAAGCGGTTTCCGGCTCTCGCGACGCACTCTCCCCGCACTAGTCTCCCGGGGACGTTCCTGCGGCGTCCCTTCGGTTGGGGAGGCGGACGCCGGCCGCGAGCGTCGCGGGCGGGGCCACGGCATCGCGGGCGCCGCCGCCCAGCGCTTTGTAGAGCTGGATCCGGTTGGCCCGCTCCGCCAGCCGGAGCGCGACGCTCGCCTGCTGCGCCTGGTAGAGCGCCTGCTGCGCCACCAGCACGCCGAGGTAGCCGTCGATGCCGGAGCGGAAGCGCTGCTCGGAGAGGCGCAAGGTCTCCTCGAGCGCAACGACCAGGGCGTCCTGCGCCTCGCGCTGGGCGGCGAGCGTCTCGCCGAGCGCGAGCGCGTCGGCGACCTCCGCGAAGCCGGTCTGGATCGCCTGCTCGTAGGCCGCCACTGCCATCTCGCGCTCGATCTTCGTCGCCTTCAACTGCGCGCGCGGCCCGCCGCCGGCGTAGAGCGGCACCTGGACGAGCGGAGCGAAGGTCCAGCTCCTGGTGCCCGACTCGAACAGACTCGACAGCTCCGGCGACAGCGTGCCGAACGCGGCGGTCAGCGAGATGCGCGGGAAGAACGCCGCCCGCGCGGCGCCGATGTTGGCGTTGGCGGCGCGCAGCCGGTGCTCGGCGGCGAGAATGTCGGGGCGGCCCAGCAGGACCTCCGACGGGAGGCCCTCCGCGATCTCGGCGGTCGCGGCGATCGACTCGAAGCCGGTCGGCTCGAGCTCGGCGGCGAGCGGGCCGCCGAGCAGCAGCTCGAGCGCGTGGCGGTCGACGGCGAGCGCCCCGACCGCCTGCGCGCGGGCGACGCGCGCCTGCTCGACCTGGCTCTCCGCCTGCCGCACCTCGAGATCGGAGCCGATGCCGGCGTCCCGGCTGGCGCGGATCAGGTCGAGCGCGCCGCGCTGCGCCTCGATCGTCGCCTCGGCGAGCCGCAGGCTCTCCTTGTCGGCGGCGAGCCGCAGGTAGGTCGACGCGGTCGCGGCGATCAGGGCCGAACGGGCCGCGCGCTCCCCCTCGGCGGTCGCGAGGTACTGCTCGAAGGCGCTGGCCGAGAGGCTGCGCAGGCGCCCGAACAGGTCGATCTCCCAAGCGAGGAAGCCGACGTCGACCGAGTACTCTTCCGCGATCTCGGCCTCGCCCGAGTCGGTCGTCCGCTCGGGGATGCGGGTCCGGAGTCCGCTGCCCTGCACCCCGAAGCCGGGCGAGAGGGCGGCGCGCTGAACGCGGTACAAGGCGGCGACCCGCTCGACGTCGAGCGAGGCCAGGCGCAGGTCGCGGTTGCCGGCGAGCGCCTGCTCGACCACGGCCCGCAGCTTCTCGTCGACCAGGAAGTCGCGCCAGTCGAGCGCCGCGGCGGCCGGCGCCTCCGCGGCCGCGGCGGCAGGAAAGGCGCCGGGCACCGGCGGGGCCGGCCGCTCGTACTCGGGGATCATCGTGCAGCCGGCGAGCGCGAGCGCGCCGGCGACTGCAATCCAGGCTCTCATCGTCCCACCCCCTCCCCGGCGGCGACCGGGACGCCGGGCGCGGTGGCCTCCGGGTCCGGCCGAGCGCCGGGCTGCGGGCCCTTGCGGCCGAAGAGCTGGACGACCACGACGAAGCCGAGCGGGATCAGCACCACGGCGAGGAAGGTGCCGGTGAGCATGCCGCCGAGCACCGAGGTGCCGATCGCCACCTGGGCGCCGGCTCCCGCGCCGGAGGCCAGGGTGAGCGGCAGCACGCCGAAGCCGAAGGCGAGCGAGGTCATCACGATCGGCCGCAGGCGGACCTTCGCCGCCGCCAGCGTCGCCTCGATCAGGCCCATGCCCTGCTCGAGGTAGGTCTTGGCGAACTGCACGATCAGGATCGCGTTCTTGGTCGTCAGGCCGAGCACCGCGAGCAGGCCGATCTGGAAGTAGACGTCGTTGTCCAGCCCGCGCGAGGAGGAGGCCACGATGCCGCCGAGGACGCCGAGCGGCAGCGCGAGCACGATCGAGATCGGCACCGTCCAGCTCTCGTAGAGCGCCGCCAGCACCAGGAAGATCACCAGGATCGAGAAGGCGTAGAGCAGCGGCGCCTGCGATTGCGACATCCGCTCCTGGTAGGAGAGGCCGGTCCACTGGTGGTCGATCCCGGCCGGCAACTTCGCGATCAGCTCCTCGATCGCGTTCATCGCCTCGCCGGTCGAGTAGCCCGGCGCCGGCTCGCCCTGGATGTTGACCGCGGGCACGCCGTTGAAGCGCTCGAGGCGCGGCGAGCCGTAGACCCAGCGGCCGGAGGCGAGCGCCGAGAGCGGCACCAGGCCGCCGCCTGCGCTCGGCACCTGCAGGCGGTCGAGATCGCCGGGCTGCATCCGGAAGGGCGCGTCGGCCTGCGCGTAGACGCGCTTGACGCGCCCCCCTTGGACGAAGTCGCCGACGTAGGTCGAGCCGAAGGCCGCCGAGAGGTAGCGCTGCACGGCGGCGATCGGCACGCCCAGGGCGCCGGCCCTCTCCCAATCGATGTCCACCTTGTACTGGGCGACGTCGGACATGCCGTTCGGGCGCACCCGGGCGAGCCGAACGTCCTGCGCGGCCATCCCGAGCAGCTGGTTGCGCGCCTCCATCAGCTTCTCGTGGCCGAGGCCGCCCCGGTCCTGCAGCATCAGGTCGAAGCCGGTGGCGATGCCGAGCTCGGGAACGGCCGGCGGCGGGAAGGCGAAGACCATGCCGTCGCGGATCGCGGCGAGCACCGGCGCGGCGCGGCCCGCGAGCGCCCCGACCTTGAGGTCGGGCCGTTGGCGCAGGTCCCAGTCGCGCAGCCGGACGAACGCCAGCCCCTGGTTCTGGCCGCGCCCGGCGAAGGAGAAGCCGGAGATCGCCGTGCTGGCCTCGACCGCCTCCTTCTCGTGCTCCTGGAAGTGGGTCTGGACCCGGTCCAGCACCGAAATGGTCTGCTCGAGGGTCGAGCCCGAAGGAAGCTGCGCCAGCACGAGCATCGAGCCCTGGTCCTCGTCGGGCAGGTAGCCGGTCGGCATGCGCATGCCGAGGACCACCATGCCGGCCACGAGCAGCAGGTAGGCGAGCCCGTAGCGCAGGCGGCGGCCCAGCACGTGGCCGACGGCGCCCACGTAGACGTCGCGCAGCCGGTAGAAGAGCCGGTCGAACGCGAGGAAGAAGGGGCGCAACAGCCGGAACCCGGTCTCGGCCGCCTCGTGCCCCTTGGCGACCGGCCGCAGCAGCGCAGCGCAGAGCACCGGCGAGAGGATCAGGGCCACCGCCACCGAGAGCAGCATCGAGGCGATCATGGTGATCGAGAACTGGCGGTAGATGACGCCGGTCGAGCCGGGGAAGAAGGCCATCGGCCCGAACACCGCCGCGAGCACCAGGCCGATGCCGACCAGGGCGCTCTGGATCTCGTTCATCGATTTGCGGGTCGCCTCGCGCGGCGGCAGCCCCTCCTCGCTCATCACGCGCTCGACGTTCTCGACCACGACGATGGCGTCGTCGACCAGCAGCCCGATCGCCAGCACCATCGCGAACATGGTCAGCATGTTGATCGAGAAGCCGAAGAGGCCGAGCACTCCGAAGGTACCGAGGAGCACGACCGGCACCGCGATGGTCGGCACCAGCGTCGCGCGCAGGTTGCCGAGGAAGAGGTACATGATCAGAAAGACGAGCACGACCGCCTCGAGGAGAGTCTTGACCACCTCGCCGATCGCGACGCGGATGAACGGCGTCGTGTCGAACGGGTAGATGACCTCCATCCCCTCGGGGAAGAAGCGCTCGAGATCGGCCATCGCCGCCCGCACCCGGTCCGCGGTCTCGAGCGAGTTCGCCCCCGCCGCCTGGCGGATGGCGAGCGCCGTCGCCGGCCGCCCGTTGTGCTTGACCCGGAGGTCCGCGAACTCGGTGCCGAGCTCGGTACGGCCGACGTCGGAGACGCGCACGATCGAGCCGTCGGGGTTCGTCCGCAGCGGCACCGCGGCGAACTCCTCCGGCGTCACCAGCAGCGACTGCACGAGGATCGAAGCGTTGAGCCGCTGGCCCGGCACCGCCGGCTGGCCGCCGAACTGGCCGGCCGACACCTCGACGTTGTAGGCGCGCACGGCGGCGACCACGTCGTCGGTCGTCATGCCGTACTTCGTCAGCTTGTCGGGGTCGAGCCAGATCCGCATCGCGTAGCCGGTGCCGAAGACCTGCACCTCGCCGACCCCGGGCACGCGCGCGAGCACGTTCTCGACGCGGGTGATCAGGAAGTCCGAGAGGTCGTCCTGGGTCCACTTCGGGTCCGAGCTGGTCAGGCCGACGATCATCAGGAAGTTGCGGGTCGACTTGCTGACCCGAACGCCCTGGCGCTGCACCGACTCGGGCAGCGACGGCATCGCGAGCTGCAGCTTGTTCTGCACCTTCGCCCAGGCGAGGTCGGCGTCGGTGCCGGGCGCGAAGGTCAGGGTGAGCTCGCCGGAGCCGGCCGAGTCGCTCGTCGCCTGCATGTAGATCATGTCGTCGAGGCCGGTCATCTTCTGCTCGATGATCTGGACGACCGAGTCCTCGACGGTCTTGGCCGAGGCGCCCGGGTAGAAGGCCTGGATCGAGATCGAGGGGGGCGCGATCGGCGGGTACTGCGCGACCGGCAAGTTGTAGATGGCGAGGGCGCCGCCCAGCATCATCGCGATCGCGATGACCCAGGCGAACACCGGGCGATCGAGAAAGAAGCTCGACATCGCCTACTCCCGCGGCTCGCCGTCGGCCGGTGCCGGCGACGCCTCGACCGCGGTCACCGGCATGCCGGACCGCACGGCGAGCAGACCGTCCACGATCACGCGGTCGCCGGCGGCGAGGCCGCGGGTCACCCGCCAGCGATGGCCGATGGCGCGGTCGACCTCGACCTCGCGGCTCTCGGCCTTGCCGTCGGCCCCGACCACGAGCGCGTAGGCGTTGCCGCGCGGGTCGCGGGCGACCGCCTCCTGCGGCACCAGGATCGCCTGCTCGTCGACCCCCTCCTCGACCACCGCGCGCACGAACATCCCGGGCAGGAGGACGTGATCCGGGTTCGGGAAGACCAGGCGCAGCGTGACGGCGCCGGTGGCCGGTGCGACCGTGACGTCCCGGAACTCGAGCGTCCCCTCGTGGGCGTAAGGGGTTCCGTCTTCGAGCAGGAGCCGTACTCGCCGCGCGGACTGGTCGTCGCGGGCGAGCTGGCCCGCCGACGAGGCCTTGCGCAGCCGGAGCAGCTCGGCCGAGGACTGCTGGACGTCGACGTAGATCGGGTCGAGCTGCTGGACGGTGACCAGCGGCACCGGCTGGTAGGCGGTGACCAGCGCCCCCGGGGTCACGCTCGAACGGCCGGTGCGACCCGAGATCGGGGCCCGGATCGGCGTGTAGGAAAGCTGGATCCGGGCGGCCGCGAGCGCCGCCCTCGCCTCCGCGACCGCCGCCTCGGCTTGCGCGAGCGCGGCCTCGGCGTCGTCGGCGGCCTGCTCTCCCACCGCGCCGGTCTCGGCCAGCCCGCGCAGGCGCTCGGCGCGGGAGCGGGCCGCCGGCACGTTGGCCTCGGCCATCGCGAGCGCCGCCGCGGCCCGTTCGACCGCGGCCTCGTAGGGCGCCGGGTCGATCTGGTAAAGGAGCTCGCCCGCGCGCACGTCGCCGCCCTCCTCGAAACGGCGCGCCAGGAGCAGGCCGTTGACCTGCGGCCGGACCTCGGACACCAGGTAGGGCGAGGTGCGCCCGGGCAGCACCGTGGTGAGCGCCGCCCGCTCGGGGGCGAGCGTCACCGTGCCCACCTGGGGAGGCGCGGGCGGCGGGCCGGCGGCCTCGTTCCTGCCGCAGCCGCCGAGCAGGGCGGCGGCCGAAGCGAGCACGGCGCCCAGGTATCGGGCGCGCGGCGAGGGGCTCGGAAGTCTCATGGTTATCTCCATCGAAAGAAGCGTTGGGCGGCGGTCGGTGGTCGGTTCAGGCGATCGGGGCCGGCTGCGGGGCGTCGTGCGGAGTGGCGGCGAGCCCCTCCAGCACGATCGCGAGCACCGACTCCAGCACGCCGTCGGGGCTGGCGCCGTCGCGGTCGTCGTAGAGGGGGGCGCGGAAGGCGACTTCGAGCGCCCCCATCACCGCAAGCGCGACGTGGCGCGGGGCGCAGGGCCGGAGCTCGCCGCTCGCGGCCCCCTCCTGCGCCAGCGCCTCGAAACGGCCGACCGACTCGCGGACCATGCCCCGGAAGTCGCAGGAGGGCGCGGCCTCGGGTGGGCCCGAGAGGATCTGCTCGACCACCCAAGCGAGGTCGGCGTACTCCCGGCGCACGGCCAGGTGGGCGCGGGCGAGCCGCAGGATGCGCATCCGCGCCGACCCCCCCGGGCGCAGGGCCTCGGCGCGGGCCGCCTCGAGCTTCGCGCGGCCCTGCTGGGCGATCGCCAGGAAGAGTCCCTCCTTGCTGGCGAAGTGGTAGTAGAGAACGGGCGCGGTCACCCCGGCGGCGCGCAGGATCTCGCGCACCGAGGTCCCCGCGTAGCCCTTCGCCGCGAAGAGCCGGATCGCCGCGGCGAGCAGCTTCTCGCGCCCCGATTCGGTGGTGTGGTCTTCCAGGAGGTTGCCGGTCATGAGGTTCGTGAGGCGGCCGTTCCGCCGCGTGGCGGAGTTATATCGTACGTTAGTTAGCACTGGCAAGCCCTTGGTAATCCGCCGTGGGCCGGAGGCCCGCGGCGGCCCGTCGCCCTCGGTCGGCGAGGCTCAGGAGCCGCGCCCGGACAGCGCCGCAGCGTTCGCCCGGAGGAACGCCGCGACGGAAGTCGGCTCCGAACCGGTGAGGTCCTCGACGGCCGTCGAAGCGACGTCGAGATGCCCTGCCGCGATGCCTTCGTCGATCGACACGAGCAGTCTCGCCATCGGTGCCGCCATGCCGTGCCGGACCATCGCGCTTTCGAGCTCCGCCGCGCTCGTCGGGACGTACGAGATGGTCGTGCCCGCCAGCGAAGAGAGCACGGCCGCGACTTCCGCCATCCCGACGGAGGCCGGGCCCGTGATGTCGTAGGTCGCCGTCCCGGTCTCGTCGGCCAGCGCCGCGGCGGCGGCCGCGGCGCAATCGGCTCGGGTCACGTACCCGACCTTGCCGTCGCCGGCCGCCGCGACGAGCCGTCCCGTCGCCACCGCCTGGGCTCCCGACGCGAGCAGGAGATCGGTGTACAGGTTGTTGCGCAGCACTGTACGCGAGATCCCCAGCGCCGCGAGGCGCCGCTCCGTTTCCCGGTGATCGCCGGCGAAGGTGATCGGGGAGTCCGGGTGGGGATTCGTCAACGAGGTGTAGACGATGTGCTCGACGCCGGCCGCGACGGCGGCGTCGATCGCCGCGAGATGGGACTTCAGCCGCTGGCCCGGCTCGAGGTCCGACGTGCTGACGAGAAGCATCCGCCGGGCTCCGGCGAAGGCTTCCTCGAGCGTCCAGGGCTCGTCGAAATCCGCCCGCCGGACCTCGATTCCACGAGCCGCGTACTCGGTCAGCTTCGCGGGCGAGCGCGTGGTGGCGACGATCGGCGCGATGCCGCGGTCGAGAAGCCGGTCGAGGATCGATCGGCCGAGCTGTCCGGACGCTCCGGTGACGAGGTAGGGACCTTCGGTCTTCGCCGTCACGGCACTCCTCCTGGTTGCGCCTCGGCGATCCCGGTCGGCGCGGGCGCTGCTTTCGGTGCCTCTCGCGAACCGGCAGTCACGTGCTGCTCCTCTCGGCGAGGCTAGTTCGGCGGCGCGCTCTCGGCGTGCGGGGTCGCGATCGGAGCCGGCGCGGCAGCAAGCCCACCGCCTCGTCCAGCAGCCCGTGGTTCACCGAGGCGATCCCGTGCTGACCCTCCCGGCGCACGAGCAGGAGTCCGGCGTCGGCGAGGATCTTCAGATGATGCGAAACGGTCGGCTGAGCGAGGTCGAACCTCTCGCCGACCTGCCCGCAGGAGAGCTCGCCCGCGGCGGCGATCTCCTGCACCATCCGAAAGCGGCTCTTGTCCGCCAGCGCTCTGAGGACTCGCACGAGGTTCTCGTCGTCCACGTCCGGTTCCCTCGACTCCAGTCGACGTATAGAATGATTTAGGAACGTCGATGAAGTCAAGATCCTCGGCTCGGGCCCAACTCGACACCGGCGCCGCCGCCGGCCTCGTCGACGAGCACGTCGTTCCGCGACGGCGCGCCCGCGGTCGTCGCGCGGCGCTCGCGCTCGCCGCGCTCTGCGTTGCCGCGCCGGTCTGCGCCGACGAGGAGCCGTGGCGGGCGCTGGGACTGCTCCGCGCCCGCGACATGACGCCGTTCGGCATCTCGCGGCTCGACTTCCTGCCGGCCCCACCCGTCTCTCTCGCGGCCGGCGCGATGGCCGTCGAGCTGAACCTGAGCTACCAGAACACCTGGGCCGCGAGCGGCAACGTCCGCGCGTTGCTCGCCGCGCGGCCGGCTCGGCGCTCGGCGATCCGTCCCGAGGACGTGGAGGCGATCCTCGCGCTGCCGGGGGACGCCTTCCTGGTCGACGGCGAGTTCATGCTCCTCGACCTGAGCTTCCACTACAAGCTCGGCCGGCGCTTCGGCCTTTACGCGACCCTGCCCTGGCACGACTTCGGCGGCGGGCACTTCGACTCGACCATCGAGGGCTTCCACGACGCGCTGTCGCTGCCGAACGCCGAGCGCGACCTGGTGCCACGCGACCGCTGGCAGGTGGTGGCCAAGATCGGTGACCAGCGCTTCGTCTCGACTCGCGCGCCCGGGGGCGAGCTGGGCGATCCCGTCGTCGGCCTGCGCTTCGCGCTGTTCGAGGCTCCCGAGCGCTGGAACCTGGTGACCGAGGCGGCGGTCAAGATCGCCTGGAGCGGCGACGATCGCCTGGTCACGACCGGCGAGAACGACTACGGCGTGCAGATCTCGCTGCAACGCTTCTTCCGGCGCAACGCCCTCTACCTGTCGCTCTCGGCCGTCTACTTCGGGGCCGGGACCGAGCCGCGCCTGACGCGTACCGATTGGCTGCCCACCGCGATCGCGGGCTGGGAGACGCGGATCAGCCGGCGCGCCAACTTCGTGCTGCAGCTTTACGCCAGCCGCAGCGCGGTCCAGGACACCGACCTGCCCGAGCTCGCCGCCGACAAGCTCCAAGCGACCGCCGGCATCCAGTGGTTGTGGGGGCGGCAGGCACTGCGCTTCGGCATTACGGAGAACCTGGTCCACTTCGACAACACGCCCGACGTCGGAGCGACGCTTTCGCTCGCACGCTTCTTCGGCCCCGGCGGGGGCACGCTTCGCCCCTAGCCACCAGGCCAGCCAAGGGGGAGGGGGGGCTTGGTCGCCCGACCAAGGTCGTGTTACGATCCGCGACCGGCTGGCTGGGCGCGGCGTCGGTGATCGGACCGTGACCCGCGCGCGCCCATCGGCCGCGGCGCCAGGCCGCTCGTTGGCCTGACGGCCAAGGATGTCATGACCTGGAGGCGGAGCTGCGATGAGCGACTTGGCCCTGCGCGATGGCGCCGATGACCGCGTCCTCGACGCCGCGGCCGCGCTGTTCCGGGCGAGAGGGTTCGCGGCCACGACGGTTCGCGAGATCGCCGCCGCCGCGGGAATTCTCCCCGGCAGCCTGCACTATCGCTTCGCGACCAAGGAGTCGTGCTCGTCGCGCTGATGGAGCGGGCCGTCGACCACGCGACGGCCGGGGTGCGTGCCGCGGTCGCAGGGCGCCGGGACCCGCTCGAGCGCCTGCGCCTCGGCCTGCGCGCGCACCTCGGCATGCTTCTCTCCGGCGACGACGCCGTCTACGTGCTGCTCTACGAGTGGCGATCGCTCACGGGCAGGGCACGCGAGGAGATCG
>WYBK01000062.1 GCA_011525905.1 Acidobacteriota bacterium
GACAGCAGCCACCCGGTCCAGGGATAGAGGAGGCCGGCGGCGATCGGCACGCCCGCGGCGTTGTAGGCGAAGGCCCAGAAGAGGTTCTGGCGGATGTTGGTCATCGTCGCGTGCGAGAGCTTGCGGGCGCGCGCGATGCCGTTCAAGTCCCCCTTGACCAGGGTGACGTCCGCGGACTCCATCGCGACGTCGGTGCCGGTGCCCATGGCGATGCCGACCTGGGCGCGGGCGAGCGCCGGGGCGTCGTTGATGCCGTCTCCCGCCATCGCGACGAAACGCCCCTCCGACTGGAGCTTGGCGATCGCCTCCGCCTTCTGGTCGGGCTGCACCTCGGCGATCACCTCGTCCAAGCCCAGCCGCTTCGCGACCGCCTCGGCCGTGCGCTGCGCGTCGCCGGTCAGCATGACGATGCGGATCCCCTCGGCGTGGAGCGCGCGGATCGCCGCCGGCGTCGTCTCCTTGACCGGATCGGCGACGGCGACCAGGCCGGCGGCGCGGCCGTCGACCGCGACGAACATGGCGGTCTTGCCCTCGCCGCGCAGCCGTTCGGCGCGCTCGGCGAGCGGACCCGGGTCGATCCCCGCCTCGTCGAGCATGCGCCGGTTGCCGAGGACGACCTTCCGCCCGTCGACCGACGCCGTGACGCCGCGTCCGGTCGCGGAGGCGAAGCCTTCGGCCTTCGGGATCGCGACGCCGCGCGCCTCGGCGCCGGCGACGATCGCCGCCGCGAGCGGATGCTCGCTGCCGCGCTCGACCGCCGCGGTCCAGGCGAGGAGCTCCGCCTCGGCGAAGCCGTCCGCCGGCTCGACGTCGGAGAGCTCGGGCTTGCCTTCGGTGAGCGTGCCGGTCTTGTCGACCACCAGCGTGTCGACCTGGCGAAGCTGCTCGATCGCCTCGGCGTTGCGGAAGAGGACGCCCATCGAGGCGCCGCGGCCCGAGGCGACCATGATCGACATCGGGGTCGCGAGGCCGAGCGCGCAGGGGCAGGCGATGATCAGCACCGCGACGGCGTTGACCAGCGCGTGCGCCAGGCGCGGCTCGGGGCCGATCGTCGCCCAGAGGGCGAAGGTGACCGCCGCGACGCCGAGCACCGCGAGGACGAACCACCCCGAGACCTTGTCGGCGAGCTTCTGGATCGGCGCGCGGCTGCGCTGCGCCTCGGCGACCATCGCGACGATGCGCGCGAGGAGCGTCTCGGAGCCCACCTTCTCGGCGCGGATGACGAGCCCGCCGGTACCGTTGACCGTGGCGCCGACGACCTTGTCCCCCTCCCCCTTCTCGACCGGGATCGGCTCGCCGGAAACCATCGACTCGTCGATCGAGCTCGACCCCTCGACCACCACGCCGTCGACCGGCACCTTCTCGCCGGGGCGGACGCGCAGGAGGTCGCCCACCCGGACCTCGGCGAGCGGCACGTCGTGCTCGGAGCCGTCGTCTGCGATCCGGCGGGCGCTCTTGGCGGCGAGCCCCAGGAGCTTCTTCAAGGCCGAGGAGGTCTGGGCGCGCGCGCGCAGCTCGAGCACCTGGCCGAGCAGCACCAGCGCCGTGATCACCGCCGCCGCCTCGAAGTAGACGGGGGGCAGGCCCCCGTGGCGCATCGTGTGGGGCAGGAGATCGGGCAGGAGCGTCGCAAACAGGCTGAAGCCGTAGGCGACGGCGATTCCGAGGCCGATGAGCGTGAACATGTTCAAGCTCTTGTTGACGACCGACGCCACCGCGCGCTGGTAGAAGGGCCAGGCCGCCCAGAGGGCGACCGGCGTCGCGAAGGCGAGCTGCAGCCAGAGGCGCAGCTGCGGCGAGAGGACGCTGCCGAGCGGATCGCCGGGGATCATCTCCCCCATCGCCAGGACGAGCGTCGCCGCGGCGAGCGGCACCGAGATCCAGAAGCGCCGCTTCATGTCGACGTACTCGGGATTCGGCCCCTCCTCGACCTCGACCGTGCGCGGCTCGAGCGCCATGCCGCAGATCGGGCAGCTCCCCGGCGCGTCGCGGACGATCTCCGGGTGCATCGGGCAGGTCCACTCGGTCTTCGTCTTCGGGGCGAGGGGCATCGCCGGCTCGAGCGCCATGCCGCACTTGGGGCAGGCGCCGGGGCCGTCGCTCTCGACCTCGGGGTCCATCGGGCAGATCCATTTCGTGCCCGCGGGCACGTCCCCGTCCGAGAGGCGCGCGCTACCGGAGAGCCACCCCTGCGGGTCCTCGGCGAACTTCTCCTGGCAGAGCTCGGAGCAGAAGTGGATCGTCTCCCCCTGGTACTGGGTGTGGAGCGCGGAGGTCGCGACCTCCACCTCCATGCCGCAGACCGGATCGATCGCGACCTCCGGCGAGGTCGCGGATGTCGCCGCTCCGCCACCCGACCGGTCGCCGTGGGAGTGATCGTGGGCGTGGCTGTGAGCGTGGGCGTGGCCGGCTACGGATCCGGTGACCGGCGCCGCAGCCGAGTCCGAGTCGGGCTCGCACGCCTCCATCGGGTCCCGGTGCCCGGCCAGGTACTTGCCCGGGTCGGCCTCGAAGCGCGCCTTGCAGCCGCCGCAGCAGAAGAAGTAGTCGGTCGCCTCGTGGACGGTCCGGTGCTTCGCGGTCGCCGGGTCGACGCGCATGCCGCAGACCGGGTCGACCGCTCTCGGCGGCTCCTCCGGCAGGACTCGCAGTCCCAGGCTCTTCTTCGGCTTCGGGCTCGGATCGTGGGTTTCGTGGCTCATCGGGTGGCTCGCTCCTCTCTCGGCCGAGTGGACGGAGAGGGTCCGCCTACCTTACAGCCGTCCGGGGCGACCCCCCGTGCCGCCGCTCGCCGGCCGCCCAGAGCGGCCCTCTTGCCTCCCCCATCCGGATGTGCCACTTTCCCGGCAAACGCGCCGCAACCCGCTCTAGGAGGAGGTCCATGCGCACCCGCTGGCTCGCCCTGTCGCTCGTCGTTTCCCTCGCCCTCGCCTCCCCGCTTGCCGCCGACCACGGCGAAGGGGACGTCCACGGCACGGTCGCCTTCCCGACCAGCTGCTCGCCCGCCGTCCAGGCGCGCTTCGAGCGGGCGGTCGCGCAGCTCCACTCCTTCGGCTACGACTTCGCGCGGACCGGATTCCAGGCGATCGCCGACGAGGATCCGGCCTGCGGCATGGCGTACTGGGGGATCGCCGCGACCTGGTACCACCCGCTCTGGGCGGCGCCGACCGCCAACGAGCTGGCCTCTGGCCGCGCCGCCGCCGAGAAGGGCGCGCAGATCGGCGCCGCGACCGAGCGAGAGAAGGCTTGGATCGCGGCGATCGGCGGCTTCTACGCCGACTACGAGACGGCCGACCACCGGACGCGCGCCACTCGCTACCGCGACGCGCTCGCGAAGATCGCCGACACCTATCCCGACGACCACGAGGCGCGCATCTTCCAGGCGCTGATGCTCCTCGGCACCGCCTCGCCGCGCGACACGACCTACGCCCAGCAACGGCAGGCGGTCGAGATGTTGAAGCCCTTCGTCGCCGAGCACCCCGATCACCCGGGGATCGCCCACTACCTGATCCACTCGCTCGACTACCCCGAGCTCGCGAACCTCGCGCTCGACGCGGCGCGGCGGTACGCGCGCATCGCCCCCTCCTCGGCGCACGCGCTCCACATGCCGTCGCACATCTTCGTCCGCCTGGGTCTCTGGCCCGAGTCGATCGCCTCGAACCTCGACTCGGCGGGCTCGGCGATCAAGAACCGCGCGCTCTTCCCCGTGGCCTCGTCGTTCGACGAGCTGCACGCGCTCGACTACCTCGAGTACGCCTACCTGCAGACCGGCCAGGACGCCATGGCGAGCGAGATCGCCGAGCGCGCCGCGAAGCTCGCCGGCGTCGAGCAGAAGAACTTCGCCGCCGACTACGCGCTCGGCGCGATCCCGACCCGCTACCGGCTCGAGCGGGGCGACTGGCGGGGCGCCGCGGAGCTCGTCGACCCGCTCGCCGCCGGCGCGGCGGCCGCCTACCCCTACGCCGCGGCGATCCCGGTCTACGGCCGGGCGATCGGCGCCGCGCGCTCGGGCGACCTCCCGCGCGCCGAGCAGGCGATCGCCCGCTTGGCGGAGATCCAGCGCGCCCTCGTCGCCTCGCCACCCCCCGGCGTCTACGACTGGGCCGGCCACGTCGAGGCGACCCGTCTCGCCGCCGCCGGCCTCCTCGCGCGCGCGAAGAACGAGAACGACGAGGCGGTGCGTCTGCTGACCGAGGCCGCCGAGCTCGATCGAAAGGTCGGCAAGAACCCGGTGACGCCGGGGACGGTGCTGCCGCCGCGCGAGCTCCTGGCCGAGACCTTGCTCGATCTCGGCCGCGCCGACGAGGCGCTCGCCGCCTTCGAGGCGGTGCTGGTCGAGGCCCCCAACCGCCTGCGCGCCCTCTCCGGCGCCGCCCGCGCCGCCGAGCTCGCGCGCCAGCCCGAGCGCGCCCGTACCCTCTACACCCTGGTCGCCTCGGTCGCCGCCCCCGACAGCCAGCGCCCCGAGGTCGCCAAGGCGCGCGCGAAGCTCGCCGCGAAGTGATGCGGCGGCGGCCGGCCGGCACCGCTTCGTCGGCGGTATGGTAGTATTCCGTCGCTATGGCGCAACCCAAGGCCACCTTCTCGCTCGATCCGGAGACCCTGCGGCGTCTCGACCGGACCTCCGCCCAGCTCGGCAAGTCGAAGAGCGAGGTCGTGCGCGAGGCGGTCGCGGAGTACGCGAGCCGGGCCGACAAGCTCTCCGAAGGGGAGCGGCTGCGCCTCCTGCGCGCCTTCGACGAGCTGGTGCCGCGGATCCCCGAGCGGCCGCTCGAAGCCGTCGAGGAAGAGATCGCCGAGGTACGCCGGGCGCGTCGCTCCGGCGGGCGCCGCGCCTCAGGCCGCGCGGCGCGATGATCCTCCTCGACACCTCGTTCCTCGTCGACGCCCTGAGCGGTCCGCGGCGCTCGGCGCCGCCGCTGCGCCGCGAGATCGAGCGCGGCGAGCGGATCGCGTTGCCGTCGCTCGTCCTCTACGAATGGCTGCGCGGTCCGCGGCTGCGCGAAGAGCTCGAGGCGCAGGAGGCGCTCTTCCCGCGGGCGACGGCGCTGCCGTTCGGCGCCGACGAGGCCGCGATCGCCGCCGGGCTCCACGCCGGTCTCGCGCGCGGCCGGGGCCGCGAGATCGACCTCGCCATCGCCGCCTGCGCGATCGCCCGCGACGCCGCGCTCTGGACGCTCGACGTCGACGACTTCGCCGCCCTGCCCGATCTCCGCCTCTTCACTCCCGGCTGATCGCGCTCGACGGCTGGGGATCCTCTAGCCGACGGGCTCCGCGGCGAGCAGGCCGAGCGGCACCAGGCGCTCTCGCAGGCGGGCGAGGAAGTCTCGGCCCGGGTCGGTCTTCTCGGTGCGGTAGTCGGGGTCGCGCTCCTGCCAGAGCGACGAGCCCTCCCAGGCGGTGTACTCGAGGTGGCCGATCAGGTAGCGGATGGTGGGGTACTTCTTCGCGAGGTGGGTGACGAGGGCGGCGTTCGCCGCGAGCTGCGCGTCGGTCAGCGGCGCCTCGGGGCCGCCGACGTTCTCGATGCCGATCGCCGCGCGGTTCAAGCCGATCACGTGGCGCGCGACGACCGTCTCCGGGAGGAGCTGGTAGATCGTGCCGTCGCGATCGATCAGGAACTGCGACGAGACGTTGACCCGGCCTGCCGCAGCGATCTCCGGACGGTCGGCAGGCAAGAGCTCCGGCGCGAAGGCGTCCCAGGTCGCGCGCAGCGTCGGGATCGC
>WYBK01000346.1 GCA_011525905.1 Acidobacteriota bacterium
CGACCGGCCGCCCCCGCTCGTCGTCGACCTGCACCTCGAACGCCGCCGGCCCGGTCCACTCCTGCGCGACGAGCGGAGCGGCGGGAACCGTCAGCAGCCCGAACAGGGCCACGAGGAGCGGGAAGGTCCCGGCGGCACGCGAGCGGTCCCCGGTCCGATCGCCAAACGACCCGCGCACCCGGCAGCCGCAGCGCCTCTCCATCGCGAACATGGACGCGATCCTAACCTCGATCCGCGGGGCGGGGCAGGAGGCGGAAGAGCAGCGCGCCGAGCGCCGTCGCGACCATCACCAGAGCGCCGACGAGCAGGGCCTTCGGGTGGCGCTCCCACCAGGGCGGAGCGAGCGCCGCGAGCGCCTCGCCGAGGCGCACGGCGGCGGGACGCTCGAGCGCGAGCGCCTCGTCGAGCGCCGCGAGGTCGTAACGGGGCGAGGCGAGGCCCGGAGCCCCGATCACGAGCTCGACCGGTGCGTCGGCTCCCGGCCAGAGGAAAAGCAGGCGCGCGCGGGGCCGTTCGAGCTCGAGCGCGATCCCGGAGAGCGGCGCCGAGTCGCCGTCCTCGAAGCGGACTCGGGCCTCCGGCTCGTCGAAGCCGAGCAGGTCGAGCGTCGTCGCGCAGGGGAGAGCGCCGAGCGCCGCGCACGACCACTCGCCGCCGGGGCGCGCGCCGCGCCGGCCCGGTGCGGGCGCCCGCGGCTCGAGGCGGACCGGGCGGCGGAAAGGCGCCTGATGCGGCGGCGCGAGGAGCCGCACGCGCGCCCCCGGGTGTCCGAGCGAACCGGCGGCGGGCAGGTCGAAGTCGAGGAAGCTCGCCCCCTTCTCGCCCGGCGCGGGGTCGCGCGCTCCGGCGAGCGGCAGCACCTCGGGATCGGCGGCGAGCTCGCCGCGGAAGGGCACCTGCCGCCCCGCGGCGATCAGACGGAGCTCGCCGCGCAGCGCGGCATCGGTGGCGATCCGCTCGCTCGGAAGCTCGAGCGCGACCGGCTGACCGGCCTCCGGAGCCGACGCGGCCACGACCGCGAAGCGCTCCGCGAAGCGCACCGGCGGCGGCTCGGCGCCGGCGGCGGGCGACGGCCGGCGGCTCTCGACGGCACGCTCCGCCCCGAGCGCCGCGGAGCTCGCGGCCTCGGCCTCGGCAGCACCCGTGAAAGCCGGCGACGGCTGCGCCGGATAGCTCAAGCGGTAGCTGCCCGCCTGCGTCGCCCGGAAGCGCAGCCGCTGCGCGGCGAGCACCCAACGGACTACGATCACCTCCTGCGCCTCGCCGGCCAGCTCGAGCCGGAGCCGGCCGCTCGGCACCGCCGTCTCGCCCAGCTCGATGCGGTGGCCCGTGCCGCCGGCGGGCCAGAGCCCGGCGGCGAGCGGCCGCCAGGCGCCGCCGGCTGCATGCTCGAGGCGGTAGGCGCTCGGCTCCCCCCGGCCCGGCGCCAGCTCGACCTCGATCGCGGCGAGCGGCGCGGCCGCCGCCGGCGTCGGCAGCCGGAACCGGCTCATGCCCGCGAAGGGCGGCAGCCGCTCGAAGCCGGTCGCGGGCACGACGGGCGAGGGCGCCGGCGGGCCGGCCGCGCAGGCCTCGACCGCGCGCACCGCCGGGTGGCCGGCGGCGGCCGGCCAAAAAAGCCGGAACCTGCCGAGGCGCTGCGGGGAGAAGTCGATGCGCGTGCGCGCCAGCGTCGAGCCCTCCCCCAGGCGGAAGAGCGTCTCTTCGGCGAGCGTGTGGAAGCTCTGGCCGTTTGCGCTCCCCTCGAGGCGGCAGCGCGGCGCGAGCGTCCGCTCCTCGAGCTCGAAGCGCAGCGCACCGAGCGGTTCCCCCCAGGCCCCGGGATCGATCTCGATCCGATAGTGCTCCCCCTCGAGGGCGACGCCGAGCACTTCGGCGGCACGGCAGCGCCGCTCCTCGGCCGCCAGGCGCCGCCGCACCGGCAGGCGCTCGCCGCCGGGGCCCACGAGCTCGAACCCGCCGCCGTCCCCCAGGTGGAGCAGCGCGGCGCCGTCGAGGTCGACGACCACTTCGCCCGGCCGCTCGACCAGGATCTCCCGCTCGTAGCGCGTCGCCGCGGCCGCGACCCCCCCCTCCGCTCCGACCGCGAGCAGCAGAAGCGCGAGCCGCCTCACGCCGGCTCCTCGGCGCGGAAGACGAAGCGCTGGTAGAGCCAGGCGAGCAGCAGCAGGCTGGCGCCGAGACCGAGGAAGGAGGCGACGCGGTAGAGGCCGGTCAGCCCGGAGGCGTCGAGCAGGAAGACCTTGAGCACGGCGAGCAGCATGACGGCGAGCGCGGCGAAGCGCAGCCCCTTGTTGCGCCGCACGACGCCGGCCACCAGCAGCGCGGTGCCGAACAGAGCCCAGGCGGCCGAATAGGCGAAGCGCTCGGCCGCGCTCGAGGCGCCGGCGGCGAGGTCGCTGCCCCGGAAGGCGTGGCGCACCTCGAGCGTCGCCCAGAGGAAGGCGAGCGCCAGCGCCGCGCCGCGCAGCGCCACTGCGAGCCAGCGCTCGCGCGGCAGGGCGAGCTCGCGCGTCCCGAGGACCAGCAGCAGGGCCGGCATGCCGAAGGCGACCAGCAGCAGGTTCCAGACCGGTGTCGCGCCGACCTCGAAGCTCGCCCAGGCGGGGTTCTCGGCCAGGCCGTGGACGGCGAGCGCCGCCAGGGCGCCGGCGCCCAGGGCGATCCGGCCGCCCAGCGCGAAGGCCGGCGCCGGCCGGCGGCGGGCGACCGCGAGCAGGACCAGGCCGCCGAGCAGCCAGGCCGCGGTCTGCGCGCTCCAGGCGAGCAGCCCCAGGTCGGCGAGCGCCCGCTCGGGCGCTTCGGGCAGCAGGGCGTGCCAGACCTCGAGAGTGACGCCGGCGGCGGCGAAGCCGACGCCGCCCCACTCGAACTGCCTCCCCCTCGCCTCCTGCGCCTGCGCCCGCGCGAGCCGCGCCGCCACGAGGAAGCTCGCCGCGGGGACGCCGTAGCCCCAGAGCAGCAGGTTTAAGATCGGCGTCGCGCCGATCGGATAGTCGAGCACCTCGGGGTTGAGCAGCAGCCGGACCGCGGCGATGCCGGCGACGGCCAGGGCGAACCGGCCGAGCGCCGGCAGCGCCAGCCGTCCGCCGATCGCGACGAGCGCCGGCACCTCGAGCGCCAGCGCCACCGACAGCCACTCCCGCTCGAGCGCGAAGGCGAGTGCGAGCGACAGGCCGGCGGTCGCCGCCGCCGCGACCGCGGCGAGCGCCAGGTCGACCTCGGCCCCGCCGGCCGGCCGGCGCGCCAGCAGCGGCAGGCAGGCGCCGACCGCGAGCGCCGCCAGGATCGCGAAGAGCCCCGCCCAGACCGGATCGGGGACGCCCTCGACCGAGAGCGCCGCGAGCAGCGGGAAGGCGAGCAGCGCCGCGGCGGCGAGCAGGCCCCAGCGCCCCGGCCGGCGGGCGCCGAAGCCGAGGCCGTAGGCGCCTCCCGCCCAGAGCGCGGTGGCGACCGCCGCCACCGCGAGGAAGCGGGTCTCGTCCCGCGCGCCGAGATCGAAGCCCCAGAGCGCCAGCAGCAGGAAGCTGACCCCGGCGGCCAGCGGCGCCAGCGCGAAGTGCTCCTCCTCTCGCAGCCGCGCGAGCGCGAGGCAGCCGGCGCCCAGCAGGCCGAACAGCGCCCACTCCCCCCAGCCGTAGCCCGACCGGCCGACGACGGCGGCGAGCAGGGCGAGGCCGCCGGCGCCGGCGGCGAGAGCGATCGCGCGCGCCGCCGCGAGGCTCCCCCAGCTCGCCGCGCCGTCCGGCTCCGGCCGCAGCGCCAGCCCGGCGAAGAGCGCCGACGAGGCGACCAGGAAGAGGCCGAGGACGACGCCGTCGCCGGCGCGGTAGGCGCCGCCGAGCCAGACCGCGACCCAGAGCAGCGAGGCGCCCAGCGCGGCGGCGGCGAGCGCCGGCCAGCGCCGGCGGCGGGTCACCGCGACCAGGCCGAGATCGAGCAGGAAGAGGTAGGCGACCAGGCCGGCGACGTTGCGCTCGCCGGTCGAGACCAGAGCGGGCGTGAGGAAGCCGCCGACCAGCCCGAGCACCGCCGGCATCGGCCCCTGGCGGAGCGCGAGCAGCACGGCGACCGCGGTGTTCGCGGCCATCAGGGCGAAAGCGACGCCGGCCGGGATCAGCTCGTAGAGACGCGCGGCGGCGAACAGCGCGGCGTAGAGGTCGGCGATGCCCGCCGCGGAGAGCGCCTGGGCGATGCGCGCCGACTTGCGCGACAGCGCCTGGCCGCCCGCGAGCAGCGCGACGCCGAAGAGCAGCGCCAGGACGACCCGCACGGCGGGCGAGAGCCAGCCGCGCTCGACCGAGTACTGGACCAGAAAGGCGCCGGCCAGCGCGAGCGCGATGGCGCCGAGCCAGACCGGCAGCCGCGCCCCGAGCCGCTCTTCGAGCCCCGGCTTCGGCGGCCGGGGCGCGGCGGGCGCCGGCGCGCGGTACGAGACCGGGGCCGGCGGCTCCTCCGGGCGGCCCGGCGCTTCGACCCGAGGCTCCGGCGTTGCGACCGGGGGCGGTGCCGCAGGCGGCACCGCCGCGGGCGGGGCGGGTCGTCGCAGCGGCGCGGTGACCTCCGTCTCGGGCTCGACGGCCGGCTCCGGCGCCCGACTCGCCGCGGTCGTGGCGGCTCGCTCCGGTGCCGACACCGCGCCGAGCACCTCGAGCCGCGCGCGCAGCGCCGCGGCCTCGCGGCGGGCGCGCAGCGCGAAGACGAGCGCCGCACCCGGCGCGATCAGGAGATAGGCGACGACGAGGATCGCCGCGCAGCCGAAGAAGAGCTCGCTCATGTCTCGGAGTCCCGGGAGTCTCTCGGGAACGGATGCTAGCCCAGGCGCGCGCGGCTCAGAGGCGGTTCGGGGGCGGGAGCGGGACGGCCTTCGCTTCGGCCGCCGGTTCCGGAGTGAAGTCCTCCCCCGGATTGACGAAGCGGTCGCTCTCGAGGCGATGCTGGCGGTCGTGCAGCTCGCGGTAGCGGCCGCCGCGCGCGAGCAGCTCGGAGTGCGTGCCGCGCTCGACGATCTGCCCCCCCTCGAGCACCAGGATCTGGTCGGCGGAGCGGATCGTCGACAGGCGGTGGGCGATGACGAAGGTCGTCCGGCCCGCGCGCAGGCGGGCGAGCCCGTCCTGGATCAGCGCCTCGCTCTCGCTGTCGAGGCTCGAGGTCGCCTCGTCGAGGATCAGGATCGTCGGGTCGGCGAGGATCGCCCGCGCGATCGCGACGCGCTGGCGCTGGCCCCCCGAGAGCTTGACGCCGCGCTCGCCGACGATCGTGTCGTACCCCTTCTCGAAACGGGAGACGAACTCGTCGCAGTGGGCGATGCGCGCGGCCTCGAGCACCCGCTCGCGCGGCGCCGCCGGGCTCGAGTAGGCGATGTTCTCGGCGATGGTGCCGTCGAACAGGAAGTTGTCCTGGAAGACCGCGCCCAGGTGGGCGCGATAGTCGCGCAGCCGCAGCGTGGCGAGGTCGCGGCCGTCGAGCCGGATCGTCCCGCGCTGCGGGCGGTGGAAGGCGAGCACCAGGCCGATCAGCGTCGACTTGCCCGAGCCGGACGAGCCGACCAGCGCGGTGGTCGAGCCGGCGGCGGCGCGGAAGGAGACGTCGCGCAGCACCGGCGCGCCCGCCTCGTACTCGAACCAGACGTTCTCGAGCTCGACCTCGCCCGCCGGCTCGCCGACCGGCTGGCGCGCGTCGTCGTCGGCCTCCTCGGTCTCGAGGCCGAGGATCTCGCGGATCCGGTCGAGCCCGGCGAACGCCTCGGTGAGCTGGGTGCCGATCGAGGCGATCTCGGCGATCGGCGCGACCAGCAGGCCGGTGAAGAAGACGTACATGACCAGGTCGCCGAGAGTCATGGCGCCGCCGAGCACGGCGCGGCCGCCGGCGACGATCATCACCGTGCCGACCACGCCGAGCAGCGCGGTCGAGCCGGCGGTCACGCCGGAGACGCCGGTCATCGTCCGCCGCACGTTGGCGAACAGGCGGTCGATGCCGCCGCCGAACACCCGCTCCTCCTCCGGCTCGGCGGTGTAGGCCTTGACCACCCGCACGCCGCCCATCGACTCGCCCAGCCGGCCGGTGACCTCCGCCTGGATCTTGCCGCGCTCGCGGAAGATCGGCCGCAGCCAGCGGAAGGCGAGCGCGAGCCCCGCGGCGAAGGCCGAGAGCACCAGCAGGTTGACCAGGGTGAGCCGCCAATTGAGCCAGAGCAGCACCGCGAGCGCCAGGCCGGCGGTCAGGAAGCCGCCGGTGAGCTGCACCAGGCCGGTGCCGACCAGGTTGCGGATCCCCTCCGCGTCGTTCATCACCCGCGAGATCAGCTCGCCGCTCTTGACCGAATCGAAGTAGCGCGTCGGCAGCCGCAGCACGTGGGCGTGGAGCCGCTTGCGCATCTCGGCGATCTGCCCCTGGGCGGCGATGCCGAGCACCTGGGTCAGGCCGAACGAGGTGGCCGCCTGCACCAGCGTCGCCGCGCCGGCGGCGAGCGCGAGCGGCAGCAGCAGCGCGACGTTGCCGGCGCCGAGCACCTCGTCGACCAGGTATTTCGACGAGGCAGGCAGCACCAGGCCGCACAGGCGGCCGACCAGCATGATGAGGAAGGCGAGCGACAGCCGGCGGCGCTGGCTCCAGACGAGCGCGCGCGCCTCCGCGAGCGCGGTGTCCCAACGGACCCTGCGCTTGCCTTCCGCCTCCCCCGCCATGGGCCCGGCTAGCGTCCGATCAGTCCGAGGCCGGTGACGATCGACGCCGCGATCGCCGCCGCCGTGGCGAGCAGGCAGAGGAGCGCGCCGACGACGTGGTCGATCCGCTCGGGCTCGAGCGGGTCGAGCGCGCGCCCGACCACCAGCCCCGCGGCCAGCCCGCCGAGGTGCGCCCAGTTGTCGATGCCGGGGACCACGAAGCCGAACAGCAGGCCGGCGAGCGTCCAGCCGAGCACCTGGCGGCGCAGCGCGCTCTGGCCGGTGCGCCGGCCGTAGACCAGCAGCGCGCCGAGCAGCGCGAAGATCGAGGCCGAGGCGCCGAGCGTGAAGGGGGCGCGGTTGCCGAGCAGCGGCACGCCGGCGAAGAGCACGCCCGCCGTCGAGCTGGCGAGGAAGCCGACGACCGAGCCGGCCGTCCAGATCAGCACCATGCGCCCCGCGCCGTAGAGCTCCCCGACCGCCGGGGCGAGCTGCCGCACCCACATCAGATTGAAGAAGATGTGCAACAGGCTGCCGTGCAGCCAGCCGGCCGACAGCACCGTCCACCAGCGGCCGAGCTCGAAGACCGGCAGCGGCCCCGCGGCGCCGAGCAGGTAGAGCACCTCCCAGCGCGGCGAGAAGAGCGAGAAGAGCGAGCGGCCGGAGAAGGCGCCCGGCGACAGCAGCAGCGAGACGAGGAAGAGCAGCGCGCAGCCGCCGATCAGCAGCTTGGTGAAGCCCAGGTCGCCCCCGAGGCGGCGCAGCACCGGCGACCACCCCCAGAGCGCGGGATTCCACCGGCCGCAGTGGAAGCAGCGCTCGTCGCGCACGCCCACCAGGCGCCCGCACGAGACGCAGACGACCGAACCGCTGGTCTGCCGGCCGAGCATCAGCGACCGGGCCGCGCCCGGCTCAGTTCTTCTCCGAGTAGGTGACCACGCCCTCGGTCTCGCCCTCCTGCGCGGCGACCGTGACGTTCACCGTGCGGCCGTTCGAACGGGCGAGGAGGCTCCCGGCGAGCGCGCCGTTGGTCTCGTAGGTCGTGCGGTCGACCTGGTAGCCGCCGGCCTCGAGCTTGCTCTGGAAGAAGGCGAGCACGCTCTCGGCGGAGTCGGCCGTGCGGATCGAGAAGGAGCCGCTGCGCTCGCCGTTGGCGACGACGTTCGAGAAGGAGTCGGCGCGGGCGCCCGGGTAGGTCGGCACCCAGTCCGGCACCTGCGAGCCGTCGCCGCCGCCGAACTTCATGGTGCCTTCCTTCGAGGTGATGGTCATCGAGCCGGTGCCGTGGTCCGTGGCGTCGAAGTCGACGTCGACCTTCTCTTCGCCGGCCTGGATCGACAGGCGGCCGGCCTTGATGTCCTCGAGGTCGAAGGTCACCTGCTTGCCGGAGGCCTTGTCGCGTACGGTGAGCGTGCCGCCCTCGGGGTCGGAGGAGACCACCTCGACGTCGGGGTTGAGGCGCATGGTCCACTCGGCCGCCTTGACCGCCGCGGCGTCCGGGTCCTTTTCGACGTCGGCGATGAACTCGCTCGCCTTGTCCTTGACCTTGGAGACCGCGAGATAGGAGACCACCGCGCAGCTGCCGAGGCCGAGCACGATCAGGCCGCCGCAGCCGATGGCGAACCAGGCGAGAGGCGAGAGGCCCTTTTTCTGCGGCGCGGGCGCCGCCGGCGCCGGGGGCGCGGGGGGGACGGTTTCGTTCATCGGGTCAACCTCCGGGTCGGGCTCGGATGCGCTTCGGGGGCGCGCAGCTTAGCACGCGCCGCCGTCCTGCCCGCTTCATCGCGGGGACCGACCGCGGCTTACCGC
>WYBK01000063.1 GCA_011525905.1 Acidobacteriota bacterium
GCGTGGTCGAACCCGGGCCCGCCGTTGACCAGCACCAGCGGCGTGCCGGTCGCGGCGCCGGTGACCTCGTACCAGATCGTCACGCCGCCCGTCTCGAAGGTCGCGCCCTTCTCCTCCGCCGCCCCGGCCGCTCCGGGTGCGATCGCCAGCGTGCAGGCGAGCGCTGTCAGGCAGAATCCGACTCTCCACATAGATGTCCCCTCTTGGCCTCGATCTCGATCCTAGCCCCGTCCCCGGTCCGCCGCGCTGGGCAGCGAGCCCTCAACCAAGTAGAATTTCGCTCAGCATCCGTGAGTGGTGACCGGAATCGGGTCGTCTCGTTTCGAAGGGGAGGGAGAATGAGAGCCGTCTCTGCGCCGATCGTCCTCTTGGCTGTTCTCGGGTTCGCCACCGAGGCCCTCGCCGCGACACCGACGACCTACGCCTCGCGCGTGGCCTTCCTCGCGGCCGTCGGAACCGAGGTGACCGACGACTACGCGCCGCCGATCTACCCCGCCGGATTCAACATCCACGACAACGCGACGATGAGCGCCTTCCTCGGCGAGACCGATTACCAGTCGACCGGATTCTCCGAGTGGAATTTTCACCTGGACACGGACGAATACTGCGCCGGCTGCAACGGCTCCTTTCGGCTGATCTTCACCTCGACCAGCGTCACCTCCGGCGGCATCGGGGTCCATGGTTTCGCTTTCGATATTCCCGGCGACCATACCGGAAGCTATTTCGCCTATGTCGCTTTCGGCGACGGCACGTTTCAGGACTTCGCGCTGCCGCAGCCGTCGGGCTTCTTCGGCCTGACCGCGCCCGAGCTCGTCGTGAGCGTGCACGTCGGCCTCGCCGGCGGCGGAGCCCGTACCGACGGCAGTATCCGAATCGACAACCTGACCGTCGCCGGCGCCGGCGGCTGCTCGCTGACTTGCCCGCCCAACCAGCTGGTGAGCACCGATCCCGGCGCCTGCGAGGCGGTCGTCGCCTATCCGGCGCCGACGATCGGCGGCAGCTGCGGCACCGTCACCTGCGCGCCGGCCTCCGGGAGCACCTTCCCGCTCGGCACCACGCCGGTCGTCTGCTCCTCCAGCACGACGCCCACCACCTGCGGCTTCGACGTGGCCGTCGTCGACACGGAGGCTCCCGCCCTGACCTGCCCGGCCGACCTGGTCGTGGCGGCGCCTCCGGGGGCCCAGAGCACGGTGGTGGACTTCACGGTGCCGACGGCGACCGACAATTGCTCGCCCGCTGGCCCGGCCTCCTGCTTGCCGGACAGCGGCGCCAGCTTCGCGGCCGGCACGACGGGGGTCGTCTGCTCGGCGAGCGACGATTCCGGAAACGACAGCGCTTGCGGATTCGACGTGACCGTCGGCAATCAGACCATCCAGGAGATTCCAACGCTCTCCGCGCTCGGACTCGCCGGCCTCGCTCTGCTGATCGCCGGCGCCGCGCTCCTCCTCCTGCGTCGCCCCGCCAACTGACCCCCGCGGAGGGACCAAGCGCTCGAGGGGACAGGTTCGAATCGAGCCTGTCCCCGTTGAGCGTCCCCGATGGGCCGGTGGGGTGGACTATCATCGGGCGACGGAATCGGACAATGGCGACGGAGGAACTGGTCGAGCGCCTCGCGGCGCATCGCAAGCTGGCGGGCGTGCCGCGCGAGCAGCTCGCCTGGCTCGCCGAGCAGGGCACGCTCGAGCGCTTCCCGGCGGGCGCGCAGCTCTACCGCACTGGCGATCCGATCGATCATCTCTGGATCGTGCTCGAGGGCCGCTTCGACATCCATCTGCAGCGCGGCGGCGGCCGTCGCCGGGTGATGGAGTGGCGGGGCGGCGACATCGCCGGCCTGATCCCCTTCTCGCGCCTCCGGACCTCGCCGGGCGACACCTACTCCGAGGAGCCGACCGAGATCCTCGCCGTCCACCGCGACCGCTTCCCCGAAATGATCCGCGAGTGTCAGGAGCTTACGGCGATCCTGGTCCACGTGATGCTCGATCGGGCGCGGCACTTCCGTTCGACCGACCTCCAGGAGGACAAGCTCGCCTCGCTCGGGCGGCTCGCTGCCGGCCTCGCGCACGAGCTCAACAACCCGGCCTCGGCGGCCGCGCGCGGCGCGGAGGTCCTCGGCGAGCGGCTCGAGGAATGCGAGTCGGCCTTCCGCGCGCTCGGCGCCTGCCGGCTCTCCGAGCCCGAGCTCGCGGCGTTCGCCGCCCTGCGCGCCTGCTGCTTCACGCCCGCAACGGCGGCCGGCCGCTCGCCGCTGGCGCAGGCCGAGCGCGAAGAGGAGCTGGGCGACTGGCTCGAGCGCCATGGCCTCGACCGCGAAGCCGCGGAGAGCCTCGCCGAGACCGACGTCACCCCGGCCGCGCTCGAGGCCGCCGCCGCGGCGCTGCCTCCCGAGGCGCTCACGCCCACGGTCGCGGCGCTCACCGCTGCTTACGAGACCCATCGGCTGGCCGTCGAGATCGAGCGCGCGGCGGGACGGGTCCACGAGCTGGTCGCCGCGGTCAAGGGCTTCACCTACATGGATCAGGCGCGCACCCCCAAGCCGGTCGACCTCGCCCGCGGCTGGAGCGACACCCTGACCGTGCTGCGCTCGAAGGCCAAGGCGAAGTCGGTGCGGATCTCGACCGAGATCGAGCCCGATCTGCCGGTCGTCGTCGGTCTCGGGGGCGAGCTCAATCAGGTCTGGGCGAATCTGGTCGACAACGCCATCGACGCCGTCGCCGAAGGAGGCCGGATCGAGGTCTCCGTGCGTCGCGAGGCCGAGGGGGTGGTCGTGCGCGTGATCGACGACGGGCCGGGGATCCCGCCCGAGATCGTCAACCGCATCTTCGAGCCCTTCTTCACGACGAAGCCGGTCGGCGAGGGCACAGGTCTCGGGCTCTCGATCGCCCGCAACCTGATCGATCAGCACGAAGGCGAGCTCGAGCTCGAGTCCCGTCCGGGGCGCACCGAGTTTCGGATCATTCTCCCGGTCGAGGGCGAGCGGCAGACCACCAAGGAGGCCTCCTGATGCCACGCTTCCTCATCGAAGTGCCCCACGGCGCGGACCGCGTCGCCTGCACGCAGGCGGTGCGCATCTTCCTCGAGAGCGGCTCGCACTTCCTGACCCACGCCGACTGGGGTTGCTTCGACGGCGACCACCACGCCTGGCTGATCGTCGAGGTCGACGACAAGGCCGAGGCGCGCGCCATCGTTCCGCCCGCCTTCCGCGAGGCGGCCCGCGTGGTGCGCCTGAACAAGTTCGAGATGGACAAGGTCGACGGCGCCATCCGCCGCCACGACGGCTGATCCAGAGCGCGCCGCTCCGCCCTGGCTCGATGACTCGCCCGGTCCTGCTCGCGGTCGACGACGACCCCGAGGTGTTGCGCGCGGTCGAGCGCGACCTGCGCGAGCGCTACCGCGAGCACTACCAGGTGGTCAAGGCGCGCTCGGGCGAGGAGGCGCTCGCCGCGGCCGTCGAGATGCAGCAGCGGGGGCGCGTGCCGGCGCTCTTCCTGGTCGACCAGCGGATGCCCGGGATGACCGGCACGGCGCTGCTCGCCGAGCTGCGCAAGCACTTCCCCGCCGCCAAGAAGGTGCTGCTCACCGCCTATGCCGACACCGACGCGGCGATCGCGAGCATCAACGAGATCGGCCTCGACCACTACCTGATGAAGCCCTGGCACCCCCCCGAGGAGCGGCTCTACCCGGTGCTCGACGACCTGCTCGCCGCCTGGCGCGCCGAGTTCCGCCCCCCCTTCGAGGGGATCCGCCTCGCCGGCGCCCCCTGGTCGCGCGACTGCTACCAGGTCAAGGAGTTCCTGGCGCGCAACCAGGTCCCCTACCAGTGGCTCGACGTCGAGCGCGACGCCGAGGCGCGCGCGCTCGTCGAACGGACGACCGGCGGCCTCACGCGGCTGCCGGTGGTGCTCTTCCCCGAGGGTCCGCCGCTGGTCGCGCCGACGCCGCTCGAGCTGGCCACGCGAGTCGGCCTCGCGACCCGCGCCGAGCAGCCCTTCTACGACCTGATCGTCGTCGGCGGCGGCCCGGCCGGCCTCGCCAACGCGCTCTACGGCGCCACCGAGGGGCTCTCGACTCTGCTCGTCGAGCAGAACGCCCCGGGCGGCCAGGCGGGCACCAGCTCGCGCATCGAGAACTACCTCGGCTTCCCCGCCGGCGTCACCGGCGCCGACCTCGCCCAGCGCGCCACCGCGCAGGCACGTCGCTTCGGCGCCGAGCTGCTGACCGCGCAGGAGGTGGTCGGCATCGAGCGGCAGGATCCCTACCGGATCGTGCGGCTCGCCGACGGCAGCACGGTCGCCTGCTACGCCGTGCTGCTCGCCACCGGCACGTCGGTGCGGACGCTCGACGCCCCGGGCATCGAACGGCTGGTCGGCGCCGGCGTCTACTACGGCGCCGCGCCGGGCGAGGCGGCGAGCTACCGCGGCCAGCACGTCGCCGTCGTCGGCGGCGCCAACTCGGCGGGCCAGGGCGCCGTCTACTTCTCTCGCTTCGCGAGCCGGGTGACGATGCTCGTGCGCTCGCGCGGCCTCGAGACCTCGATGTCGCGCTACCTGATCGACCGGATCGCGACCCTGCCCAACGTCGAAGTCCGGCCGCACACCGAAGTGGCCGAGGCGCTCGGCGGACAGCACCTCGAGGGGATTCGCGTGCGCCAGACCGAGAGCGGCGCGGAAGAGACTCTCCCCTGCGCCGCGCTCTTCCTGTTCGTCGGCAGCAAGCCCCACTCCGAGCGCTTCGCCGCCCTCGTCGAGCGCGACGAGCGCGGCTTCGTCCTCACCGGTCCCGACCTGCCGCGCGAGCGGGGCAGGCCGCGCGGCTGGACGCTCGATCGCGACCCCTTCCTCTTCGAGACCAACGTCCCGGGCGTCTTCGCTGCGGGCGACGTGCGCGCCGGCGCCAACCGCCGCGTCGCCGCCGCCGTCGGCGAAGGCTCCGCCGCCATCTACTCGATCCAGCGCTACCTCGAAACCGTCTGAGAGCCCGGAGCGCCCCCCGGCAGCTTCCGGCCCGGGATCAGAAGGTGCTCAGAAGGTGCCAGCCACTTTGCAACTCCTCTCTCTGCAGCGATTTGCGCGGAGTCGCGCACCCCCCGGCGGGCGACAGGTGGCTGGCACCTTTCCCGTGGCGAGGCCCGCCGCCGGCAGCGGCACGGCCACCCCCTGGAGCTGGGGCGACCTCGACGGCTCCTGCTACGCCCTCCCCCCGAGCCGCGGCGCCTTCGAAGCCCCCTGACCCCATCGCACCGCATCGGGGACAGGCTACCCGTGGGGACAGGTTGGGCTCGAACCTGTCCCTCGGAGTAACCTGTCCCCGCAAGGGGAGGAGGTGGAACATGGACTTCCGCTTCGAGGAGGCGCTGCCGCTGCTCCGGCGCACTCCGGCGACGCTCCGGGCGCTGCTCGAAGGACTTCCCACGAGCTGGATCGAGGCGACCGAGGGACCCGAGACCTGGAGCCCCTACGACGTCGTCGGCCACCTGATCCTCAGCGAGCGTGTCACCTGGATCCCGCGCGCCGAGCACCTCCTCCGGCACGGCGACTCACGCCCCTTCGTGCCATTCGACCGGGACGCGATCTCCGCCTCCTCCGACGGCCTCTCGCTCGGCGAGCGGCTCGACAGCTTCACCGAGCTGCGCGCCGCGAGCCTCGGGCGCCTCGAGGCGCTCCGCCTGACCGATGCCGACCTCGCCCGCCGCGGCAGCCACCCCGAGCTCGGCAGCGTCACGCTCGGCCAGCTCCTCGCGACCTGGGTCGCCCACGATCTCGGCCACCTCGGGCAGATCGCCCGCACCATGGCCCGCCAGTACACCGAGACGGTCGGCCCCTGGCGGCGCTACCTCTCGATTCTGGGATCGCCCTCGGGATGAGGCGGATCGAGGGGACGAGCTCCTTGGGCGAGACGGGCCGGGCTCGAACCTGTCCCTTCGAGTCACCTGTCCCCGGAAACTTGTTCCCGGTAACTGTCACCGGTGACTGTCGGTAGCCAGGGTGCGGCGGGCGTTGACGGTCTTCTTGGCGGCGATCGCGGCGGGCTATCTCGGCCTCGCGCTGCTTCTCTACTTCGGACAGCGGTCGCTGATCTACCTGCCGCCGGCCTGGGGCGCGCGGGTCGGCGCGATCGAGAGGCTCGAGGTCCCGGGGGCGACGCTCGGCGTCTCGGTCCGGCTCCGGCCGGGCCCCCGTGCCGCGCTCTACTTCGGCGGCAATGCGGAGGCGGTCGCCTCGACCCTGCCGGAGCTCGCCGAGGCGTTTCCGGACCACGCGCTCTACGCGCTCCACTACCGCGGCTACGGCGCGAGCGGTGGGCGTCCGACCGATGCGGCCCTGCACGCCGACGCGCTGGCGCTCTATGAGCGGGTGCGCGGCGCGCACGCCGAGGTGACGGTCGTCGGCCGCAGCCTGGGGGCCGCGCTCGCCGTCCGGCTGGCCGCGGTGCGCCCGGTCGAGCGGCTGGTGCTCGTCACCCCCTTCGACAGTCTGGCCGCGCTCGCCGCGCACCACTATCCGATCTTTCCCGTGCGCTGGCTGCTGCGCGACCGCTACGAGGCCTGGCGCGACGCGCCGCGGGTCCGCGCCCCGACCCTGCTGATCGTCGCCGAGCGCGACGAGATCGTGCCCCGCGCCCGCGCCGAGGCGCTGCTCGCCCGCTTCTCGCCGGGTATCGCCCGGATGACCCTGGTGCGCGGCGCGAGCCACAACGACATCTCGGGCTCTCCCGAGTTCACGTCGCTCTTGCGCGGCGAGACCGGACCGTGACGCCGGACGCCCAGCGCGACGCTCCTCTCGAGTCGCCCGGCGATCGCCGCTCCGGCCGAAGGGCCTCTCGGCCGGCCGTCAGGCCCGGCGGCGCAGCAGCAGCGCCGCGGCGACGGCGAGCGCTCCGGCGAGCGCCGCGAGGCCGGCCGCCGAGAGCGTCGGGATCTCCTGGATCACCGGCGGCACGTAGGCGTTGCAGGCGGTGGTCAGGCCGTTGGCGACCAGGGTCCAGAGCTCGGCGTTGTTCTCGACGTCGCAGCTCTGATCCTCGAGGAAGACGTTGATTCCGATCACCGGCCGCGCCGCGGCGCGGGCGAGCATGTTCTTGCCGGCGCCGTCGGTGGCGAGCAGCTCGGCGCCCGGGTCGAGCAGCCCCTCGGCGTAGTTGTCGTTGTACCAGTAGGTGAGCGCGCCGACATCGACGCCGTCGTAGATCGCGTCCCCCGGCACGGTCGGGATCCAGTCGCCGCTCGGATCGGAGAGATCGGCGTCGAGCGAGATCTCGAAGGGCGAGTAGCCGGGAGTCATGATCCGCCCCGAGTAGGCCCAGTTCTCGCTAAAGGCGTAGGTGCCGAGGACCACGCACCGTCCGCTGTCGACGTAGTCCGCGAGCACGTCGCCCAAAGCGACCGGATCGGAGGGCACGTCGTTGCTGTAGGCGAGCACCGTGTCGTAGGCGAGGAGCTGCGCGAGCGTCGGCGTTCCTCCGGAATGGTCGAAGGTGTCGATCGTCGAGAAGCGGCCGGTCGCGGTCAGCGAGTCGACCGGCGGGCAGGAGTCGGTGACGATGAGCAGCGAGGGCTGCGCCGAAACGGCCGCAACCCCCAGCCAGAGCAGAGCAGCGCCGAAGCCGGCGCGCAAGGACGAAGCACGCAGATCGGGATTCCGGATCACGCGAAGGGTCTCCTCTTCTCTCGGGTCGTTATCCAGCGAGCGAATTCTAACAGGACGTCGCCGTGAGCCGAAGCGGATCCGCTCCCCCCCGCCCCCGAGAGCCTCTCGCTCTCGACCCGCTGCGCCGGGGTCTCCTCGGCGGCAGAGGTTTCGTGCAGAATCCGCGGCCATGCGCGCTCGCATCGGTGGGATTCTCGGTCGGCTGGCGCAGGTGCTGGGCATCAACGCGGTGCCGGTGGCCGGGTTCTTCGGGGAGGGGTGGTCGCAGGGGACGGCGCTCGGGGTCTACTGGGTCGAGAGCCTCCTGGTCATCCTCTTCATCGCCACGCGCATCGCGCTGCATCGGAAGTGGACGCGCAAGGTCGGCCACTACCGGACCTCCTCCTTCGGCCAGCAGACGGAGGGCAAGACGCATCCGATCGGCTCGGGGTCGCTGCTCTCCTCCTACCTGGGCGTCGCAATCCCCTTCACCCTCGCCCACGGCTTCTTCCTCGCCCTGCTGCTCTTCCTCTTCCTGCCGCAGAAGTTCCCCGAGGCGGGCGCCGTGTCGCTCGCCGACCTCGGCAAGGGGTTGGTCGGCGTGCTCGGCTTCCTGGCCCTGGGGCTGGCGATCGACCTCGTCGGTTTGCGCGAGCGCAGCTTCCGCTGGGTCGAGCTGGTCACGCAGCGGGCGATGGGCAGGATCTTCATCATCCACATGACGATCATCTTCGGCGTCGGCGCGGCCGCCTTCTTCGAGGTGCCGACCGCGATCTTCGGCGTCTTCGCGGGCTTCAAGACCCTGTTCGACCTGGGCAGCGTCTTTCCCCACCGCGAGCTCTCGCTCCGGCCGCCGCGCTGGGCGGGTCTCCTGGACCGCCTCCCGGGCAAGAACGGCGAGAGCTTCTCCGACTTCTGGCGCCGCACGGAGGAGGCCCAGCAGGCGCTGCGCGCCGAGAACGAACAGGTCTACGAAGCCGCCGCCCGCTGACCCTCCCGCGAGAGGGGGACAGGTTCGTCGAGGGGACAGGCTCGAGCGGGGGACAGGTTGCTCGAGCGACCTGTCTCCAGATGCAACCTGTCCCCGAAGCTCCGAACCCGGATCAGGCGGTCCGGCGTCGCAGGGCGAAGAACGCGCCGGCGGCGAGCGCCAGAACGAGCACCGCCAGGCCGGCGGCCGAGAGCGTCGGGATCTCGTAGGCGCCGGGCACCGCGCCGAAGGTCAGATTGTCGAGCTGGTACGTCGCCCCCTCGAAGTGGATCCAGACCGCGTCCCAGAGCGCCGGGTTGTCGCCGTCGGAGGCGCCGGAATCGAGAGCGAGCGGGATGTCGATCAGGCCGGGCACCGGCACGAGCTCGGTCGCGCCGAGCGTCAGGTTCTGCGTCGCGACCGTCCCGCTGCCCGAGCCGCCGTAGGCGCCCGGATCGATCGTCAGCCGCACCCGGATCCACTGCGCGCTCGCGGCGCCGGCGGTGGCGAGCGGCACCCGCTGGAAGGTGCCGTCGGCGGCGTAGAGGCTCACGCCGGCGGTGGCGTCGTTCGAGCCGATGCGCACGACCGGCCCGATCTCGCTCGCGTCGACCGGCCGGCGGATCTCGCCGTCGCCGTTGGCGTCGTGGGCCCAGCCGAGGCTTCCCTCCCAGTAACCGACGTAGATGTCGGCCTGCAGCACGATCAGCGACTCACCCCCGGAGAAGTCCGGCAGCGGCAGCGCGGCGTCGCGCAGGTGCGAGGCGTCGGCGCCGTAGCCCGCGCCGACGTCCTGAAAGCGCAGCGCCTGCGTGCCGTCGAAGCCGAGCGTGGCGGTCACCCCCATCTGCAGATTCGGCGTCGGCGTGGCGCCGATGTAGCCCTGGGAGGTCCACCCCCCTTGCCCGTCGAGGTTGGCGAACGGGTAGACATCGTTGCCGGTCAGCGAGTTGAAGTCGTAACTGGTGAGCTGCGCGCCGAGCGACGCCGCGGCCAGGCAACCGGCGGCGAGCACGATTCCGAGTCTGCGCGATCGGGTCATCTCTCCCTCCTCATCGGACAAGTCAATCCGAATAAGAGTAGGTGCCAGCCTCTTCGAGGTCAACCCCACGACTCCTGGCCGAGGGGCGCTTTCTCTCGGGGACAGGTCGTCCGACGAACCTGTCCCCACGAGCAACCTGTCCCCAGCTGTCGCCAGGAGTCGCCTGTCCCCGCTCGGTCGGTCACTCGGCCGGGGTCCAGGCGTGGAGGTCGCCCCGCTCGAAAGCGTCGGCGAAGATCGCGCCCCGCTCGAGGGCGCCCAGATCGATGCCGAGATCGAGCTGGCGCGGGCCGTGGCCGGCGTCGAAGGGGCCGACGGAGTCGGCCAGCGGCTCGCCCGCCTCGGCGGCGACCGACCCCTCTCCCAGCCGGAAGTCCCCCGCCGCCGCGTCGACGAAGAGCGGATCGACGCCGACCAGCGACTCGGCCGAGACCTCGGGCGTGCCGGAGAAGAGCTGGACGTTGGTGCCCGAAGCCGTCGCGTTGCCGAAGACGATCGCGTTCTCGACCCGCAGCGGGCAGCTCTGCTCCGACAACCGCAGGCCGCTCTCCGGGTGGCCGGCGACCGTCAGGCTGCCCGCGACCAGGCTGCAGAGCGTGCCCTGCGTGGCGAGGAAGACCCCGGCGCCGTCGCCGTTGCCCGCGAGGACGTCCGAGACCACCGCCTGCGTCGCGGTCTTGGCCTGGATCAACGCCTGGTCGCGCCCCGCGCCGCCGAGGTTGCCGAGCAGGCGCAGACGCCGCGCCGTCGCCGCCGGAGCGTCGATCACCAGATTGAGCCCGCTCGGCCCGTTGGTCGCCGCGGCGACCGCGTTCCGGTTGCCCTCGAAGATCAAGTCCTCGAGCAGGACCGGCTCTCGCGTGGTCAAGAGGAACGATGCGCCCGCGCCGCTGGCGAACGAGGGGGCGTTGATGACGTTGCCGACGAAACGCAGATGGCGCAGCTCGACCGACTCGCCGCCGAAGGAGTCGATCGAGAGCCCGCCACCGCGCCGCCCGAAGCTCCCCGCGGCCGACTCGATGCGGTTGTCCTCGAACTCCGCGGCGACGATCCGCACGCTGCCGGCCCCCTGGAGCTGGACCTCGACCGCCCCGCCGAACGCCTGGTCGGCGACCGCGCGGTTGTCCGCGAAGCGCGACGCCTCGATCTCGAGCCGATGGTCCTCGAAGGTGACGAACGACACCGCCCCCCCGTTGCCGGCCCGGCTGCCGGTGACAGTTACCCGGCGCAGCGTCAGGTCGGAGCTCTCGGCGAGCAGCGCGCCGCCACGGGTCGCCCCGAGCCCGCCGGTCAACGTCAGGTTCTCGAGGGTCAAGTCGGAGTCGAAGCCGACGGAGAGGAAGCGCTGGACGCCGCCGAGGTCGACGACGTAGGCGCTCTGCGGCGCCCCTTCGGCGCCGCGCACGGTGAGCTCGCGCGCGGCGCTGGTCACGCCGCCGTCGTCGAGCTCGTAGGTCCCGGGCAGGGCCAGGACGATCGTGTCCGGCCCGACGTCGCCGACGCACTGGTCGCGCGTCGAGTCGGTCGAGGCCGCCAGCAGCGCCTCGCGCAGCGTGCAGTTGCCGTTGACGAGATCGTCCTCGGCGAGGGTGGTGATGGTGTAGACCGCGCCCGCCGCGGGGCCGGGCGCGAGCAACGCCGCCAGCGCCCCGAACATCGCCGCGAGCGGAAAGGAGTGGAATCCGGGAATGAGAGGTGCGCGCACGAGAGCCTCCGAATCGGCCGGGAGAAACCCCGGCCCGACCCATTACGCGCAAGGCTCGCCTTTGACGGGCCATCCACCCCCACCCGCAACGGCAGCCCGGGCAGCCCGGGGACAGGTTCGATTGGGGGACAGGTTTGACTTGGGGACAGGTTCGTCGAGAAACCTGTCCCCACGATGAGCCTGTCCCTTCGAGGAGCCGGTCCCCGGTTCCTCGGTTCTCCGGTTGTCGGTTCGCGTAGGATGCCGCGATGCCCCTCACTGCGGGAGAGCCGCTCCTTCACTACCGCCTCGTCGAGCCGATCGGCGAAGGGGGGATGGGCGTCGTCTGGAGAGCGGTCGACACCAGCCTCGATCGCGAGGTCGCGATCAAGGTGCTGCCCGAGGCGGTCGCCGGCGACGCGGAGCGGCTCGCGCGCTTCGAGCGCGAAGCCCGCCTGCTCGCGGCGCTCAACCATCCGCACGTCGCCGCCGTCTACGGCCTGCACGAGGCCCGCGGCGTTCGCTTCCTGGCGATGGAGCTGGTCGCCGGCGAGGACCTCGCGAAACGTCTCGAGAAAGGCCCGCTGCCGCGGACCGAGGCCCTGCGCATCGCGCGCGAGGTCGCCGAAGGGCTCGAAGCGGCGCACGAGCGCGGCATCGTCCATCGCGACCTCAAACCGGGCAACGTCCGGCTCGACGCCGACGGCCGCGCCAAGATCCTCGACTTCGGCCTCGCCAAGGGGCTCGACGCCGCGCCCGCGAGCGGCGACATCGCCCGCTCGCCGACGCTGACCTCGGCCGGCACCGTCGCGGGCCTGATCCTCGGCACCGCCGCCTACATGGCACCCGAGCAGGCGGCCGGCCAAGCGGTCGACCGCCGCTGCGACATCTGGTCGTTCGGCGTGCTGCTGCACGAGATGCTGACCGGTCGGCGGCTGTTCGCCGGCGAGACGGTGTCGCACACGCTCGCCGACGTTTTGCGCGCGCCGATCGACCTCGCGGACCTGCCGTCCGATACGCCCGCCGCGGTCCGCCGGCTGCTCGAGCGCTGCCTGGTGCGCGACCGCCAGCGGCGCCTGCGCGACATCGGCGAGGCGCGCATCGCGCTCGAAGACGCGCTCGCCGAGCCGGCCGCCGGCGCGGCCCCCGCCGCGGCGGCCCTCGCGCCCGCGGCGTCGCCGTCGCGCCGGAGCCGGCTCCCCTGGATCGTCGCCGCCGCCGCGCTCGTGCTCGCCGCCGCCGCGCTGTTCTGGAGCCGGGGCGGCGCCGCGCCGGCGCCCGAGCGGACGCTGCGCTTCTCGATCGAGATGCCGAACGAAGCCGGCCGGCGCCAGGGGGACGGCGTGCACATCGCCATTTCGCCCGACGGCCGGTCGATCGTCACCGCCGGCGGCCTCGGCGCCGAGCAGGGGCTGCACCTGCGCTCTCTCGACCGCTTCGAGTCGCGCAAGCTCGAGGGGACCTCCGGCGCGCGCCGGCCGGTCTTCTCCCCCGACGGTGCCTGGATCGCCTTCATGGTAGGCGCCGACCTGCGCAAGATCCGCGTGAGCGGTGGCCCGGCGACCGACCTCGGCCGCTTGACGGCCTCTCCCTCGGGCCTCTCCTGGGGAGCCGACGGCTTCCTCTACTTCTCTCAGCAGGGAAAGCTCCACCGCATCTCGGCCGAGGGCGGCGAAGTCGAGGTCCTCGACCCGGGCAGCACGGTGCGCCTCGCCTTTCCGTCGCTGCTGCCAGGCGGCAGAGCGCTCCTCTGCGGCACGCCGCAGGTCTCGACACGAACGGGGCGGCTGATGGTCTTCGATCTCGCGTCGCGCGAGGCGAAGGACCTCGGCCTCGACGGCAGCGACGCGACCTACCTGCCGACCGGGCATCTGCTCTTCGGGCAGGGGAACGACCTCTACGTGGCGCCGTTCGACCTGGGGAAGCTCGAGATCACCGGGGCACCGCTGCCCGCCTTGCCGGGCGTGTGGGTCGATCAGGGCGAGATGCAGCTCGCGGTTTCGCAAGCAGGCACGGTCGCCTATCTGCCCGCCGGGCCAGCCGGCGCCGTCCATCAGCTGATGTCGGTCACCCTCGACGGCAAAGTCGAGCCCCTCGTCTCCGCCGACCTCCCCTTCCGCTCGTTGAGCGACCCCCGCTTTTCGCACGATGGGCGGCGCCTGATGCTCGCCGCGGACGAGAGCGCGCTCTGGATGGTCGACCTCGACACTCAGACGCCGACGCTGATGAGCGAGAGTGGCTTCTACCCCTACTGGAGCCCCACCGACAGCGAGATCGCCTACACCAGCGCGCGCAACGAATCGTTCGATATCTACCGGCGGCCGGTCGATCTCTCCCGCCCCGAGGAGCTGCTGCTCGACGTCGACAACAACCTGCGCGCCGCGGACTGGACACGGCAGGGGATCCTCGTCGTGCGCGAGGAGATCGCGGGCAAGGGGATGGACCTCCGCGTCCTGACCGACCTCGACGGCCCGCGAGCGCTCCGGCCGCTCCTCGAGGGCCCCGACAACGAGCTCGCGCCCCACGTCTCGTCGGATGGGCGCTGGGTCGCCTTCGTCTCGGACTACTCGGGGAGCGACGAGGTCTACGTGACCTCCTTCCCCACGGCGGGCGGGCGGAGCCAGGTGTCGATCAAGGGGGGCACCAGCCCGGTCTGGGCGCCCGACGGCAAGACGCTCTACTACTTCGAGGATGCGACGCTCGTCGCCGCGTCGATCGAGACCGAGCCTCGCTTCCGGGTCACCGGCCGCCGCAAGGTGGTGGAAGGGGCGTTCCTCACCTACCGCTGGTCGCGGATGTACGACATCGACCCGAACGGCCAGCGCTTCGTGTTGATCCAGACTCCTGCCCGCGGCAACGTCCAGGTGGTGACCAACTGGTTCGCCGAGCTGCGCGCGCTCGAGCCCTGACGGTTGGGCGGGGACACGAAGCACAGCTTCATGTCCCCGAGCGGGCGCCTCGCGGCGGCCTTCGTGTCCCCGTCCCAGCGCTCGCCATGCCCTGGGACGGCATCGCCTCTGGCCGCGGCGCACGCCCTGCGCCAGACTCCGCCGCGAGCCCGATGACGTCGCGCTTCCGCTTGGCCCACCTCGCTGCCGCCCTCCTGGCCTCCTCCACCCTCGCGTCGGGCACACTCCCAGCCGCGGGCGAGGCCGCGGCGCCGCCGAGCGAGATCCAGACGCTCCTCGCCACCTGCTGGGAGACGGCGGTGGCGGATCCGCGAGCGGCGATCCCCTTCGTCGAAGAGGCGCTCGCGCGCGCGGCGGAGGTCTCCGCCGAGCCGGACGGGCCCTCCGCGATCGCCGAGCTCGGCCTCTGCCAGGGCTACGCAGAAGAGCAGCTCGGGAGCATCGACCGGGCCCGCGAGGCTTACCAGCGCGCGGTCGAGGAGGGCGAACGCCTCGGCGACTCAGGCCTGCTCGCCAAGGCGCTGGCGCAGCGCGGCGAGCTCGCCTACTACTTCGGCGATTTCACTGCCGCGCTGGCCGACCTCGACCGGGCCTACCGCGCCGAGCTCGAGCTCGACCGGCGATCGCGTCAGCTCTACCTCTTGAACGCCATCGCCAACGTCTACGCGGACCCCCGTGTCGCCGCCTACGACCAGGCGATCGACTTTTACCGTCAGACGCTCGTCGCCCACGAGGCGAGCGGCGACCTCGCCAACCAGTCGACCGCGCACTTCAACCTCGGTAGCACCTACGAACGCCAGGGCGACCTCGCCGCCGCGCTCGCCGAGCTCGAGCACGCCGCCGCGCTCGAGCGCCGCCGCGGCGACGCCGACGAGCTCGCCTTCGTGGAGCGTGCCGTCGGCGCCCTCCTGGTCAAGCTCGGGCGCGAGCGCGAGGCGCTCGCCCGCCTCGATCCGGTGGTCGCGCACTATCGTGCGACGGGCGACCCGGAGTCGCTCGCGGCGGCCCGCCTCACTCGCGGCATCGCCCGCCGCGCCGCGGGCGACCTGGCGGGCGCGCTCGACGACCTCGACGCCGCCGCGGAGCGTTTCGACGCCGGCGGCAACGACCGCTACCTCGCGCGCGCCGAGGAGGAGCGCGCCGAGGCGCTCGCCGCGCGCGGCGACTTCGCCGCGGCCTTGGCGGCGCGCAGCCGACAGTCTGCGCTCGAGCGCAGACTCGCCGAGGCGACTCGCGACGAGCAGGTCACGCGACTGCGCGTCCGCTTCGACTCGGAGAAGAAAGAGGCGGAGAACCGCGCGCTGGCGCGCGAGAACGAGCTGCGCGGCCAGGCGCTGCGCGACGCCGAGCGGATCGAAGCGCTGCAGCGGGCGGTGCTCGCGCTGGCGGCGATCCTGCTGGCGCTGCTAGCGGCGCTCGCCGGTCGCCAGCTCCGCCGCGCCCGGCGACTGCACGTCCTCGCGATGACCGACGAGCTTACCCGGCTGCCCAATCGCCGGGCGCTGCTGGCGATGGCCAGGCAGGCGCTCGACGGCGCGCGGCGCAGCGACGGCGTGCTCTCGCTGCTGGCGCTCGACGTCGACCACTTCAAGCGAGTCAACGACACCCTCGGCCACGAGGCCGGCGACGTCGTCCTCCAGCGCGTGGCACAGGCCGCGCGCCGGGCGCTGCGCGACGGCGACGCGATCGGCCGGGTCGGCGGCGAGGAGTTCCTCGCCCTGCTCCCGGCGACGACGCTCGCGGGCGCGCTCGAGGTCGGCGAGAGGCTGCGCGCGGCGGTCGCCGCCCTCGACGTCACCGACTTGGCGCCCGGTTTCGCGGTCACCGCGAGCCTCGGCGCCGCCGAGCGGCGCGCCGACGAGATGTCGGTCGAAGCCGTCGCCCGCCGCGCCGACGAGGCCCTCTACCGCGCCAAGCAGAACGGCCGCAACCGCGTCGAGCCCGCCCCCCCGCAACAGGAGACCTAGCGGAAGCCCGAAGGTGACAGTTACCTTCGAGGGACGCTCTCGCTGCGAACGAGTCCCCGAGATCGACCTCCCCCAGGTTCGCGATTAGGAGCTTCGCTCCCCGACAGGCCCTCGCGCCCCGGCGTGGAGCCGCCCGACACCCGGCTCGTAGCCTCCGCGCGATTCGCGCCCGTACCCTCGGCCGCACCTCTTCTGGAGGAGCGGTTCCATGCGCACCCAAGCCTCGCTCGTCGCAGTCGTCTGCCTCGCGACGCTCGCCCTCGGCGACTCGTCGGCCGAGGCCCAGGGCCTCACGCTGATCGTCAACCCGGGCGGCGAC
>WYBK01000347.1 GCA_011525905.1 Acidobacteriota bacterium
GATTCGTCCAACCCCTTTCGTTCGCGGCGCTCGCGACGCTGCTCCTCGCCGGGACCTTGCCCGCGGCGACCTGGCCGTCGGCCGGTTGCCCCGGGACGCTGCAGGCGTGCATCGACGCCGCGGCTCCGGGCGAGGTGATCGAGATCGCCACCGACGGCCCGATCGCCGAATCGCCGCAGATCGACGACAAGAGCCTGACGCTGCGTCCGGCGCCCGGCTTCGCGCCCGTCTTCGCCTCGCCCAACAGCATATTCGTCTTCGGTGGCGACCTCGCCGCCACCAACGTCGTCGAAGGGATGACCATCGCGAACGGCCGGCTGGTCGCCGTCCAGGGGGGTGAGGGTACCTTCGACGTGACGTTCCGGAACAACGTGATCCTCGACACCTTCTCCTTCGGCACCGCGATCGAGGTCCGCAGCGGCAACACGCAGCCGCCCTACGGCCCGGTCTTCTTCGACGTCTCGGACAACCAGGTCACCGTGGACGGGTTCAGCGCCGGGGATCAGATCGGCGCGATCTCGGTCGGCAGCTTCGAGAGCGACGCCAGCGGACGGATTGCCGGCAACGTCATCGTCCAGACCGGCGAGTCGACTCAGAACGCGGTGATCGGAGCATATTGCGGCAGCCACCAGCTCACCGTCGACATCCTGGGCAACGACATCGGCGGCCAGGGTTTCAACAACGGCATCTCGATCTTCCAGTTCGCGCCGGGCGGCTCGATCACCGCCCGCGTCATCAACAACCTGGTACGCGGCGGCCAGATCGACGTCGCCGGTCAGCCGGGCGGCATCGGCCTCAACGTGAGCGAGGGCGACGGTATCTTCACGGTGGTCAACAACACGATCGCCAACGGCGAGTCCGGCATTCTGGCCAGCGCCCGCACGGACTTGGGGGGCACCCTGTCGGGCGTCCTGGCCAACAACATCGTGGCGGGCCACTCCGACATCGGCATCGCCATCGACTCGGAGATCGCCGGCACCTTCGCCAACCAGGACAACCTGCTCTTCGACAACGGAGTGAACTTCTTCACTCCGGGACCGGGCACTGTCAGCAGCGACCCCCGTTTCTTCGGCTTCGGCGACTTCCATCTGCTGCCGGACAGCCCGGCGGTGAACGCGGGCGACGACGCCCGCGTACCCGCCGACATCACCGAAGATCTCGAAGGGCTGCCGCGGATCCAGAACGGCAACGTCGACCTGGGCGCCCTCGAGAGCCCCTTCCTCTCGGTCGCGGAAGTCCCGACGCTCGCGCCGATCGGACTCCTCGTCCTCGCCGGCGGCCTGGGCGCCGCGGGCCTGGCGACGTTCCGGCGACGGCGCTAGCTCGCCGCGCGAGTCGGCGCCCCCGGCGCGCCGGCCGTCGGGCCCTCCGGGCGGTACTCCAGCAGCTCGCCCGGCTGGCACTCCAGCGCGGCGCAGATCGCCTCGAGGGTCGAGAAGCGCACCGCCCTGGCCTTGCCCGTCTTCAGGATCGACAGGTTGGCGACGGTGATGTCGACGCGGGCGGCGAGCTCGGTGAGCGTCATCCGGCGCGCGTGCAGCAGCTCGTCGAGGCGGACGACGATCGGCACTTCAGACCGTGCCTTCGAGGTCGTCGCGCAGGCGCGCGCCCTGCGCGAAGACGCCGGCGAGCACGAAGAGCAGCAGCACCGCCAGCCAGGGCGCGAACGAGAAGGCGTCGATCCGCCCCGGCTCCCAGACGGCCGCGGCGATCGCTCCGACCAGGAGCCGCAGCCCCTCGAGCGCCGCCACGCGCCAGGCGATCGCCTCCAGGCGGCGGGCGTTCTCGAGGACGAAGGGATCGCCGCCGCGCACGGTGTCGACGATCGCCAGCAGCCGGCGCAGGACCGAGTGCACGAGGCCGGCACCGGCCACGCCGAGGGCGACGATCGCGCGCAGCCCCTGCCCCACCCTCGGATGCGCCTCCACCATCTCGAATCCGAGCGGCCGCCGAGGCCAGTCCTCGATGAAGAAGCTCCAGCCCAGAAGAGCCAGGAGGATCAGGGCGTAGAGGGCGTTGAGCAGGGTCAGACCCCGCAGGATCGGCCGGACAACCGATAGGGCCTTGCTTCGAGCAAGCTCAGGGGCCATGGGCGCTCCTCGTTGTATATCGATAAACGATATTAAACATATCGTAGAACAATATGCAAGAGTCTTGGACCAGGACCGGCCAGCGCTCCCCCAGGGCATGTCTTCCCGACCTGCGGCTCGCCAGCAAGACTGAGATCGAGCGCGCTTCGATCACCGAGCGTCTCGCACTCCTCGCGGCGGACGCCTCCAGCGTAGAGTCACGCGCCGGGGAGGAGCCGCGATGCCCGCCTACCTGATCGTCGATCTCGAGGTCACCGACCCGGAGGCGTTCGAGCGCTACAAGCGCGAGGTCGCGCCGAACCTGGCCGGCTTCGGCGCGCGCTATCTGGCGCGCGGCGGGCGTACCGAGGTGCTCGAGGGGGACTGGTCGCCCCGGCGGCTGGTGATTCTCGAGTTCCCCTCGATGGCGCGCCTCGAGGAGTGGTACCGCTCGCCCTCCTACGCCCCGCTGCTCGAGCTGCGCCGCCGCTGCGCCAGCTCCCGCCTGGTCGCCACCGAA
>WYBK01000064.1 GCA_011525905.1 Acidobacteriota bacterium
ATCACGCGTGACCCGGCCCTGCTCGGGCCGGCGATCCACCCCGGCGAGATGCTGCGCGAGGAGTTTCTCGAGCCGCTCGGCCTGACCCAGGTCGAGCTCGCCGCCGAGCTCGGCATCTCGGTCAACCGCCTGAACGAGCTCGTCCTCGGCAAGCGCGGCGTCACCGCCGACACCGCGCTCCGCCTCGCCCGCCGCTTCGGCACCACCCCCCAGCTCTGGATGCACCTCCAAGCCGATTGGGACCTCCACCAGGCGCTGCGCAAGGGCTCGGCGGCGTGACGGCGGCCTGGAAGACGGAGGTATGCGCATCGGCTGGCACCTCTCGCGGCTCGGAAGAGCTCCGGCGAGTCGGAGGGCGCCCATCGCTCCGGCGCCGGGTCCTGAGCGGACCGGCTCGCTAAGGAGGGGGCGAGGTCGCCGACCATCGGCAAGTCGATCCGGCGTCGAAGTCGTCTCCGAAGATCCTCTCGGAGAGTCCCAGGTAGGGCCGGTCGAAGGAGGTCGAGAAGCTGCTGCCGAGGTCGTCCTGGCTCACCGCGACGAACCGCACCGAGGCCACGGGATCTCCGACCGGCAACGTGGTCACGCTCTCCACGGTCGTCCAGACGGCGCTCGCGGGGTGGGCCGTCAGGACATCCTCGGTGAACCGGGCTCCCTGGCAGCTCGCCGACGGGTAGAGGAACAGATAGAGGTAAAGGGGCATCGCCGACCGGTAGGTGACCTGCAGGAAGAGCTGGGCGTCCGGCTGGACGTCGAGGCAGTCGTTGGGAACCGCGATGGCCAGGCTCGCCGACTCGGACTGCTCGAGCGCGAGCGCCGAGTAGCTGCCCGATCCGGCGCAGTCGTCGGCATCGTCGAGGCTCCAGCTCGAAATCTGCAGCGACTTCGCGACGAACCAGTCGGAGATGCCGACCCCCGCGTCGAACTCGGGATTGGCGACGATTGTGTTCTGGGCGAGAGCGCGTGCCGCGAGGAGCGCGCCGCAAGCGATCAGCCGATCGCGACGCCTGGCGTGGGAAGGCCGCATTCGTCCTCCGGTTTCCTGAGGAAGGGGCAGGGCGCCCCCGGCGCCGCCGTGAACGGGCGCGCGATCGAGACGCGGCGCCTCGGCGAGCACGCCCGCCGATGGGATCTCGGCTCGCGCGTCGAACGGGCCTCAGAGGGTGACCTGGGCTCGAGGCGGAGAGTAGCAGGATCCGGGGAAGGCCGAGCCGATCCAGCCTCGCCGGCGGGGTCCGTCCCGGGCCCGCGGAGCCGCGCGGGCCTCGAGGCGAGCCGGCTCCGGCGGTCCGGCCGTGGCTCGCAGGCGCTCAGCAGACGCCGGGGTGGGGCTGCAGACAGAAGGTGAACTCGTTCCGGGGGCCGCCCTCGGGATAGAAGTACTCGACGAGGACGACGCTGCCGAGGAAAGTGAGAGTGAGGGTGACGTCGCCGAATCGGAGGTTCATGCCGCCGTTGACTGCATAGAGCGGCAGGGGGCGCGGGACGAACTTCAAGATCGGGGTGGTCCTGCCCGCGTAGGTCGCCCGCTCCGCCCCCGAGGTCACGGTGCCGCTGAACTCGGAGAGCGCCCGCTCGTTGCCGCTTTCGATCGCGTAGATCCTCGCCTCGAGCTCGGTCGAGCCCGTCTCGCTCGCGACGCGGCCAGCGACCCCGATTTCCGCCGTGACCCCCTCGACATAGTGCTTGCGGACGGCCCCTTCGGAGTTCCTGAACTGGACGGAGAGGTCTGCGGGCTGGCCGAGCGGGAGCGCCGTCGCGACCCGCCAGGAGCCCCTTGTCGAGTCCCAGTCGCCCTGGGATTCGATCGTGTCGGCGTTCTCGAGCGCCCAGGTGAGCGTGCCGACCACCGCTCCGGCGGTCTCCTCGGCCATCGCCTCCCAGGTTGGGTTGGGATCCGGGTCGAAGACCGGCGGCTCAGTCGGCGTGCGGGGCCGGGGATCGTCGCCACAAGCCGTAAGCAGCACCAGGCAGGTGAGAGGAAGGGTGCGGAAGGCTCCTCGTTTCGACGCCGGAGAGCAGGACATCGGGCACCTCCGAGGCCCGTACGGGCGTCCCGGGCGCCCAGTATGCGCCTACCCGCCGACCGCGTGCCAGGGGGTCCCGCGCTCGGCCGACGGGCCTGCGAGCAGGGCGCGGGCGCGACGGTCGGTTGGGACGCCGCGGAAGCAGCGTTCGACGACCGGATGGGAGCACGCGGCGGCTCGCGAGTCGATCGCCGAGCTCTCGCGACCTCGGCGGGCGCCGCAGGCTTGGTCGGCTTCAGCGCCGGCGCGCGGCGACGGCGTAGGCGTCGAAGTACTTCTGCAGGGACTCGGCGGTGGACCCGTACCGGTTCTCACCGGAGAGGAAGTCCGCGACGACCTCGCGTGCCCGGGCGATCTCGCGCAGGCGGGCGACCGACCGGCGGTGGCGCGGATCGTCGAGGGTGAGATCGAAGAGCTCGAGCGTGCGGTGGAAAGCTCTCTCGGCGAGCGCCGGATGCGTGGTCGACCAGCGCACCGCGCGGCCGAGCTCGCTGCCCACGTTGCCGAGCTGCTCGGCGAGCGAGAGCGCGAACCAGCGCCCGGCCGCGAGGTCGCGGTGCTCGGCGCTCACCGCCGGATCAGCCCGCCGACGAGCGCCGCGATCGCCGCGCGCGTGGCCGGATCGTCGACGCCGCGCGACCGGTTGCCCAACGACGGTCGCAGGTTGATCATCGAGTCGAATTCGAGCCACTCCTCGCCGGGCAGGTCCGGATAGAGGTTGATGCCCCACAGATCGGCCTGCTCGGAGCCCTCGGCGAGCAGCTCGGCCTCCTGGTCGGCGTGGAGGTCGGCGTCGAGCAGGAGGATGCCGCGCCGCAGGTCGACGACCCCCTTGACCATCTCGCCGAAGCGCCCGCGCGCGAGCTCGCGCAGCTCCGCCATTTCGATGGGCTCGCTTTCGGTCACGCGTCGCATGGTCGTCGAGCGCGCATTCTATCCGCCGGCACCCGTGCCCCGGCCCGTCGCCGCGCGCCCGAGGCGACGCCGAACCTCGTCGTCGTCTCTCGCGGGGATGCCGGGTCCGGCGCAACACGAGCCAGGAAGCGCCTCGACGCGCTCGATGGGGGAAGGGAATGAGCTTCTCCCCGAATCCTGAGCCAATCGTAGGCTGACAGTCCTCCGACAGGCCGCGAAGGCCGGAGGGAGGACTGGATGCGCAAGAAGCGATTCACGGAGGAGCAGATCATCGGTGTGCTGAAGGCCGCCGAGGGCGGGATGCAGGTGCAGGAGGTCTGCCGGCAGCATGGGATCTCGCGGCACACGTTCTACGTCTGGCGCAGGAAGTTCGGCGGTATGGACGTGAGCGAGGCGAAGCGCCTGCGGCAGCTCGAGGAGGAGAACCGACGACTGAAGCACCTGGTCGCCGACCTGACGCTCGACAAGCAGGCGCTGACCGCAGCCTTGGGAAAAAAGTGGTGACCTTGTCGGCCCGGCGCCAGGTCGCCAGCTACTTCCGGGAGGAGTGGTCATTTTCGCAGCGTCGTAGCTGCCAGTTGGCGACGGTGGCGCGGTCGAGCGCTCGCTATCGCTCGAAGCGCCAGGAGGATGCGAAGCTGCTGGCACGCTTGCTGGATCTCGCGGCGCTCTACCCCCGCTACGGCTACTCGATGCTGACCAAGAAGCTGCGTCGAGAAGGCCATCGGGTCAACGTCAAGCGGATTCGGCGGCTCTACCTGCGCGAGGGCCTGAAGCTGCGCACGAAGCCCCGCAAGAAGCTGGTGGCGGCGGCACCGCGCGAGAAGTCGCCCACGCCGAATGCACCGAATCGCCGCTGGTCGATGGACTTCATGCGCGATGCTCTGTGGAACGGTCGTCCGTTTCGCACCTTCAACGTGCTCGACGACGGGAGCCGGGAGGCGCTGCGGATCGAAGTCGACTTCTCGCTGCCGGCGCCTCGCGTGGTGCGGGTGCTCGATGAGCTCGCCGAAGAGCGTGGGTTGCCCGAGGAGATCGTGGTGGACAACGGACCGGAGTTTGCCGGCAAGGAGGTCGACGCCTGGGCCTTCAAGAACGGCGTGAAGCTGCGCTTCATTCGCCCAGGCAAGCCGGTCGAGAACTGCTTCGTCGAGAGCTTCAACGGCACGTTCCGGAAGGACTGCCTCGACGCCCACTGGTTCGAAGACCTCGAGCACGCGCGGCGGGTGATCGAATCGTGGAGGCTCGACTACAACCACGACCGGCCGCACTCGGGGGTAGGAGACCTCGCGCCGGCGGAGTTTGCAGCCCTCCGGGAGCCTACGGCTCCCTCCGGCCAGCAAACTCCGAAAGGAACCAGGCATTGACCAACTCAACCAGGACTGTCAGCTTCGGCGTGGTGCAGGAATGGGGAGAAGCTCA
>WYBK01000007.1 GCA_011525905.1 Acidobacteriota bacterium
GCGGGCTACCGTCCCGCAGCCGCCAGGAGAGTGCCATGAGCGACGCCCAGGCCGTGCCGCGCCATCGACCGCCGACGCGCCGGGAGGCCGCTCCCGGCGCCGTCGCTCCCCCGGCCTCCTCCGCATCCGAAGCGGGGGAGCTGGCCGCGCCGCCGTCGCTGGCGCACGCGGTCTACAACCGTGCCGCCTTCGGTCCCCAGCCGGGCGATCTCGCGGCCTTCGAGGCGCTCGGCGCCGACGACGACAGCCGGCTCGCCGCCTGGGTCGCCGCGCAGCTCGCGCCGAACGACCTCGACGATCCCGACTATCTCGACCGGCGCCACGGCAACCCGGGTCTGGGCATCCCCGATCCCGGCTTCGTCACGCTCGACAAGACCCTAGGCGAGCTCTGGGCCGACCATCAGGCGGGCAGCCCTCCGCAGCCGTCCCGGCCGGTCGACGAGACCCGGCTCGACACGCTGACCCGCATGGTCTACAGCCGCTGGCAGCTGCGCGAGCTGCTGGTCGACTTCTGGATGAACCACTTCAACGTCTACGGCTTCGAGAACTACACCCGGTCGACCTTCGTCTACTGGGACCGCGAGGTCGTTCGCGCCAATCTCTTCGGCAACTTCCGCGCGATGCTCGAGAGCGGCGCGCGCAGCGCGACGATGCTCTACTACCTCGACAACTACACCAACACGCGCAGCGGCCCGAACGAGAACTACGCGCGCGAGCTGATCGAGCTCCACACCCTGGGGGCGATCAGCTACTGGGGCGTCGGCCAAGCCGACGAGGTGCCGGCGGGGGCGCCCTGGCCCGCGGGCGCCCCGGACGCCGGCCTGCCCGCGCCGGCCGGCTACGTCGACAACGACGTCTACGAGGCGACGCGCATCCTGACCGGCTGGGGAGTCGACGGCGCCACCGGCGCCTTCCTCTACACCGACTCGAACCACGACCGCTTCGCCAAGTCGGTGCTCGCCTTCGGCGTGCAGAACTTCCCGGCCGACCGGGGGGAGATCGAGGGGGCGGACCTTTTCGACCTGCTCGCCGCGCACCCGGGCACCGGCCGCCATCTCGCCACCAAGCTCTGTCGGCGGCTGATCGCCGACGACCCGCCGGCCGGCCTGGTCGACACGGTGGCCGCGCTGTTCACCGCTCAGTGGCAGGCGCCCGACCAGCTCGCGCAGGTCTACCAGGCGATCCTCACCTCCGAGGAGTTCAAGACGACTTGGGGCGGCAAGACCAAGCGGCCGGTCGAGTTTCTCGTGTCGGCGATGCGCGCGGTCGGCGCCAACTGGCTCTTCGGCTACACGAGCCAGGCGCCGCTGACCCTCGAGCCGGATACCAGCAGCCTGCTGTCGCGCCTGTCGAAGACCGGCCAGAACCTGTTCAGCCGCGTGCCGCCCGACGGCTATCCCGACCGGACGGCCGCCTGGATCTCGACCAACACCCGCGTGCAGTGCTGGCGGCTCGCCGGCTGGCTGGTCGACCAGGACATCGACGGCGTGGGCGGCACCGACGACTTCCGCCTCGACGTGATCGGCGTCACCCACGCCGCCTTCCCGCCGGTGCTGCCCGACCCGGTGCCGCGCGCCACGACCGACGACCTGGTCGACTTCTGGATCGAGCGGATCCTCGGCCGCACGCTGCCGGCCGTCGAGCGCGAAGAGATCGTCGACTTCATGGCCGCCGGAGCGAACCCGGGCTTCCTGCTCGACCTGACGCAGTCGAACGTCAAGTCGCGCCTGCGCTCGATGGTCGCGCTCGTCCTGATGACCCCCGAGTTCCTGGTGAAGTGAACGGCGCCGCCCGCGCGAGGTTCCCGAGAATGCGCTCCCCGACCCGACGTGGCTTCCTGATGGGCTGCTCCGCAGCGATCGCCAACCTGGCCGCGGCCCGCTTCACCAACGTCGTCTTCGCCGATCCCGGCTCGACGCCCGACCACGACGTGCTGGTCGTGCTCTTCTTGCGCGGCGGCATGGACGGACTCAACTACGTGCTGCCGCTCGCCGGCGTCGACCGGCCGCACTACGTTGCCGCGCGGCCGACGCTCGCCGTGCCCGACAGCGGGCCGAACGCGGCGCTCGAGCTGGCGGCGCTCGGCGGCACGCTCTTCGGCCTCCACCCTGGCGCGGCGCCGCTCCACGAGCTCTGGCAGGAGGGGCGCGTCGCCTTCGTCCACGCCTGCGGGCTCGACACCCCGAGCCGCAGCCACTTCGACAACCAGGCGCAGATCGAGCTCGGCACGCCGGGCCTGGGCTCGACGACCACCGGCTGGCTCACCCGGCACTTCCTCTCCGCCGGCCTGCCGCCGGGAATCGTCATGCCGTCGCTCGCGGTCTCTTCGACGATCCAGACCGCGTTCCAGGCCTCGACCGAGGTCCTGGCGATGACCAACCGCGACGACTTCCTGCTCAACACCGGACCTTCGACCTGGCGCGACGCGCAGAAGACGGCGCTGCGCAACATCCTCGAGTCGAGCGCCTCCGAGCTGCACGCCCGCGGCGTCGAGGCGCTCGACGCCTCGACGCTGATCGAGCTGAGCGTGCCGTCCGGAACCTACGTCCCGGCCAACGGCGCGGTCTATCCCTCGGGCGCCTTCGGCGACGCGATGAAGCTGATCGCCCAGATGATCAAGCTCGGGCTCGGGCTGCGGGCGGTGACGGTCGACCTCGGCGGCTGGGACACGCACAACGGCCAGGGGTCGGTCGGCGTCGGCACCTACTTCCACAACCTGCTCGCCCAGCTCGCGCAGGGGTTGCACGGCTTCTACACCGACCTCGACGGGGCGGGCAGCGAGAACTACACCTCGAAGACGACCGTCGCGGTCCTCTCGGAGTTCGGCCGCCGCTTCGCGCAGAACGCCGACAGCGGCACCGACCATGGCCATGGCGGCGTGGTCACGGTCCTGGGCGGCCGGGTCAACGGCGGGCTCTACGGCGACTGGCCCGGGCTCGACGGCGGCGCGGGGCAGCTCTACGACAACGCCGATCTCGAGATCACCACCGACTTCCGGACGGTGCTCGCCGAGCTGCTCGTCGAGCGGCTGGGCAACCCGAACGTCGGCTTCGTCTTCCCCGACTTCGGCTACCCGGGCCCGCTCGGCCTGGCGACCCTCTTCCGCGACGGCTTCGAGTCGGGCGGCCTCGCCCGCTGGAGCTCCGAGGCGCCCTGACCGGGCGCGGAGTCGCCCGCTCGGGCTGCGGGTAAGCTCGGCGGCGAGGGGGTGCCGGCCATGACGCGCAAGACCGCCCACGACTACGACCAGGAGCTGCTGGCGCTGTTCGACGCCTACGTGCACGGCGACATCGACCGGCGCCGCTTCCTCGACCAGGCGGCGAAGTTCGCGGTCGGCGGCGTGACCGCGGCGATGCTGCTCGACGAGCTCGGTCCGAAGTTCGCCGAGGCGCAAGTGGTGAAGCCCGACGACGCGCGCGTCGCGGCCGAGCGGGTCGAGATCGCCTCGCCCGCCGGCCACGGGGCGGTGCGCTGCTACTGGGTGCGGCCGGCCAGCGCGGCCGGCAAGCTCCCCGGCGTGCTGGTGATCCACGAGAACCGGGGCCTGAACCCGCACATCGAGGACGTCACCCGCCGCTTCGCGCTCGCCGGCTACGCGGCGCTCGCGCCCGACGCGCTGACGCCGCTCGGCGGCTATCCCGGCGACGAGGACGGCGCCCGTGCCCTCTTCCCCAAGCTCGACGCGGAGAAGACCCGCGCCGACTTCGTCGCCGCCTTCGAGTGGCTGAAGGGAGGCGCGGCGACGACCGGACGGGTCGGGGCGGTCGGCTTCTGTTGGGGGGGCGGCATGGTCAACTGGCTCGCCACGCGGCGCGCCGATCTGGCCGCCGGCGTCCCGTTCTACGGCAGCTCGGCCGACCCGGCGGAGGTCGCCAAGATCCGCGCGCCGCTGCTCGTCCAGTCCGCCGAGGTCGACCCGCGGATCAACGAGAGCTGGCCGGGCTTCGAGGCGGCGCTGAAGGCGGCGGGCGTGACCTACGAGCGCCATCTCTACCCGGGAACGCAGCACGGCTTCCACAACGACACCACGCCGCGCTTCGACGAGGCGGCGGCCAAGCTCGCCTGGGAGCGCACCCTCGCCTTCCTCGAGCGGCACCTGCGCGGTTAGCCGGTGACCCCCTGCACCTCGACCGTCGAGTCCTCGGCGGCGGCGCGGGCGAGGGCCTCGAGGACAACGAGATCGGCGATCCCCTCCTCGGCCGAGACCTGCGGTGTCCCCCCGGTGAGCGCGGCTTCGGCGAAATCGTCGTACATTCGAGGCAACTGGTCCTGAATCGGCAGGAGCAGCTCCTCGACGCGCGCCGGGTCGCCGGCGCCGACGAAGAGGCGCTCGCCGATCCCGGGCGTCGCCGGCTCGAGCCGGAGCCAGGCGCGCTCGAGCCCGAACCGGGCGTGGTTCTGCAGGTGGTAGCGCCAGCTCGCGCTGCCCGTGGCGATCGCGCCGTCGGGGAACTCCATCAACCAGGCGAGGTGGCTCTCGACGCGCGCGAAGCGTGGGTCTCCGGGGTCCGACCGGCGGATCGCGCGCACGCGCGCGGGGAGCGAGCCCGCCGCCCAGCGCGTGAGCTGCACGCTGTAGGGTCCGATGTCGAAGAGCGCGCCGCCGCCGGCGAGCGCGGGGTCGAAGCGCCAGTCGCCGGCGGGCAGGGCCATGGGAAAGCCCTTGTGGGCGTCGATCGCCACCAGCCGGCCCCACTCGCCGCCGCGCACCCGCCCGAGCGCGGCCTGCAGGGCGCCCGAGTACCAGGCGCGGTAGGCGGGCATGAGGAGTCGGCTCCGCTCACGGGCGAGGGCCGTCACGCGGCGCGCCTCGGCGCTGGTGGCCGCGAGGGGCTTTTCGCAGAGCACGTGCTTGCCCGCCACGAGCGCGCGTTCGGCGTACTCGGCGTGCAGGCCGACGGGCAGACAGAGGTGGACGGCGTCGATCCGCTCGTCCGCCGCCAGCCGGTCGAAGTCCTCGTAGGAGTAGACGGGCGCCTGCGGGCGGTCGAAGCGCCCGGCGAAATCGCGCCCCTTGGCGGCATCGCCGGTCACGAAGCCGGCGAGCTCGGCGCGGCGCGCGGCCAGGAGCCGCTCGGTGGCGTAGCGGGCGTAGCCGCCGAGTCCGACGATCGCGATGCGCAGCTTGCGCCGACCCGAATCGTTCGCGGTCGAGGCCCTCGCCGACGTGGCGGGGGAGAGAACGGCAGCCGCGGCTCCGGCCGCGAGAAGTTGCAGGGCGCTGCGTCGTCGCACGAGACCTCCCCTCCGATCCGGATCGGGGCGAGGTTACCCGAAGCTCGAACTTCTCGGGGCCCTGCACGTAACGATCCCCGGTTGGCGCTTGCCAACGGCTGCTCCGAGGAGATACCGATGATTCCCGACCGGCTCGCGAGCCGAGCGCTCCGGCGTCGCGCACTCGCCTCGCTCGCTCTGTTCGGCCTGCTTTCGAGCTCGCAGGCGACCTGGGCCACGATGCCCTACCCCGGCTCGTCGCCGCCCGAGACGGACGCCGGGCTGCTCGCGCACCTGGTCGAGCTGACGCGCGAGATCGAGGAGGGGGTTCGCCTCGGCGACAAGGAGGCGGTCGCGCGGCGCGCCCTCCCCGAGATGCTGCTGGTCAACCGGGACGGCAAGACCTACACGCGCGACGAGCTGCTCGCCGAGCTGGTGCCGCCCCGGCCCGGGTACGACCTGCGCTTCCAGGTGCTCGAGCCGAAGTTGCTGCGCAATGGCGATGCGGCCCTGCTGACCTTTCTGCTCGACGAGTACTTGACGATCTATGGCGCCGATGTCTCGACGGTCTATCGCTGCAACTTCCTCTACTTCCGGCGTGACGGCCGGTGGCAGCTGGCGCTCTTCGAGTATTTCGAGAAGCCGGTCGACCCGGCGGTCGCCGCGGTCGATCCGGCGACCTACGACGGGCTCGAGGGGAGCTACGAGGTCGCTCCCGGCCGGCGCGTCACGCGAGTCTGGCGCGAGGGGGAGAAGCTGATGAGCCGCCGGGACGAGGGGAAGCCGGTCGAGCTGCTCCCGCTCGCGGTCGACCGGTTCTTCCTGCCGGGCGTCGAGGGGGAGCTCTTCTTCGAGCGGGACGCCGAGGGGCGTGGAGCGCGTTTCGTCTTCCGGCGAAATTGGAAGGACCTGGTGGCGCACCGCGTCCCGAGGGGCGCCGCCGCGCCGGCCGCCGACGGAGGGGGAGGGTGAGCGAGCGTCCACCGTTTCCTCCGCTCCCGGAGGAGGCCGACGAGGAGTCGAGCGGGCCGCGCGAGCCAGCCTCCTCTCCCTGCTCGATGGACCTCGATCCGGCGCTCGACTCCGATCCGGTCGAAGGGGAGGGATCGCGAGAGGCTCCCACCGCCGGGCGGCGGGGGGAGTAGGAGGCGCCCGGCGTCCGAGGCCGCGGGCCGCTCAGGCGCGCTCGAGGTGGAGGCCGCGCTGGGCCAGCTCGGCGAGCAGGAAGCGGAAGCAGGACTCGTCCTCGGCGAGCCGCTCCGGCGGCACGACGCCGGTGCCGCGGTAGCGCCCCGAGGCGAGCAGCCGCAGCGCCGCGGTCGCCGTGTAGCCGGTGGTGCGCGCCATCGACGAGATGCCCTGGGCGCGGTCGTAGCGGTCGAGCATCGTCCAGCGCGCCGAGACCGGCTCGCCGTCCTGCGTGCCGTCGGCCTCGGCGAAGAAGAGCGTCAGGTCCTCCTCGCCGGGCGCGTACTGCCAGAGCAGGAAGAGCAGCCGCCCGGTGAACTCGACCGGCGCGACCCGGGCGCCGCCGACCTCGATCGGCTCGTGCGCGAAGAAGCCGGCGTCGCGCAGCGCGCGGATGCGCGCCGCGTGTCCGGGGTAGCGCAGCGTCAACTCGCGCATCTCCGGGCAGCTCACGGTCGAGAGCAGGCTGCGCAGGCCGTCCGAGACGAAGGTCTCGACCGTGCCGACGCCCGGGAACTCGTAGCTGCCGACCTCGGCGAGCGCCGGCTCGCAGACCAGCCGGCCGCCGCGCACGGTGCGTGCCGGGCGCGTGTAGATCTCGAGCACGTCGACCGGCGAGAAGGCGGCCTTGTACTCCCAGGGTTGCGTGCGCACGACCGGCAGGCCGCCGACGCCGCAGACGAAGCGGTCGAGCGAGTCCCAGGTCGCGGCGTGGTGTCCCGCGAGCAGGTTGGTCAGCCCCGGGGCCACGCCGGCATCGACCACCGCGGCGACTCCCCTGGCGCGAGCGGCGGCGTCGAGGCCGAAGCAGTCCTCCTCGAAGAAGGAGATGTCGACGATCGGCACGCCGGCGTCGATCACGGTGGCGACCGTGCGATAGCCGAGGAAGCCCGGCACCGCGCCGATCGCGTAGTCGGCGCCGGCGACCGCGCGCGCCACGCCGCCGCCGTCGGCGAGATCCTCGCGCAGCGTCGAGACGTGCGGCGTACCGGAGAAGCTCGCCAGCGCCTCCTCCGAGACGTCGGCCACCCGCACCTCGAACTCCCCCTCCTTCGCCAGGTCGAGCGCCATCGCGCGCCCCACGCGCCCGGCGCCCAGTATCGCCACCCGCTTCGTCACGGCACCCTCCCCTCGCTCCACCTCGAAGACAAGTCTCGATCGGAGCGGCGCCGGCGCCGCCGCCCCGGCGGGCGGGGCGGCCGGCGAGTCTCAGAGCCCGGCGACGCGCAGGCGGCGGCGGATGACGAGGTGGGCGATCCACATGACCGCGGCGGTCAGCCACCAGGCGGTGCCGACCACGGGATCGTCGCGGATCAGCAGGTAGGTGATGCCGCTCTCGTCGAAGGCGAAGGAGAGCGGCAGCACCGTGAAGATGGCGGCGACCACCAGGGTCGAGGAGCGGCTCTTGAGCAGCTGCCGGGTGCGCTCGAGCGCCAGCTTCTCGGCGGTCGGGGTGACAGGCGGCGCGGTCGGGAGCGACAGGCGGCTGCTGCGTGCCTCCTCGACCTGGCGGGCGAGCTCCGGGTCGTGTGCCAGCTGCTCTTCGACCAGGGCGCGCGTATCGGCGCTCGCCTCACCCGCGAGGTAGAGGGTGACCAGATCGTCGAGGACTTCGCGGGAGAGGTTCATGGGCGGTTCTCCTTGGTTTGGGGGCCGGAGCCGGTGCGCGCCTGGGCGAGGCGCAACCGGGCGCGGTGGACCTTGACGCGAGCGGTCGTGGCCGTGAGGCCGAGGGCGGCGCCGATCTCCTCGTAGGGCAGCTCGTCGAGCGCGCGCAGCAGCAGCGCGGCGCGGTCGATCTCGGGGAGGCGGGCGAGGGCGGCGAGCGTCGACGAGAGGTCGGCGCGGGCGAGCGCGCGGTCGTCCGGTCCCGGGCGCCGGTCCTCGTGCTCCCCCTCGAGCGGCAGCTGGCGGCCGCTGCGCCGCCGCTGCTGCAGGTAGAGGTTGCGCGCGATGGTGAAGAGATAGCCGCGCACCGTCGCGAGCTCGAGGCGCGACCGCGCGTTCCAGAGACGGACGAAGGTCTCGGCGGCGAGGTCGTCGGCGAGCTCGCGGTCGCCCGAGAGCAGGTGGAGGAAGCGGCGCACGCTCTCGGCGTGCTCCCGGTAGAGCGCGGAGAAGGCGACGACGTCGCCCGGATCTCCCCCCGCCGCTGCCGCCGAATCCGCCATCGCCCCTTCCTATCCGGAAGCGTGGAGGACGTTACCGCCGGGCGGGGCTGAGTGACGAATTCCTCTCGGGGTGCGCGCAAAGATGTCCTAGGCTGCCCCCGTGCCCGTCCCGCACCGAGCCACCCTCGCCGCCCTGGTCCTCGCGACCGGAGCCGGCGCCCTCGACGCCGCGGGCCTGCCCCGGTTCCCGCCGGGAGCCGTCTGGAACCAGGAGGTCTCCGCCGCGCCGGTCCATCCGCAGTCGCAGTCGATGATCGACACGCTGGCGGGCCTGGGCGGCTTCGGCTTCGGACGGATGCAGATCGACTTCTCCTTCCACGTCGTGCGCGCGCCGGCGGATGCGCCGACCCGGGCTCTCGTCGCGCACCCGGGCGGCTACTGGCTGCCCGACTGCGAGCCGCTCGGCACGGCCGTCCCGGTACCGGCGGGCGCCGCGATCGAGGGGCAGAGCGGCCTCGACTGCGACAACCTCTCGGAGGACTGCCACCTGCTGGTCGTCCAGGGCAAC
>WYBK01000065.1 GCA_011525905.1 Acidobacteriota bacterium
GGCGGCGACGACGACGGCGACGACTGCGAGCCCGGCGACGACTGTGGCGGCGACGACGACGGCGACGACTGCGAGCCCGGCGACGACTGTGGCGGCGACGGGGACGACGATGGCGACGACGATGGCGACGACGATGGCGACGACGACGCGCGCAACGTGATCAAGTTCGACGAGCGCAGCTACTTCGGCTCCGAGAGCGCCGGCCTGGTAGTGATCACCGTCGAGCGGTCGCACGGCGAGGACGGCGCGGTCTCGGTCACCTGGTCGACCGGCGGAGGCACGGCCACCGCGGGCGAGGACTACGTGGCCGCCAGCGGCACCCTCTCCTGGCCGAACGGCGACGGTTCCACCAAGACCTTCACCCTGCAGCTGCTCGACGATGGCGTCGCCGAGGGCAACGAGACGGTCGAGCTCGTCCTCTCCGACCCGACCGGCGGCGCGAGCCTCGATCCGGAGCGCTCGAGCGCGACGCTGACGATCGGCGACGCTGGCGGCGGCGACCTGCCGCCGGGCGACGACGGCGACGACCGGCCGGGCACCTTCAAGTTCTCCGAGCGCGGCTTCCAGGTGATCGAAGGGCAGGCGCTGGCGGTCGTCGGCGTCGAGCGCTCGCACGGCGAACGGGGCGCCGTCTCGGTAGCCTGGTCGGCGAGCGCGGGCAGCGCCGGCGACGGCGTCGACTTCGAGAGCGTCTCGGGTGTCCTCTCCTGGGGCGCCGGCGACGGCTCGACCAAGACGTTCGAGGTGCCGATCCTGCAGGACACCCTGACCGAGGGGACCGAGACGGTCGCCCTCTCCCTCGCCGATCCGACCGGCGGCGCGTCGATCGACGCCGAGCGGGGCTCGGCGCTCCTGTCGATCCTCGACGACGACGGCTCGACCGCCGTCTGCGAGCCGGGTGACGACACGCTCTGCCTGCAGGACGGCCGCTTCTCGGCCGAGATCACCTTCCGCACGCCGAACGTCGCGGGCGGCACCGGGCGCGCGCGGACGATCCCCTTCTCCTCGCAGGCCGGCCTCTTCTGGTTCTTCGACGCCGGCAACGCCGAGATGCTGATCAAGGTGATCGACGCCTGCGGCGTCCCCGGCTTCGACGCCTACTGGGTCTTCTACGCGGCGACGACCAACGTCGACTTCACGCTCACGGTCACCGACCGCGCCACCGGCGTGGTCAAGCAGTACTTCAATCCGCTCGGTCAGACCGCCGAGCCGGTCCAGGACGTGCTCACCTTCCAGACCTGCAACTGACTCCCCGCAGCCGACCCCACCCCGGCCGGGTCCCCGCGGCGTCCTCGGGGGCCCGGCCGCTCGGCGCGCGGGTAGGATCGCCGCGATGCGACTCCTGCCCGCGCGCTCCCGCGCGGCCGGCAGCGCGCTGGTCCTCGCGATGCTCGCCGGGCCGGCAGCCGGCCAGTCCCTTGACCAGGCCATCGCGCTGCACCTCGACGGCCGTCTCGACGAGGCCCTGATCGCCTACCGCGCCATCGCCGCGGACCCGTCGCGCGAACCGATCGAGGTCTCGGGCGCCCACAACGCCGCCTGCGTCCTGCTCAACGACCGGGGCGAGTTCGCCGCCGCGCTCGTCGAGTGCCGCGAGGCGGAACGCCTGCGCCGCGCGCTCGGCGACCGGTTCCGGCTGGCGCTGACCCTGAACAACCTCGCGCTCTCGCTGCAGTACCTCGGCGAGACCGCCGAGGCCGAGCGCCGGTTCCTCGAGGCCCTGGCGCTCGACCGGGAGCTCGCCGAGCCCGAGGAGGAGGCGGTGGTGCTCGCCAACCTCGCGGCTCTGGCGATCGGCGCCGGGCGCTACGGCGCCGCGCTCGACCGGCTGACCGAGGCCGTGGCGCTCGCCCACGCCCACGCGGCGGCACCCTGGACCGCCGAGCAGCTGCGCGTCGCGCGCCTGAATCGCGCCGTGGTGCTCGAACGGCTCGGCGCCCACGACGAGGCGCTCGCCCTGTTGCGCGAGCTCTCCGCCGGCCCCGAGCCCGATCGCCGCCACAGAGCGGCGCTGGCGGCCAACCTCGGCGTCGTCTACCGCAATCTGGGCGATCCTCGCCGCGCCGCGCGCGAGCTCGAGCGAGCGGCCGAGCTCTTCCGCGCCGAGAGCGACCGGGGAGGGCTGGCCAACGCCCTGCTCAACCTCGGTCAGATCTTCGAGCTCCATCTCGGCGCTCCCGTTCGGGCCGAGGCGCTCTACTCCGAAGCGATCGCCGAGGCGCGCGCCGGGGGCAACCGGACGGAGGAGATCGTCGCCCGGCTCTTCCGGGGGAGGCTCCGGTCGGGAGCGGGGCGGATCGAGGCCGGGCGCGCCGATCTCGAGACGGCGCTCGCGGCGGCGCGCTCGAGCGGCGACGCGGAGTCGGAGTGGAGCGCGCTCTACGAGCTGGCGCGCGCCGCGCGCGCCGAGGGCGACGAGGAGGGCGCGCTCGAACGGGCCGATCGCGCCCTCGCCGCCATCGAGCGCGTGCGTGCCGGCGTGCGCTCGCACGCGGGCGCGTCGGGCTTCCTCGCCGACAAGCGCCGTGTCTTCGCCCTCGCGGTCGAGCTCGCCGCGCGCCGCGCGCTCGCCAGCGGCCGCCGCGAAGACGCGCTCGCCGCGCTGGCGCGCGTTCAGCGCGCCAAGGCGCGCGAGCTGCTCGACGCGCTCGGCCGGAGCGGGGCCCAACCGCTGGATGCCGCGGCGCTCGCTCGCTTGGCCGCCGAACCGGGGCCGAAGCTCGAGATCTACCTCGGCGAACGACGCGTCTGGCGCTTCCTGCTGGGCGGCGACCGCGTCGAGGTCGCCGACCGGGGCGAGGTCGCCCGCGTGGCCGCGCTCGCCCGGCGCCTGCACGGCGCGCTCGCGAGCGGCGGCCCCCCCGACGCAGCGGCGCTCGCCGAGCTCGGCGCCGCCCTGCTCGGCGGCACCGGGCCGCTCGAGGGGGACCTGACCCTCGCACCCGACGGCCTGCTGCGCCACCTTCCCTTCGAGCTGCTCGCCCCGGCCGCCGGTGAGCCGCCGCTGGTGGAGCGCGCCCGCGTGGCCTACGCTCCCAGCCTCTCCCTCCCTCCCTCGAGTGGACGGCCGGCGCCCGCCGAGCTCGCTTTCGCCGGTTTCGGGGGCGTCGCGCCCACCGAAGCGGTCGCCGGAACGGCGCGCGCGCTGCTCGCGCGCCGGCTGGCGCTGCGGCCGCTGCCCGCGAGCCGAGCCGAGGTCGAGCGCGCCGCGGCCGCCGTGGGCGGGAGCGCTCGTCTGGCCCTCGATGCCGACGCGACCGAAGCGGCGCTCGTCGCGCTCGCGCCGGCCGGCGTCCGCGTCCTGCACGTCGCCACCCACGCGCTCGCCGACGAGCGACTGACCGAGGGCGCCGCGCTCCTCCTGGCCCCGGGCGACGGGGGGGACGGCTTGCTGACCGCGGCGGAGATCGCGGCGCTCGATCTGCCAGTCGATCTCGCGGTGCTCGCCGCCTGTCGCAGCGCTCTCGGCGACGCGACCGACGGTGCCGCGCTCGGCTCGTTGACCGGGGCCTTCCTCGCCGCGGGCGCCGGCGGCGTGATCGCCTCGCTCTGGGAAGTGGGCGACGCCGCCTCGGCGGTGGTGATGGAGCAGCTCTACCACGAGCTCGGACGGGGACGCCGCCCCGCCGACGCGCTCACGCGAGTCAAGCGCCGGCTGCGCGCCGATCCGCGCTGGGCCGATCCGGCCGTCTGGGGGGCCTACGTGCTGGTCGGTGATCCGGGGCCGGTCGCCTCCCC
>WYBK01000066.1 GCA_011525905.1 Acidobacteriota bacterium
GAGCTCGCCGGGGCTCCGTCGCGGAGCCTAGCCGCCGCCGGCTTTCTCCTCAGCGCGCACGAGCAGCTCTTCGAGACCGAGCTCCGCGGCCCACCGTCGCAGATACTCCCGGTCGAGGCGGCTCCCCTGCACCTTCAACACCCCGAGCGCATCGAGCCACTGCCGCTCCGAGACGCCGCCGCCCAGGCGGAACCACCGCAGCTTCTGCAGCACGACGTCCTCGGGCGAGGCGAACGGCAGGGTCAACCCGCTCGCGACCTCGACGAACTGACGGCGCAAGAACTGCGAGCGGTCGAAGGGATCTTCGGCCGTCAAGTAGACATCCGCCTTGTAGCCGTTCGTGAGATCGACGACGTTGAAGGAAGCCCGCCGCGCGACGCCGTCCCGGATCCTCTCGGCATCCGCGTAGAAGGAGGGGCCGAGCGCCGCGACGAACGCGGCCACCTGGCCCGCGCCGAGATCGGCCACCAGGTCGACGTCGAGAGTCGAGCGCGGGATCCCTTGCAGGGAGCTGGCGAGCGAGCCGCCGACGAGGAAGCGCGCGCCCGCGGTCTCGAGCGCGTGCGCTACGGCGGCGAGCGTCGCGAGCGCGCCCCCGTAAGGCGTCGGGCGCTCGCCACCGCCCGGATCAGGCACCGGCGCTTCCGGGATCCCAGCCGAAGGCGAGGCGCATCGGATCGCGCCCGAGCCTCAGGGCGAACAGTCGCAGCCTCTCCTCTTCGGGCGGCAGCTCGCCATGTCGAGCCCGGATTCCCGCGCGCGCCAAGAGCTCGAGCTCCGCGTTCAGCTCGAGCGCCGCCGCGAGGCGGCCACCGGGTCCCATCGCGCGGTAGCGCTCGATCAGGAGTCGCTCGACGTCCGCGGGCGTGGCGACCGACTGCGTGCGCATCGCGCCGGATTCTAGCCCGAGGCCCCGCCCTTCTTCGCGCGCAGGCCCGCTTCCATCCCGCCCTCGCCCGGCTTGGCGGGGATCTCGTAGGGGCCGAGCCTGGTGCCGAGCATCCGGGTCAGCGCTCTTCCGGGGATTCGCCCGGGACCACGATCTCGATCCCCTCGGAGGCGAAGCGGCGGAAGTCGCCGCCGTTCAGGGTGAGGAGCCGGGTCGCGGAAGCCGCACGGGCCTCTTCGAGGATCCGCCGGTCGTAGGTCGCCCCGCCCCGGACCTGCTCGCGCGCCAGCGTCGAGAGGAAGCTCCACCCGAGCGACGCGCGCAGGCCCGACAGCCGGCTCGGCTCGCGCAGCGCGCTCTCGAGGAGGTCCGCCGCGTCCTGCGGGCTCAGCCGGTGCGCGGCGGGCAGCCGGGTGAGCACCGCATAACACTCGGTCAACGCGGAGATCGGAACCACGACCTCTTCCTGCTCGACCGCCCGCTCGAGCGCCGCGAACGCCGGCTCGTGCGCCTCGTGCCAGGTCAGCAGGGCAGCCAGCACGACGCTCGCGTCTGCGGCAGTCCGCGGCACGGCGTCAGCGCTCGCGGCGCACGACTGCCTGTGTCGCGCGCACGGTTTCCCTCGAGAGCGAAGGGCCCTCCTCGAGCGGGACCGCGACCGTCAGGCGGCCCTTGCGGACGGCGCGGATCGCGCGCGGCGCCGGCGCGATCTCGATTCCGCCCGCGGTGACGGAGATCGCGAGCGGCTGGCCGGCGACGAGCCCGGCCGCCTCGCGGATCGCCTTCGGCACGACCAGCCGCCCGGCGGAGTCCATGGTGGTCTCGATGGTATCGGCCATGGCTGGAATAGTACCATCGATCGAGGTCAGGGCGCGGCAGCCGAGGGCGCCCGGCTGCCGTTTGCGCCCTCGCGCGCGGACGGGCCGCCCTACGCGCTCTGCCCGGAGAGTGCGCCCCGTGCGATCGACCACTTCGGCGCCCCCCTCGGCGCCAAGGACACCAGGGCACCCGCTGGAAGGACGCCTCCCTCGAGGCGATGACGCTCGCGAGCATGCTCGGCCTGCTCGACTGAGCGCCCGGAGCGCGCGCGCAGGAGGGCCGGCTCAGCCGCCGACGAGCTTCGCGAACCGGGGCTCGCGGGCGAGCGGCGCGAAATTCGGGTCGATCGCGAGCCAGCGCGGCGTCAGCAGGTAGGGGATCCCGAGCAGCCGTTCGAGCCGCGCGCTCGCTCGCTCGCGCTCGCCGCAGAGCGTCTCGATGCGCGCGAGCTGGTGCTCGACGTAGGGGCCCCAGTAGGCGTCCGCCGCGATCGGCTGGAGCGCGACGCCCCGCTCGCCGGCCGCGAGCGCCTCCGGGCAGCGTCCGGCGTAGGCGAGCGCGAGCCCCAGGAAGACGTGGCGCTGGGCGTCGCCCGGGACCTCCTCGACCTGCGCTGCGAAAGCGGTGCGCGCCCGCGCCGCCAGGGCGCGGGAGCGCTCGCGATCGCCGGCGCGCGCGGCGGCCTGGGCGAGCGCGATGCCCCAGACCCCCTCGTCGTCGCCGAAGGCGGCGGGGGTGAGGGCGAGCAGGCGCGCGCGCCGAGCCCCGTCGAGCACCCAGTCGAGGTCCCAGTAGGCGGCGAAGTAGGCGATCGCGCCGTCCGGATCGTCGCGCTCCGCCGCGGCGAGCGCCGCGCGCGCGCCGGCCAGGTCCCCCTCCTGGAGGAAGGTCATCGCCCGCTCCTCGTGGAGAGCGAGGTTCTCGGGCGCCAGCTCGAGCCCGCGGTCGAAGGCGGCGCGCGCCGCCGCGCTCTCGCGCAGGTAGACGTGGACGATGCCGGCCGACAGCCCCGTGCGCCAATTGCGCGGATCGAGCGCGCGCGCCCGGTCGAGCCGGCCGAGGGCGTCGCGGAAGCGCCCGAGCCCGCGCTCGGCGAGCGCGGCGGCGACCAGCAGCTCGGCGTCGCCCGGCGCCAGCTCGAGCCCGCGCGCGAAGGCCTCGAGCGCGCGCGCCGGCTCCTTGGTCACCAGCCGGTGGTAGTAGCCGAGCGCGCGGTGACCGGCGGCGAGGTCGGGGTCGAGCTCGAGCGCCCGCTCGGCGGCCTCGAGCGCGGCGCGGGCGAGCTCGGGGCTCGGCGCCGAGTTGGCGTAGAGCGACGAGCGGACGGAGGAGAGGCGCGCCCAGGCGAGCGCGAAGTCGGGGTCGCGACCGACCGCGCCCTCGTACTGGGCCGCGGCGCGCCGCTGGGTTGCCGGGTCGAAGCCGGCGCGCTCGATCTCCTGCGCGCGCAAGTAGGCGTCGTAAGCGTCGAGGTCGCGCGTCGGCCGCGCCGCGAGTCGGCCGCGCTCCGGGGCGGAAAGCACCACCTCGAGGGCGCTCGCCACCTCGGCCGCGATCTCCCCCTGGACGCCGAACAGGTCGGTCAGGTCGGCGTCGAAGACGCGCTGCCAGCGGGTGGTGGGCACCTGGTCGGCGGCGATCTCGACCAGCTCCGGCGTCACCCGGATGCGGCTGCCCCGCTCCCCTTTCTGCCAGCGCACCTTGGCGAGCAGCAGGTGACGGACGCCGAGCTCGCGCGCGACCTCGGCGAGCGGCCGGGTGGTTCCCCGGTACTGGTTGGCGCTGGCGCTGGCGATCACCGCGAGGCCGGGCAGGCCGGTCAGGCGGCTCCTCACCTCGTCGGTCATCCCCTCGGCGAAGTAGGCGTCGTCGGCCGCGCCGGCGTTCTCGAAGGGGAGCACCGCGATGCGCCGCTCGACCGGCGCGGCGGCGGGGCCGACGGCCGCCGGCTCCCCGGCGCGATCGCCGCCGCGCTCGAGCCAGAGCGCGGCGAGCGCGCCGAGCGCGATCGCCGCGAGCGCGGCCGCCCCCCAGAGGCCGATGCGGCCGCGGCGCGCGAGGGCGGGCGCCGGCACCCGCCGGGTCGGCGAGGTCGACTCCGGTCCGCCGAGACGCCCGTCGGCGGCCTCGTCGCGCCCGGCGAGCAGGTCCTCGATCACCAGGCGGGCATCGGCGACGTCGTGCAGCCGGTTCCTCGGATTGCGTTCGAGGCAGCGCCGCAGCAGCCGGCGGATCGCCGGCGGCGTCTCCGGCGGCAGCCGGCCCCAGTCGACCTCGCGGGTGAGCACGGAGGCGAGCACGTCGACGGCGGTCTCGGCCGCGAACAGGCGCTCGCCCGAGAGCATCTCGTAGAGCAGCACGCCGAAGGCCCAGACGTCGGCGCGCCGGTCGACCGCCAGGCCGCGCGCCTGCTCGGGCGCCATGTAGGCCGCGGTGCCGACGATCGTGCCAGCGCGCGTCTGGCCGAGCGTCATGGTCGCCGAGCGCTCGGCGCTCTCCTCGAGCGCCCCCTCGGCGGAGCGGAAGGCCTTCGCCAGGCCGAAGTCGAGCACCTTGACGCGCCCGCCCGGCGGGCACTTGACGTTGGCCGGTTTCAGGTCGCGGTGGACGATCCCCTTCTCGTGCGCCTCGCCGAGCGCCTCGGCGATCTGGCGCGCGATCTCGAGCGCCTCGGCGAGCGGCAGCGGACCGTCCTCCAGCCGGTCGGCGAGCGTCGGCCCCTCGACCAGCTCGAGCACCAGCGCGCGGCCGTCGGCGCTTTCCTCGAGGCCGTAGAGAGCGGCGATGTTCGGATGGTTCAGGCTCGCCAGCAGGCGCGCCTCGCGCTCGAAGAAGGCCAGGTGCTCGGGGTCGCGCGCCAGCTCGTCGGGCAGGATCTTGAGGGCGACCTCACGGCCGAGGCGGGGGTCGGTGGCGCGGTAGACCTCGCCCATCCCCCCTTCGCCCAGCTTGCCGCCGATCCGGTAGGGCCCGAGCCGGTCGCCCGGGGCGAGCCTCATGGCGCCGCAGGCGGCGCGCCGGTCGCGCCCTCCAGATCGCGCTCGTCGCCGCGCGAGCGGGCGACTTCGGCCATGCACCCCTCCCCGAGCCGGGCGCCGCGATCGCGGCCCCCGGGCGTCGACATGCTCTCCGAATCGGAGCCTATCTCGCCCGCGGCGCGCCGATTCGGCGGCACGGGTCGCTCGGCTGGCGCGGAGCCGCCCGCTCCCTCCTTGCCGGATTCGACGTCGGATTCTCGGAGGACGGCGCGCCGATCCCCGCCTAGGCTCCCGCGCCATGCGGCCCCGTTCGCGGGGGCGCCGAACGGAGAGGAGAGACGACGATGAGCGGATTCCGAGTGATCGCGATGCCCGATGCGGTGGCCGACGAGGCGCGTGCGACGGGGCTGAGCCCAGGCTACGGCCACCCCGTTCATGCCGACTCGGGCGACGGCCCCTGGCCCTGCCGAGTCTGCCTGCAGCGCGAGCACCCGCCGGGCGAGCGGCGGCTGCTCTTCACCTACGACGCCTTCCACGGGCTCGAGCCGCGGCCGCTGCCCGGGCCGGTCTACGTCCACGCCGAGCGTTGCCAGCGCTTCGAAGGCGACGACCGCTTCCCCGAGGACCTGCGCAAGGTGCCGCTGACGTTGAACGCCTACGGCTCCGGGCGCAAGCTCCTCGCCCAGCAGTACGTCGAGGACGGCGCCGTCGAGCCGGTGATCGCGGCGCTGCTGGCGCGCGCCGAGGTCGCCTACCTCCATTTGCGCCACACGCGCGCCGGCTGCTACCTCGCGCGCATCGAGCGGGCCGCCTGAGCGCGCGAGCGGCTCAGGCCGCGCCGCGGCGGCGATGAGCGGCGGCGGGCAGCAGGGCGAGCGCGGCGAGGCCGAAAGCGAGGAGGAGCCCGGCCGGCGAGGCTTCGGGCAGCGCCGCCGCGCCGCCCGTGAGCGCTCCGCCGAGCGCCGGCGCGAAGCGGAGCGCGCCGGCCACCCCGGCCGCGAGCACGATTCCCTGCCAGATCTGGAGCGGCCGCAGAGGGCGCTCGGCTTCGCGGCGGCGCGCCTCGAGTCGGGCGCGCAGCAGCGTCTGGCGCGCGCTCGGCAGCCGTGCGGAGGCGGACAGCTCGCGCGCGAGAGCGCGGCTCGCCGCGCTCGCCAGCTCGGCCGCGCAGTCGTCGCAGCCGCGCGCGTGCCCGCGCTCCTCTGCGGAGAGCGGACGGCGCGCGGTCGCGGCGGCGAGCGCCTCGGATCGGGGACAACGAGTCTCTCTCATTCCTGCCTCCGTTCCGGCGCGTCGCGGTCGAGCAACTCGGCGAGGCGGCGGCGCGCGCGGTGGAGCATGACGCGCACGCTGGTCGGGCGCGCGCCGATCGCCTCGCCGATCGCGCGGTGATCGAGCTCCTCGACGTGGGCCAGCCAGATCAGGCGCCGCTCCTTCGGGCGCAGCGCCGCGAAAGCGCGCTCGAGGTCGCGCCCGAGGCCGACCGGCGCCGCGGCGCCAGCCAGGTCCAGCGAATCGACCAGGGGCAACGGTGCGCGCCCGGCGCCGCGCGCCCGGTCGCGCACCAGGTGGATGGCGGTGCGGAAGAGATAGCGCTTGAGGTGCTCTTCGTTCACCGGCTCGAGGCGCGAGGCGAGCACGCGGCTCCAGGCCTCCTGCGCCAGCTCCTCGGCGAGCGCGCGGTCGCCGGTCTGGGCGGTCAAGAAGGCCCAGAGCCGCGGTGCGACCTCGTCGTAGAAGCGGGTGAAGGCCTCCTCTTCGACCCGCTCGGCGAGCGGCGCGGCGCGGGCGAGCGTGGGCGCGGGCTCGGCGGCGAGCGCCGGCAGGGCGGGCATCGCGCCTCAGGCGCCCTCGCTGCGTTCGCGGGTGGCGAGCATCTCCCAGGAGCGCATCAGCAGCCAGGAGATCGCCGCCGAGACCAGGAAACCGATCCCGACCACGCCGCCGATCACCCCCAGCACGCGCATCGTCTCGGCGAGCTCGACGCCGCGCACGAGACCCGCAGCGACGACGAAGCCGACGCCGCCGGCGAGCGTCAGCACCCCCAGGTGGACCGAGTCGAGCAGGCGGTTGTGCGGGTTGGCGGGCGCCGCGCTCTGGCCGGAGAGCAGCTCGCGGCTCGCCTCGGTCTCGAGGTAGCGGACGACCTCGTCGGCGCTGCCGAACTTGTCGATCAGCCTCCCCTGGACCTCGGCCCAGGTGCGGCTGTTCTCGCGCAGGCGGCGGTTGACGACGATCGAGCGCGAGATCGAGCCGACGACCAACGCGATCGTGATCAGGACGGACATGGGGGCGATGAATTCCACGGGGCTTCTCCTTTCGCGGGGTCCCGGCGGGCCCCTCACGTCGGGTCTACGGGCGGGAGGCGGGAGGGTTAACGAGCGGGTTCGCAGTCCGGAGCGGCCGAGGCGCCGGTCGTCGGCGCCAGCCGGCGCACGCGCCGGATGCGGGTGGTCGCGGTGCCGTCGCCGAACTCGAGGAAGAGACCCGGCGCGGCGACCATCTCGGTGAACAGCGCGCGCCCGCCGGCGGTGCAGCCGGCGACGGCGACCGCCACCTCGCCCGCGCCCTGGCGCTCGTACCAGCCGCCCGAGACCAGGAAGTCGCCTTGGGCGCGCGCGGTCAGCGTGTAGATCGAGTTGCGCGTCGAGACGAGCAGCCGATCGCCGGGCGCGAGGTCGCCCCGGCGCACGCCGTCGAGCATGCGCGCCGCGTCGGCCAGCGCCTCGAGCTGCAGCGCCGGACGGGGTCGCGGGAGGCTCCCCGAGCGGTCCATCGTTTCGAGTTTACTCCCTTCCCGCCGGCCTCCCCGGCCGGATCGGGGGAGAATGCCGACATGCCCGACCCGCGCCCCCTGTTGATGATTCCCGGACCGGTGGAGATCTCACCGCGCGTCGCGGCGGCCGCCGCCGCACCGCCGCTCGGCCACCTCGACCCGGCCTTCACCGCCGCTTTCGGCTCCGCGCTCGCCGCGATGCGCGCGCTCTGGCGCGCCGGCGACGACGCCGTCGCCTTCGCCGTCCCGGGCGGCGGCACGCTCGCCATGGAGTCGGCCGCCACCAACTTGATGGCGCCCGGCGAGCGGGCGCTGGTGGTGGTCACCGGCTACTTCGGCGAGCGGATGGCCGAGATGCTGCGCCGCCGCGGGGCCGAGGTCGAACGGGTCGAGGCGCCGCCCGGAGAGGCCCCGGCCGTCGATGCGGTCGAGCGGGCGCTGACGCGCGCCGCGCGCGCCGGCCGGCCGGTCAAGGCGCTCTTCGCCACGCACGTCGACACCTCGACCGGGGTGCTGCTCGACCCGGAGCCGCTCGCCCGGCTCGCGCGCGAGCAGGGCGCCCTCTCGGTCTTCGACGGCGTCTGCGCCACCGGCGGCGAGCGCTTCGAGATGGCCGCCTGGGAGGCCGACCTCTACTTCACCGCCTCGCAGAAGGCGCTCGGCGCGCCCGCCGGGCTCGCTCTCTGGGTCGCCGGAACGCGGGCGCTCGCGGCGCGCGCGGCACTCGCGGCGCCGCCGCCGATGGCCGGCGATTGGGAGGCCTGGCGGCCGGTGATGGAAGGCTACGAGGCGGGCGCGCCGAAGTACTTCTCGACCCCGCCCACGACGCTCGTCCTGGCGCTCGCCGCCGCCCTCGGCGAGCTGCTCGAGGAGGCGCCCGAGCCGGCCGCCGCGCTCGAGCGGGCGCTCGATCGCCACCGCCGCGCCGCCGCCGCGCTGCGCGCGGCCTGGCGGGCGCTCGAGCTCGCGCCGGTGCCGGCGCGCCCCGAGCTCGAGGCGCACACGCTCTCCGCGCTCCGGTTTCCGCCGGGCCGGGGCAACGAGCTGCTCGGCGCGATCCGCGCGCGCGGCGTCCAGCTCGCCGGCGCCCTGCACCCGGCGCTCGCCGGCGCCTACTTCCGAGTCGGCCACATGGGGCAGGTGACCCGCTCGGCCGAGCCGCTCGAGCGCACCGTCGAGGCGATCGCGGGCGCGCTCGGGCGCGATCCCCGCGCGGCGCTCGCGCCGTTCGCCGCCGCCTGGTCGGCCGGCGCGGCCTGAAGCGCCGGGGCGGGTACACTCGCGCCATGGCCGAAGCGAGCGCGGTCCCGAAGAGCCGCTACGAGACGACCGCCGCGCGGCGCGCCGCGCGCGCGGCCGAGCCGCCCGAGCTCGGGCTGCGCGTCTACACCTCGCGCCTGCTCGGCGCCGACCCGGCCCTGGTCGCCTTCGGCGGCGGCAACACCTCGGTCAAGGCGCCCTGGGAGACGCTCTACGGCGAGCGGCTCGAGGCGCTCTACGTCAAGGGGAGCGGCCTCGATCTGGCGACCATCGAAGCGGGCGGCTTCACGCCGCTCGAGCTCGCCGGCACGCTGCGGCTGCTCGAGCTGCCGGCGCTCGACGACGCGGCGCTGCGCCGCGAGCTGCTGCGCCTGCGCCTCGATCCGGGCGCGCCGCCGCCCTCGCTCGAGGCGCTGCTGCACGCCTTCCTCCCCTTTCGCTACGTCGACCACGCGCACCCCGATGCGCTGCTCGCGTACCTGCAGAGCGCGGAGGGCGCGCGTCGCCTCGCCGAGCTCTACGGCGAGGACTGCCTGATCGTCCCCTACGTCAAGCCGGGCTTCGAGCTCGCCCGCCGCTGCCACCGCCTCTTCCGCGCGGCGACGCGGCGGGGACACACGCCGCGCGGCCTGGTGCTCGAGCACCACGGCCTCTTCGCCTTCGCCGACGACGCGCGCGAGAGCTACGAGGCGCTGCTCGAGCTGACCGCGCGCGCCGCGCGACGGCTGGCGCGCCCGTCGCGACGCCGCGCGCCCCCCGAGCGGCCCGAGCCCTGGAAGCCGGCCGACCTCGCGCGCCTGCGCGGCGCGGTCTCGGCCGCCGCCGGCCGGCCGCTCGCCGGCCACCTCGTCGCGACGCCTGCCCTGCTCGCCTTCCTCGACCGGGAGGACCTCGCCCGGGTCAGCCAGCGGGGCGCGCTCACTCCCGACCATCTGATCCGCACCCGGCGCCTGCCCCTGGTCGTCGCGCGGCCGGCGGCGATCGAGGCGGCGGTCGCCCGCTTCGGCGCCGCCTACGCTCGCGAGCACGCCCGCCTCGACAAGGGACGGGGCCTCGAGCGTCTCGATCCGGCGCCGCGCGTCGCGCTGCTGCCCGGCACCGGCATCGTCGGCTTCGGCGCGAGCGCGCGCGAGGCGGCGCTCGCCGCCGAGATCTACGCCCGCACCGCTCGGGCGATCGAGCGCGCCGAGGCGCTCGGCGGCTACCGGCCGCTCGCCCCGGCGCCGAGCTTCGAGTTCGAGCACTGGGCACCCGAGCGCGCCAAGCTCGCGCGCGGGGCCACGCCGCCGCTCGGCGGACGGGTCGCGCTGGTCACCGGTGCGGCTTCCGGCATCGGCCGCGCCGCCGCGCGCGCGCTCGTCGAGCAGGGTGCGGCGGTGGTCGGTCTCGACCTCGCTCCCTCCGAGCTGGCGGGCGACTACCTCGGCCTCACCGGCGACGCCACCGACCGGCGGCGGCTGGCCGCGGCGGTCGCGCTCGCCGCCCGCCGTTTCGGCGGGCTCGACATCCTGGTCTCGAACGTCGGCGTCTTCGCCGCCGGCACGCCGATCGCCGAGCTCACCGACGCCGCGTGGCGGCGCGCGCTGGCGGTCAACGTCGACTCGCATCTCGCGCTGCTGCGCGAGGCGGTGCCGCTGCTCCGGCACGCGCCGGCCGGCGGCGCGGTGGTGGTCGTCGGCTCGAAGAACGTGCCGGCGCCCGGACCGGGAGCGGCCGCCTACTCGGCCTCGAAGGCCGCCCTGACGCAGCTCGCGCGCGTCGCGGCGCTCGAGCTGGCGGGCGAGCGCATCCGGGTCAACGTCGTCCACCCCGATGCGGTCTTCGACACCGGCCTGTGGACCGAGGAGGTGCTCGCCGCGCGCGCGGCGCGCTACGGGCTGACCGTCGAGCAGTACCGGCGGCGCAACCTGCTCGGCCGCGAGGTCTCGGCGGCCGACGTCGGCGCTCTGGTCGCCGCGCTCGCCTCCGACCTCTTCGGCAAGACCACCGGCGCGCAGATCCCGGTCGACGGCGGCAACGAGCGGGTCATCTGATGGCCGCCGGGACCCGCTACCGGGGCGACGCGAGGCCGCCGCACGGCGATCCCGGCGCGCTCGGCGTGCTGCTGTCGAACCTCGGCACGCCCGCGGCGCCGACCGCGCGGGCGCTGCGCCCTTATCTTCGCCAGTTTCTGCTCGACCCGCGCGTCATCGAGCTACCGCGCGCGCTCTGGTGGACGATCCTCCACCTCTTCGTGCTCACCCGCCGGCCGCAGCAGTCGGCCGCCCTCTACGCCCAGATCTGGACTCCCGAGGGCTCGCCCCTGCTCGCGATCTCCGAGCGACAGGCCGCCGGCCTCGGGCGGCGCCTCGCCGGCCGCGCCCGCCTGCCCATCCACGTGGCGCTCGGCATGCGCTACGGCGAGCCGTCGCTCGGCGCGGCGCTCGCCGAGCTCGCCGCCAAGGGGTGCCGGCGCATCCTCTCGCTGCCGCTCTACCCGCAGTACTCGGGCCCCACGGTCGGTTCGTCGTTCGACGGCCTGGTGGGCGAGCTCGTCGGCTGGCGCTGGGTGCCCGAGCTGCGCACGATCCACGGCTACCACGACGAGGCGGGCTACGTCGCAGCGCTCGCCGCGTCGATCGACGAGCTCTGGCGGCGCGACGGCGGCGCGGCCGACCGGCTGCTCTTCTCTTTTCACGGCATGCCCCGGCGCTACTTCGACGGCGGCGATCCCTACTACTGCTACTGCCAGAAGAGCGCGCGGCTGGTCACCGAGCGCCTCGGCTTCCCCGCCGAGCGGACGATCGTCGCCTTCCAGTCGCGCTTCGGCCGCGAGGAGTGGCTGCAGCCCTACACCGACGAGACGCTCGCGGCGCTGCCCGGCGCCGGTGTCGCTGCGGTCGATGTCGTCTGCCCCGGCTTCGCCGCCGACTGCCTCGAGACGCTCGAAGAGATCGACGGCCTGAACCGCAAGCTCTTCCTCGGCGCCGGCGGCGCGCGCTACCGTTACGTCCCCTGCTTGAACGACCGCGCCGATCACCTCGACTTCCTGGCCGACCTCGCCCTGCGTCACCTCGCCGGCTGGCTCGAGCTGCCGGTCGAGCCGGGAGATCCGGCGGCGGCAGCACGCGCGAGCGCCGGGCGCGCCGAGGCGCACGCGGCCCGCCTCGCCGGAGAGGGGCGCGCTCCCGCCCGCGGGTGAGCCCGCGAGCGCCCACGAACACCGTCGGGTGGGCGGCGGGCCGCCATGACCGAACCGTGACACAAGCGCCGGAAACCCTTGCTAGAACGCACGCCATGGACTCGATCGGGCTCGTCGGTCTGACCAGTCGCAGCGCCGGCTGCGCGGCGCTCACCCCCTTCACGCTGCCCAAGTCGGAGCGCGCCGCGCGCCTGCCCGCGCTCGCCGCCGAGCTCGACGTCGAGGAGGCGATCTACCTCGCCACCTGCCACCGGGTCGAGCTGATCTTCCGGCGCCGCGCCGGCGAGCCGCCGCGCGACCTGCGGCGCGCCGCCTTCCGCGCGCTCGCCGGCCGCGAGCCGGCGCCGGGCGAAGCGGAGCGGACGCTGCGCGGCTGGGCCGGCGAGGGCGCCGTCGAGCACCTCTTCCTGGTCGCCTGCGGCCTCGATTCGGCCGAGCTCGGCGAGCGCGAGGTGCAGGGTCAGCTGCGCGAGGCGCTCGACGCGGCGCGCGCCGCCGGCACCGCCGGCGTCCTGCTCGACCGGCTGACCGAGGAGGCGCTCAAGGTCGCGCACGAGGTGCACCGCGAAACCGGGCTCGGCGCCGGCCGCAGCTCGCTCGCCGAGATCGCCGCCGACTTCCTGCTCGAGCGCGTCCGCCGCACGCCCTCGCCGGTCGCCCTGGTCGGTGTCTCGCCGCTGGTCCGGCGGGCCGCCGAGGCGCTGCGGCGCGAGGGCGCCGAGCTCCTGCTGGTCAACCGCTCGCTCGACCACGCGCAGGCGCTCGCCGCCGAGCTCGGCCTGCCGGCCGGGTCGGTCCGCGCGCTCGACGACTTCCGCGCCGCGCCGCCGGCGCTCGAGGCGCTGCTCACCGCGACCGGCGCGCCCGAGGCGGTGCTCGACCGCGCCTGCCTCGAGCGGCTGGCGGCGCGCGCCCCCTCCGGCGAGGCGCCGCTCGTCGTCGACCTCGCGGTGCCGCCCGACGTCGACCCGCGAGCCGCGGCCGCCGCCGGCCTGCCGCGCGTCGGCATGGACGAGATCGACGCCGTCGCGATCGCCGGCCGGCGTCGGCGCCAGGCCGAGGCCGCCGAGGCGCGCGCGCGCGTCGACCAGGCGCTCGCCGAGCTGCGCGCCCGGTTGGCCGAGCGGATGCTCGCGCCCGTGCTCGCGCGCCTGGCGCAGCGCTACCGCAAGACCGCGGTCGAGGGGGTCGAGCGGCTGGCGGCGCGCGGGGGGCTGGCGCTCGACGCCGCCGGCCGCGAGGCGCTCGAGCGCTGGGCCGAGACGCTCGCCCGCCGCTTCGCCCACCTGCCGGCGCGCGGCCTGCGCGCGCTCGCCGCCGAGCAGGGGCTCGACGCCGTGCGCGCCTTTCTCGATGCCGGCGACGCCGAGCTCGCCGCCGAGCTCGCCTCGGTCGCCGACGAGCTCGACCGGCTGTCGGCGCCGGTCGGCGGGGAGGCCTGAGATGGCCGCCGGCCCGCGCTGCGAGGAGCTCTTCGCCCGCGCCCGGCGGGTGTTGCCCGGCGGCGTCAATTCGCCGGTGCGCGCCTACCGCTCGGTGGGCGGCACGCCGCTCGTCGTCCGACGCGCGGCAGGCGCCGAGATCGAGGACGAGGACGGCCGCCGCTACCTCGACTTCGTCGGCTCGTGGGGGCCGCTGGTGCTCGGCCACGCCCACCCCGAGGTGCTCGCGGCGATCGCCGAGGCCGCCGCGCGCGGCACCACCTTCGGCGCCCCTTGCGCGCTCGAGGTCGAGCTCGCCGAGGCGCTGGTCGCCGCCTACCCCGGCCTCGAGCAGGTGCGCTGCGTCTCCTCGGGAACCGAGGCGGTGATGAGCGCGGTGCGCCTGGCGCGCGGTGCGACCGGGCGGGACCTCGTGGTCAAGTTCTCCGGCTGCTACCACGGGCACGCCGACCACCTGCTGGTCGCGGCGGGCTCGGGGCTGGCGACCTTCGGGCGCCCCGCCTCGGCGGGGGTGCCGGAGCCCTTCGCCGCGCTCACTCGCGTCCTGCCGCTCGACGACGAGGAGGCGGCACGCGCCCTCTTCGCGCGCGAGGGGGAGCGGATCGCCGCGGTGCTGATCGAGCCGATCCCGGCCAACAATGGCTTGCTCCTGCAGCGGCGCGAGTTCCTCGCGACGCTCGCCGAGCTGACCCGCGCCGCCGGCGCGCTGCTCGTCTTCGACGAGGTGATCAGCGGCTTCCGCGTGGCGCGCGGCGGCGCGGCGGAGCTCTACGGGATCGAGCCCGACCTGGCGACTTTCGGCAAGATCGTCGGCGGCGGCTTGCCGGTCGGCGCCTTCGGCGGCAAGCGAGCGACGATGGCGCACCTCTCGCCCGAGGGGGGCGTCTACCAGGCGGGGACGCTCTCGGGCAACCCGGTGGCGATGGCGGCGGGGCTCGCGACCCTGCGCCTGCTCGAGCGCGACGGCGTGCACGAGCGTCTCGAGGCGCTCGGGCGCGCGCTCGAGCGGGCGCTCGCACCGGTCGTCGCCGCGTCGCCCACCCCGGTCGCGCTGGCCCGCGTCGGCTCGATCTTCTGGCTGTCGCTGCAGCCGGGCCCGCCGCCGCGCGCCGCCGAGGCGATCGATCCGGGGGCCGCGCGCCGTTACGCGGCGCTCTTCCATGCGCTGCTCGACGCCGGGATCGCGCTGGCGCCCTCGGCCTTCGAGGTCGGCTTCCTCTCGGCCGCGCACACCGAGGGCGACATCGAGCGCCTGGCCGCCGCGCTGCCCGCGGCGCTCGAGCGCGCGGCCGCCGCCGCGGGCGGGGAGCGCGCCGGGTGAGACGCGCCCGCCGCTTCGGGCCGCGCGCGCTCGAGCTCTTCTTCCTCGCGCTGCTCGCCTTCTCGACCGCCCAGGTGGTCTGGTGGATCTACGACCAGAACCGGCTGGCCGAAGCGGACCACGACCGGGTCGAGGCGCTCTACCGCACCGAGGTCGAGCTCGCCCGTCACCGGCTGACCGAGGGGGCGACCTGGGAGCAGGTGCTCGCCGAGGCGCCGCACGTCGAGCCCGACGGCGCCTCCGGCGTGCGGGTGTCCACGGCGGCGCTCGCCGAGCTCGAGCGCGAGCGGCTCGGTCGGTTGCGCCGCTACGGCTGGGAGGGGGGGTTCTTCCTCGCCGTGCTGCTCGCCTCGATGGTCGTCCTGATCCGCGCGCTGCGCGACGAGGCCACGCTCGCCCGCCGCCAGCAGAACTTCGCCGCCGCGGTCACCCACGAGCTGAAGAGCCCCCTCGCCTCGCTGCAGCTCTCGGTCGACACGATCCGCCTGCGCCGCCCCGGGCCCGAGCGGCTCGACGAGCTCGCCGCGCGCATGGACGCCGACCTCGACCGGCTCGAGGGGATGGTGTCGAAGATCCTCGACACGGCGAGCGTCGAATCGGGCAACCGCCGGCGCGAGCGCGAGCCGGTCGAGATCGCGGCGCTCGCGCGCGCGCTCGCCGCGGAACTGGCGCCGCGCGCCGCGGCGGCCGGCGTCGAGATCGCGGTCGAGGCGCCGTCAGGGCTCGCGGCGCTCGCCGACCCGTCGGGCGCGCGCACCGTCCTGCGCAACCTGCTCGAGAACGCCCTGCGCGCCACCGCCGCCGCCGGCGGCGGGCGCGTGACCGTGCGGGCGCGCCCCGAGGGGCCGGGCGTGCGGCTCGAGGTCGAGGACACCGGCGTCGGCTTCCCCCCCGAGGAGGCGTCGAAGCTCTTCTTGAAGTTCTACCGGCCGGGCGACGAGCTGCGCCGGAGCGGCCCCGGCACCGGCCTCGGCCTCTACCTCGTCGACCGTCTGATGCGCCTCGACGACGGCTGGGCGGCGGCCGAGAGCGCGGGCGCCGGGCGCGGCGCGCGCTTCACCGTCGCTTGGCCGACCCGGCCGGCGCGCGATCCGGCGGAGGAGGGCGCATGAGCGAGCCGCGGTCGATCCTGGTCGCCGACGACGAGGTCAACCTGGCGCGCGGCATCGCCGAGAACCTCGCCGCCGAGGGGTACCGCGTCACCGTGGTCGGCGACGGCGAGCGGGCGCTCGCCGAGATCCTCTCCGGCCACCACGACCTGGTGGTGCTCGACGTGATGATGCCCAAGCTCGACGGCTTCACGGTCTGCGAGCGGGCGCGCCGCCAGGGCGCGGTGACGCCGGTGCTCTTCCTGACGGCCAAGGGGGAGGTCGAGGACCGGATCCGCGGCCTCGAGGCCGGCGGCGACGACTATCTGCCCAAGCCCTTCCACCTCCAGGAGCTGCTCTTGCGGGTGCGGGTGATCCTGCGCCGCTGGTCCTGGTACGCGCAGGCGGCCGGCGGCGCCGAGGCCGCGCTCGAGTTCGGCGGCAACCGGATCGACTTCGCCACCTTCCAGGGGCGCTCGTTCGACGGGCGCGAGCAGGCGCTGACGCAGAAGGAAGCCCTGATCGCCAAGGCGCTCGCCGAGCGCGCGGGCGAGGTGGTCTCGCGCGAGGAGCTGCTCGAGCGCGCCTGGGGGTACGAGATCTACCCCTCCTCGCGCACCATCGACAACTTCATTCTGCGCCTGCGCAAGCGCTTCGAGCCGGACCCCGAGCGCCCGCGCTTCTTCCACACGGTGCGCGGAGTCGGCTACCGCTTCACGCCCGCGGGGGAGGGCACGCGATGAGCGTCGCGCCGCTGCGCATCGGCACGCGCGGCTCCGAGCTCGCCCTCTGGCAGGCGCGCCACGTCGCCGCGCGCCTCGCCGTGCTCGGCGTCGCGACCGAGCTGGTGGTCGTCAAGACCGCCGGCGACCGGATCACCGAGCTGCCGCTCTCGCAGGTCCCCGGCAAGGCCTTCTTCACCAAGGAGCTCGAGGAGGCCCTGCTCGCCGGCGAAGTCGATCTCGCCGTGCACAGCCTGAAGGACGTCGCGACCGCCCTGCCCGCGGGGCTCGCGCTCGGCGCCGTGCTCGAGCGCGAGGATCCGCGCGACGCGCTGGTGGCGCGCGACGCCGCGAGCCTCGCCGCGCTCCCCGCAGGCGCGCGCGTCGGCACGAGCAGCCTGCGCCGGCGGGCGATGCTGGCGCGCGCGCGCCCCGACCTCGCGCTCGCCGAGCTGCGCGGCAACGTGCCGACCCGCCTCGCCCGCCTGGCCGAGGGTCGCTACGACGCGCTGCTGCTGGCCGCCGCCGGCCTGGTTCGCCTCGGGCTCGCCGCCGAGATCACCGAACGGCTGCCGCTCGATCCCTTCCTGCCGGCGGTCGCCCAGGGGGCGATGGCGATCGAGCTGCGCGCCGACGACGCGGCGACGCGCGCCGCGGTCGCCCCGCTCGATCACCCCCCGACGCGCGCCGCGACCGCCGCGGAGCGGGCGCTGCTCGCGCGGCTCGAGGGGGGCTGCTCGGTCCCGGTCGGGGCACATGCCCGGCTCGCAGGAGACCGGCTCGAGCTCGCGGCGAGCGTCGTCTCGCTCGACGGCCGGCGGGCCGCGATGGCGCGGCGTGCCGGTGCGGCGGGCGACCCCGAGGCGCTCGGCCGGGCGCTCGCGGAGGAGCTGCTCGCCCGCGGCGCGCAGGAGATTCTCGACGAGATCCGCGCCGGAGTGCGGCCGTGACCGCGCTCGCCGGCCGCGGCGTCGCGCTGCTGCGTCCCGAGCTCGCGGGCGATCCGCTGGCGCGGGCGCTCACCGCACGCGGTGCGCGGGTCGTCTGCTGGCCGGCGCTCGAGCTCGCGCCGCCGGCCGACCCGGCGCCGCTCGCGCGTGCGCGCGGTGCGCTGGCGAGCTACGACTGGCTGGTGGCGACCAGCGCGCCGGGAGCGCGCGCCGCCGCGCGCGGCCTCGAGCGGCCCCCGGCGCTGCGCGTCGCCGCGGTCGGTCCGGCGACCGCCGCCGCCTTCGAGGCGGAGGCGTTCGGCGTCGATCTCGTCGGCCCCGGCCCGGGCGCCGAGGCGCTGGTCGAGCGCTTCGCCGCGCTCGACGGGATCGCCGGCGCGCGCGTCCTGTTCGTCGCCGGCGACCGGGCGCGCGACGCGCTCGAATGCGGCCTCGCGGCGCTCGGCGCGCGGGTCGAGCGGGTCGAGGGCTATCGCGCGCTCCCGCGCCCCCTCCGGCGCGACGCGCTGCTCGCCGACGTCGCCGCCGGCCGGGTCGAGGCGCTCGCGGTCACCAGCCCGTCGTCGCTCGAATCGCTCGCCGCGGCGCTCGCGCCCACCGAGCTCGGCGTGCTGCTCGGCCGGCTCGCCGTCGCCTCGATCGGCCCGACCACCAGCGCCGCGCTCGCCGCGCTCGGCCGCGGACCGGACGCCGAGGCCTCTCCGTCGACCTTCGACGGCCTCGCCATGGCGCTCGAGCGGATCCTCGAACGGCGCGCCGCGAACGCGGCCGCCGCCCTCTGCGACATCTCTGGAGCTTCGAACCGATGAGCTTCCCCGCGAACCGTCCGCGCCGGCTGCGCGCGACCCCGGTCTGGCGCAAGATGGTCGCCGAGACCGAGCTCGACGCCGCCGACTTCGTCTACCCGCTCTTCGTCGTCCCGGGCGCCGGGATCGCCCGCCCGGTCGCCTCGATGCCCGGCGTCGCGCAGCTCGCGATCGACCGGCTGGTCGAGGAGGCGGGGCGCGCCCACGAGCTCGGCGTGCCGGCGGTGATCCTGTTCGGCGTCCCCGACGACAAGGACCCCGAGGGGAGCGCCGGCTGGGCCGACGACGGCCTGGTCCCCGAGGCGACGCGGGCACTCAAGGCCGCGCTGCCCGAGCTGCAGGTCTGGGCCGACGTCTGCCTGTGCGAGTACACCAGCCATGGCCACTGCGGTCTGCTCGACGCCGCCGGCCGGGTCGACAACGACGCGACGCTGCCGCTGCTCGCGCGCGCCGCGGTCGCCTACGCGCGCGCCGGCGCGGACGCCGTGGCGCCCTCCGACATGATGGACGGCCGGATCGGCGCGATCCGCGCCGCGCTCGACGGCGCCGGCTTCGCCGCGACGCCGATCGTCGCCTACGCCGCCAAGTACGCCTCGGCCTTCTACGGCCCCTTCCGCGACGCCGCGCAATCGGCGCCCGCCTTCGGCGACCGCAAGGGGTACCAGATGGATCCGGCCAACGCCGAGGAGGCGCTGCGCGAGGTGGCGCTCGACCTCGACGAAGGCGCCGACGTCGTCATGGTCAAGCCCGCCGGGCCCTACCTCGACATCGTCCGCCGGGTGAAGGAGCGCTTCGGCGTGCCGGTCGCCGCCTACCAGGTCTCGGGCGAGTACAGCCTGATCCAGGCGGCGGCCGAGCGGGGGTGGGTCGACGAGCGGCGGGTGGCGCTCGAGAGCCTGCTCGGCATCAAGCGCGCCGGGGCCGACCTGATCCTCACCTACTTCGCGCCGCGCGCCGCCGCCTGGCTGAAGGAGGGGGCGTGAGCGGGACGGTGGCGGTCGCGCCCCCCTTCCTCGCCGCCTGCCGGCGCGAGCCGGTCGAGCGTACCCCGGTCTGGATGCTGCGCCAGGCGGGGCGCTATCTGCCCGAGTACCGGGCGCTGCGCGAACGGCACGACTTCCTGACGCTGATGCGCACGCCGGAGCTCGCGACCGAGGTCACGCTGCAGCCGCTGCGCCGCTTCCCGCTCGACGCCGCGATCCTCTTCGCCGACATCCTGACGCCGATCGAGGGGTGGGACTTGGGCCTCTCCTTCGCTCCCGGACCGCTGCTCGAGCGGCCCATCCGCTCGGCCGCCGACGTCGCACGGCTGCCGCGGGTGGCGGCCGAGGAGAGCGTCCCCTACCTCTTCGAGACGGTGCGCGCGCTCGCCGCCGAGCTACCCGAGACGACGCCGCTGATCGGCTTTGGCGGCGCCCCCTTCACCCTCTTCTGCTACCTGGTCGAAGGCAAGGGGAGCAAGAGCTTCGCGCGCGCCAAGGCCTTCCTCTGGTCGGAGCCGGAGGCGGCGCATCGGCTGCTCGACCGGCTGGCCGATCTGACGATCGACTACCTCGGCGCCCAGGCGCGCGCCGGGGCGCGCGCGCTGATGCTGTTCGACAGCTGGGCCGGCCTGCTCGGCCCCGAGGACTACGCGCGCTTCGCCCGTCCGGCGGTCGCGAAGATCCTCGCCGCTCTCGGCGACTTCGGCGTGCCGCGCATCTACTTCCCTCACCAGGGCGCGACGTTGCTCGGCGAGGTCGCGACGCTGCCGCTCGAGGTCGTGGCGGTCGACTGGCGGCTGCCGCTGTCGAAGGTGCGCGCGATCCTCGGTCCGGGAATCGCGGTGCAGGGCAACCTCGACCCGGCGGCGCTCTTCGCGCCCGCCGCCGAGCTCGAGCGGGCGATCGACCGGGTGCTCGACGAGGCCGGGCCCGGCCCGGGTCACGTCTTCAACCTGGGCCACGGCGTCGAGCCGACGACCGACCCCGACCAGGTCGCCCGCATGGTCGAGCGGGTGCACCGCGAGAGCGAGCGCAGCGCTCAGCGAGGAGGTTCCCGATGAGCCAGCCGTTCCCCGTCGACCCCGAGCTCGTCCGGCGATTCGACCGCCCCGGGCCGCGCTACACCTCCTACCCGACCGCGGTCGAGTTCCACGAAGGAGTCGGGGCCGAGCAGTACGCCGCGCACCTCGAGCGCGCCGACCGGCGGGCCGATGAGCCGCTCTCGCTCTACGCCCACATCCCCTTCTGCATCCAGCACTGCGACTACTGCGGCTGCCACGTCATCGCCACGCCGCGCTACGACGTCGCCCGGACCTATCTCGGCTACGTCCGGCGCGAGATCGAGCTCGCCGCCGCGCGGCTCGCGTCCCGGCGCGACGTCGTGCAGCTCCACTGGGGGGGCGGCACGCCGACCTATCTCGCCCCCGACGAGCTCGAGACGCTCTTCGGCCACTTCGCCGCCGCCTTCCGGCTGCTGCCCGGCGCCGAGGTCGGCATCGAGGTCGACCCGCGGGTGACTTCGCGGCAGCAGCTCGAGACGCTCGCGCGGCTCGGCTTCAACCGGCTCTCGATGGGCGTCCAGGACTTCACCCCCGAGGTCCAGCAGGCGATCGGGCGGGGACAGACCTTCGAGGAGACGCGCGACCTGGTCGCCGCGGCGCGGGCGGTCGGCTTCCGCGAGGGGATCAACCTCGATCTCGTCTACGGCCTGCCCAGACAGACCGCGGCGACCTTCGAGGCGAACCTCGACCGGCTGCTCGAGCTGCGCCCCGACCGGATCGCCCTCTACTCCTTCGCCTACGTCCCCTGGATCCGGCCGCGTCAGAAGCGGCTCGACCCGGCCGCGCTGCCGGCGCGCGAGGGCAAGCTCGCGCTCTATCTCGCCGCGCTCGCGCGCCTGTCTTCGGCCGGCTACGAGGCGATCGGCATGGACCACTTCGCCCTGCCCGATGACGAGCTGGCGCGCGCGGCGCGCGCCGGGCGGCTCGACCGCAACTTCATGGGCTACACCGTGCGCGCCGCGCCGGCGATGGTCGCCTTCGGCGTCTCCGGCATCGGCGAGGTCGAGGGGGGCTTCTTCCAGAACGAGCGCAAGCTCTCGAGCTACTACGAGGCGCTCGACGCCGGGCGGCTGCCGATCCAGCGCGGCTATCTGCTCGACGACGACGACCGCCTGCGCCAGTGGGTGATCCGCCAGCTGATGTGCAATTTCGCGGTCGACAAGGGGAGCGTCGCCGAGCGCTTCGGCGTCGACTTCGACGCCTACTTCGCCGACTCGCTCGCGGCGCTCGCCGAGGCGCGCGACGCCGGCTTCGTCGAGGAGAGCGCCGGACGGCTCGCGGTCACCGAGCGCGGCCGCTTCTTCGTCCGCATCGTCTGCATGGCCTTCGACCGCTATCTCGCGGCCAAGGCGGCCCAGGCCGCCGAGCGCCCGGTCTTCTCGCGCACGGTCTAGTGGGCTCGGGGATGCCGACCGGCCGGCGCCCGTTCGTCGCGGTGGTGGGGGGGGGCGTCGCGGGGCTCGCGACCGCCTTCGAGCTCGCCGCGCGCGCCGGCGACGCCGTCGAGCTCCGCCTGCTCGAGGGCGCGCCGCGCGTCGGCGGCAACCTGCGCACCGAGCAGGCCGACGGCTACCGGGTCGAGTGGGGTCCGAACGGCTTCCTCGACAGCGTGCCCGCCACCCTGGATCTGGTCCGGAGGCTCGGGCTCGAAGACGAGCTGGTGCGCGCCGACGCCGGCGCCGCCCGCCGCTTCCTCTTGCGCCGCGGCCGCCTCCACCTGCTGCCCAGCGGCCCGCTCTCCTTTCTCACGAGCGGCGTGCTCTCGCTCGGCGGCCGACTGCGCGTCCTCGGCGAGCCCTGGACGAGGCCCCCGACACCCGGCCGCGACGAGACGGTGCACGAGTTCGCGGCCCGCCATCTCGGCGAGGAGGCGGCCTCGGTCCTGGTCGGCGCCATGGTCTCCGGCGTCTTCGCCGGCGACGCGCGCAACCTCTCGCTCGCCGCCGCTTTCCCGAAGATGGCCGAGATGGAGGCCGAGCACGGCAGCCTGGTGCGGGCGATGGTCGCCCGGGGCAAGGCGCGGCGCCGCGCGCGCCGCGAGCTCGCCGCGCGCGCCGCCCGGGGCGAGGCGGCGCC
>WYBK01000067.1 GCA_011525905.1 Acidobacteriota bacterium
CCGGTCGCCTGCGCGAAGTCGTTGAGCGACTCCGAAAGGGGGTGGCGCCAGCCGGGAGGCACCAGGTCGATCGAGTAGATCGCCACGTTTGCGTCGTTGAGCGCTTCGATGGTCTCCCGGTGGTAGCGATAGTCGCGGGCGTACAGGCCGAACGCTCCGATCTCGCCGAATCCGGTCGAGAACAGCACCAGGTTCTTGCGGCCGCGGATCGGCGCGGCCGCGTCGGCGAGCGTCTGCAGCGCCTCGTAGATGGTCGACGTGGCGTCGCGCAGTTCCTTGCCGGCCGGCAGCCGCGTCGCGAGCGCGGGCTCTTCACCCGATCCGCGCCGGGAAGGCCAATCGGCGCGACCCTCCGCGCCGCGCGCCGCGGCACGGACCGCGGCAACCAGCTCCTCGCGCTCGCCGGTGAAGTCGGCGTGCAGCTTCAGCTTGACGTCCCAGCTCGCCACCGCGACCCGGTCTCCGGGCTGCAACTCGCGCTCGAGCCAGCGCTCGGCGTCGCGGGCGGCGGCGAGCTGGCGCTGCAGGACGCCGCGCGCCTCGGCCTCGTTGCGCCGCTGATCGTCGAACAGCAGGACGAAGTAGCGCCGGTCCGGGACCTGGTCGGGATCGATCCCGGCCGCCGCGGCCGCGGCCGAGCCGAGATAGCGGCGGTTGCTGTAGAAGGTGACGTCGGCGATCTCGACCGGCTCGCCCCCTTCGGTCACCCGGAAGTCGCCCGGGCGCAGGCCGAGGATGACGTTGCCCTCGCGGTCGGTGACCAGGACGTCGAGCAGCACCTCGGAGACGGTGACCTCTCCCTGGAACCGGGGAGGCGACGGAGGCTCCTGGCCGCTGGCGGCCGCGGCGAGCGCCATCGCGAGCGCGCCGGCGAGGAACATCCAGAGGAGCGACAGGTCGGCGCCCGCCGCCGCGCCGCGACGGCGCATCAGCTCTTGCGGGATCGAAAGGGAGTCGGACGAAGGGGAGCTGGACGGGCGGCGCATGCGCCTCTCCTTTCTCGCCCATCGTCCTGCAAGGAGCGAACCAGCCCGTAGCCCTCCGGGACGCCGATCAGCGCGCGAGGCTCGCCGCGGCGAAGCCGCCCTGCTCGGCGAAGCGCAGGAGAGCCTCGCTCGGCGCGAAGCGCGGGCCGACGCTTCCGGCGAGACTCTCGAGGCGCGCCGCGAGCACCGCGAGGCCCTGACCGTCGGCCCAGCGGCAGAGCCCGCCGTGAAACGGCGGGAAGCCGGTGCCGAAGACCATCGCGAGGTCGAGCTCGCCCGGAGAGCCGACGACTCCCTCCTCCAGGCAGCGAGCGGCCTCGTTGACCATCGGCAGCACCATCCGCTCGGCCAGCGCCGCGAGATCCGGCGCGGTCCGTCGCGGCGAGAGACCGAGCAGGGAGTAGATCCCGGGGTCCGGGCCGCGCTCCCGGCGCCCGTCGTAACGGTAGATGCCGAGGCCGGACTTCACGCCGAGTCGGCCGGTACCGGCCAGGCGGTCGATCCAGGCCGGGAAGGGGAGCCGATCGCCGAAGGCGCCGTGGAGGATCTGCCCGACCTTGGCGGAGACGTCGAGCCCGACCTCGTCGGCCAAACGCAGCGGGCCCATCGGCATACCGAAGTCGAGCATCGCCCGGTCGACGTCCTCGACCCGGAGGCCCTCGTCGAGCAGCCACATCGCCTCGGCCGAGTAGAAGGCGAGCAGCCGATTGACCAGGAATCCGGGGCCGTCGCGCACCACGACCGGCGTCTTGCCGAGCCGGCGGGCGAAGGCGGCGACCGCGGCGGCCGTCTCCCGGCCGGTCTGGCGCCCGACCACCACCTCGACGAGCGGCATGCGATCCACCGGATTGAAGAAGTGCATGCCGACCACCCGCTCCCGGCCGGCGGCGAGCTGGCCGATCGCGTCGATGGAGAGCGAGGAGGTGTTGCTCGCCAGGATCGTCCGCTCGGGCACGCGGCGAGCGAGGTCGGCGAACACCTTCTGCTTGACCGCCAGGTTCTCGACCACGGCCTCGATCACGAAGTCGCAGGATTCGAGGCCGGCGTCCTCCAGCGTCGGCTGGAGCAGCGCCATCTTGCGCCGCTTCTCGGCCGGCTTCAGGCGACGCCTGCGAACCCGGCGCTCGAACAGGCCGGCGGCGTGGCCGAGGGCGGTCGCGAGCGCCGCCGCCTGGATGTCCTTGACCCGTATCGGCAGCCCCGCCTTGTCGGCGACCAGCTGGGCGATGCCGCCGCCCATGATGCCGGCCCCGATCACCGCGGGGCGGCGCACGGGGGCGGGGAGCGTCGCGCCCTCGCCGACCCTCTTGGCGGCTTCCATCTGCCGGAAGAGGTAGATGAGCCCCTTGGCCTGGGGCGAGGTCGCCAGCTCGCCGATCGCGCGCGCCTCGGCGTCGAAGCCGGCGACGGCGCCCCGCGCCAAGCCGGTGGCGATGACCTCGATCGCCCGCAGCGGCGCCGGGTAGCGCCCCTTGGTCGCGATCCGCGTCTTCTTGCGCGCCTGGGCGAGCACGAAGCGGCGGCCGAGCGGGTTGCGCTCGAGCAGCAGCGCCCGCGGGCCTGACTTACGCGGGCGGCGAGCTGGCCTGCCCGAGTTCGCCAGCGCGAACGCGCGAACTCGGCGGTCGAAGTCGGCGTCCGGGAGGAGCGCGTCGGCGAGCCCGATACGAGCCGCATGGGCGCCCGAGATCGGCCTGCCCGGTAGGATCAGGTCGAGCGCCGCGAGCAGGCCGACGCGGCGCGGCAAGCGCACGCACCCCCCCCAGCCGGGCAGGATGCCGAGCTGGATCTCGGGCAGGCCGATGCGCAGGTCGGTCCGGTCGGAGACCAGGATCCAGGTCGAGGCGAGCGCCAGCTCCGTGCCGCCCCCCAGGCAGGTGCCGCGGATCGCGGCGACCGTCGGGAAGGGGAGTGCCTCCCAGGCGGAGAAGAGCCGATGACCGTAGCGCGAGCCCGCCTCGGCCTCGACCGGGTCGGTGACGTCGGCGATCTCGTCGACGTCCGCTCCGGCGATGAAGATGTCGGGCTTCGCCGAGGTGAGCACGAGGCAGGCGATGTCGGTGCGGGCGGCGAGCGTGGTGAGGCGCGCCTCGAGCTCCGCCAGCGCGCTCCGGGTAAAGATGTTGGCCTTGCGGTCGGGCAGATCGAAAGTCAGGGTGGCGAGGCCGTCCTCGCCTCGCTCGAGACGGAAGGCCTCGGACATCTCAGCTCTTCTCTCCCGCCGCGTAGAGCCGGTCGAGCAACTCCTTGTACTTGGTCTGCACCACGCGGCGCTTGACCTTCAGGGTGGGCGTCAGCTCCCCGCCCTCGAGGGTGAATTCGTTGGGGACGACCTCGAAGCTGCGCAGCTGCTCGTAGCGGGCGAGCTGCGCGTTCACGCGGTCCACCTCGGCCTGGAAGAGGGCTCGTGCGCTGGGGTGTCTCAGCTGGGCCTCGACCGGGCCCTCGAGCTTCTCGGCGGCGGCCCAGGCGCCGAACGCCTCGAAGTCGGGCACTAGGAGCGCGCTCAGGAACTGCCGCCGGTCGCCCACCACCACGGCCTGGCCGACGTAGCGGCTCGCCTTGAGAGCGTTCTCGATCGGCGCGGGCGCGATGTTCTTGCCGTAGGCGTTGACGATCAGCTCCTTCTTGCGATCGGTGATGACCAGGAACCCTTCCTCGTCCAGGTGGCCGATGTCGCCGGTCTTGAACCAGCCGTCGCCGTCGAGCACCTCGGCGGTCGCCTCGGGGTTGTCGTAGTAGCCGCGCATCACGTTCGGCCCGCGGGTGACGATCTCGCCGTCGTCGGCGATGCGCACCTCGATTCCGGGCATCGGCCGGCCGACGGTGCCGAGCTTGACCGATCCGCGCACGTTGACGGAGATCACCGGCGAGGTCTCGGTCAGGCCGTAGCCCTCGTAGATCGGCACGCCCGCCGCCCAGAAGAACTCGGCGACGTCGCGCGGCAGGGGAGCGCCGCCCGACATGGCGAACTCGAGGCGTCCTCCGAGCCGCTCCCGCAGCTTGGCGAAGACCAGCTTGTCGGCGATCCGGACTCTGGCGCCCGGGTTGCGGAAGGCGAGCCGTTCGCGCAGCGCCTGCTTGCCGACCTCGACCGCCCACCGGAAGATGCGGTTCTTGAGCCCGCCGCCCGCCGCCGCGTTCTCGTAGGCGCGCGCCATGACCTTCTCGTAGAGCCGGGGCACGGCGACGAAGACGTGGGGGCGTACCTCCTGCAGGTTCTGCGGCACCGCCTGGATCGACTCGGCGTAGGCGATCGTGACGCCCTTGTAGAAGAAGCAGTAGTCGACCATCCGCTCGAACGAGTGGGAGAGCGGCAGGAAAGAGAGCGCGGTGAAGTGCCCTTCGAGCCCGAGCAGGGTGCAGCCGGTCACCACGTTCGACACCAGGTTGTCGTGGGTGAGCATCACCCCCTTCGGGTCGCCGGTGGTGCCGCTGGTGTAGATCAGTGTCGCCAGGTCCTCGGGCCGGGGCCGCTCGCACCAGCCGTCGAACTCGGCGCGAGTGACCCCCGCGCCGCGCGCGCGGAAGGCCTCGAAGCTCTCGGCTCCGGGCGGGGGCGCCGCGCCCGCGACGAGCACGATCCGCTCGATCGAGGGCATCTGGTCGCGCACGGCGAGCAGGCCCGCGAGGCGCTCGACTCCTTGAACGAAGAGGATGCGCGAGCCGCTGTCGCGCACGACGTAGGCGGCTCCCTCGGGAAGCAGCGTCGGGTAGATCGGCACGAGGGCGGCGCCAACGGCGAGCGTCGCGAAATCGACGGTGGGCCAGTGGGGCCCGTTCTCCGCCATCAGGGCGACGCGGTCGCCGGGACGGATCCCGGATTCGACGAACGCCTTGGCCAAGTGGCGGACGTCGTCGGCGAAGCTCTCGGTCGAGATCGACAGCCAACGACCGTCGACCTTGTGCATCAGGCAGGCGCTCTTGGACTGCCGCGCCACGGCCTGGAAGAGCTCGGCAAGCGTCCGGATCGACATCACTTAGACCCTCCCGACGGCGCTCGAGATCCTACCCCACGCGCGCTTGACCCCGACCGGACGGCGGCGATAATCTCCGCCCCTCGCGGGGGCTCTCCGACCCGCCTCCGGCGCGAACCCGACGCGCCGGGGAAGCGCCGATCGCGGCGCGGCACCGAACTCTCCGGGGCGTAGCTCAGCTTGGTAGAGCGCACGGTTCGGGTCCGTGAGGCCGGAGGTTCAAATCCTCTCGCCCCGACCACTCCTTCCGCACCACCCTTTCAGGTCGTCTCGCCGCCCCACCCGCCCGCAGCGGGTCGGGGCCGGCCCTCGGATAGCCTTGGCGCGAGGTGCCCGACGTGAGGTGCCCGGCACCCGGGAGGCGGACCATGAGAATCGGCACGATCCTGCTCTACGGCCTGGCGGCCCTGCTCGCCGCGCCCCTCGCCGCGGCGGCGCCGCGGACGCTGCGGGTCGACTACCACCACGTCGGCGGGCTCGGCCGGGAGCTGTTCGCTCTCGACCGTGTCGTGGTCGAGCCGCTCGAGTGGCCGGGGCACCCCGGCCGGGTGCTCGACGACACGAACCTCGGCAAGTACCTGGTCGAGGTCTGGGACCGCGAGACCAATCGCCTGCTCTACTCGCGCGGCTTCGCCTCGATCTACGGCGAGTGGGAGACGACTCCCGAGGCGGCGCAGAGCCACCGGGTCTTCCACGAGTCGGTGCGTTTCCCGGCACCGGAGGGGCCGGTCCGGCTGGCGCTCAAGAAGCGCGACCGCAACAACGATTTCGTCGAGATCTGGTCGGTGGCGATCGACCCGGCCGATCCCTTCGTCGATCGATCGATGCCGCCATCGCCCGGCCCACTGATCGCGCTCGAGCGTCACGGGGCGCCGGTCGACAAGGTCGACTTCCTGATCCTCGGGGACGGCTACACGGCGGCCGAGCGAGGCAAGTTCGAGCGCGATGCCCGCCGGCTGATCGACATCCTGTTCGCCCACGAGCCGTTCAAGAGCCGCCGGAGCGACTTCAACGTCTGGGGCCTCTGCCCGGAGAGCGCGGAGAGCGGCATCTCGCGCCCCTCGACCGGCATCCACCGACGCAACCCGGCCGGCTCGACCTACGATGCCTTCGGCTCCGAGCGCTACGTCCTGACCTTCGAGAATCGCGCCTTTCGCGACCTCGCCGCCTTCGCTCCCTACGAGTTCGTCGAGATCCTGACCAACACGCGCACCTACGGCGGCGGCGGCATTTTCGGCCTCTACGGCACGGTGGCGGCCGACAGCGTCTGGTCCCCCTACGTCTTCGTCCATGAGTTCGGCCACCACTTCGCGGGGCTCGCCGACGAGTACTACACCTCGGAGGTCGCCTACGAGCCCGCCGCCGACCGGCTCGAGCCCTGGGAGCCCAACGTCACGGCGCTCCTCGACCCTTCGAAGCTGAAGTGGCGCGACCTGGTGGCGCCGGAGACGCCGCTGCCGACCCCCTGGCCGAAGGAGGCCTTCGAGGCGCACGCGGCCGAGATCCGGGCGGAGCGGCTGCGGATCCGGAGCGAGAACCGGCCGGAGGAGGAGATGGACGCGCTCTTCCGGAGGCAGCAGGCGTTCGAGAGCGAGCTGCTCGCTTCGGCCGAGCACTCCGGCGAGGTCGGCGCCTTCGAGGGCGCGATGTACGAGGCGCGCGGCTACTATCGGCCGCGGGCGGACTGCGTGATGTTCACCCGCGACGAGGTGCCCTTCTGCGCCGTCTGCCAACGGGCGATCTCCCGCGTCATCGACCTCTACGCCGGCGTCGCTGGACCGTAGCTCTTCGAGGTCCACGCCGATAGACGGGGACACGAAGCGGAGCTTCATGTCCCCGAGCCGGTGCCTAGACGGGGACACGAGGCGGAGCTTCGTGTCCCCGAGCGGGCGCGTCTGCCTCCCGGCTCGGCCCGGCGCGGATTCCGCAGTAGGATCGCCCAAGTTTGCACTGAGTTCCCGGACAGGAGCCGACCAGGGGGGGCGAGCGGATGCGGGAGGAGCAGCGGCCTTACGTTCCAGCCGACTCGACGATGGCGGAGCTCACCTGGAAGGCGATGCTCCTGGGCGTCGTGCTCGCCGCGGTGATGGGCGCCGCCAACGCCTACCTCGCCCTCAAGGCGGGCCAGACGGTCTCGGCGACCTTCCCGGCCGCGATCCTGGCGCTCGCCGCCTTCCGCCTGCCTTTCTTCCGCGGCACGGTGCTCGAGCAGAACATCGCGCGAGCCGCCGGCACGGTGGGCGAGGCGCTCGCCGCCGGCGCCATCTTCACCATCCCTGCCTTCCTGATGGTCTCGGTCGACGGCCAGCGCCTCTGGACGACCTTCGATTACGGCCAGACGGCGCTGATCCTGCTGCTCGGCGGCGTCCTCGGCGTGCTGTTCATCATCCTGCTGCGGCGGACGCTGGCGGTCGACGCCGCGTTGCCCTTCCCCGAGAGCCGCGCCTGCGCGGCGATCGTGCGCGCGGGGCAGGCGGGAGAAACTGGCGCCAAGTACGTCTTCGGCGCCATGGGCGTCGGCATGCTGCTCCAGGTCTTCAAGGACGGCGCCGGCCTGCGTCTCTTCCGCGAGTCGGTCGAATTCTTCCGCGAGCTGCCGGCCTCGGTGATCCGCCACTTCGACTCCTCGCGCAACCCGCTCGGCGAGGTCGAGCACCGGGGAGCGTTCGCCTTCGCGACCCCCTCGATCTCGCCGGCGCTGATCGGCGTCGGTTACATCATCGGCTTCGAGCTGGCGGCGATCAACTTCTCGGGCGGCGTCCTGGCCTGGCTGGTCTTCATCCCGCTCGCCTTCTTCGTCAACCCGGAGCTCGCCGGCCAGCTCGCGGCGGGCGGCGCGGCGCCGCCGCCGGGCGAGGTGATCTTCTCGGTCTGGTACAACATCGTGCGGCCGATCGCCGTCGGGGCCATGCTGGTCGGCGCCGCCAACACCATGTGGGGGATGCGCGGCTCGATCGCCGCGGCCTTCCGCGGCGCCTTCCACCGGGGGAGCCACAACGAGAGCGGCTCGCGCCTCGAGCGCGACATCGACGGCCGCTCGATCGTCTTGGGCATCGCCGGCCTGACCGTGCCGATGACCTGGCTCTACTGGAAGTTCACCGAGAACCTCGTGGCCGCGCTAGTCGCGGCGGCGGTGATGCTCGCGCTCGGCTTCCTGCTCTCGGCGGTCGGCGGCTACCTGGTCGGCCTGGTCGGCGGCTCGAACCAGCCGGTATCGGGTCTGACGCTCTCGGCGCTGATCCTCGCCGCGCTGCTAATGGTCGCCTTCGGAGTCACCGGGCTGGCGGGCGTGGGCGCGGTGCTCGGGGTCGCCGCGATCGTCTGCTGCGCGATCTGCGTCTCGGGCAGCCTGATCCAGGATCTCAAGGTCGGTCACATCCTCGGCGGCACGCCGAGGAAGATGGAGATCGCGGAGATCGTGGCCACGGTCACCACCTCCTTCGTGCTGGTCTACCCGATGCTCTGGCTCCATCAGGCGAACCTGAAGGCGGGGGGCATCGGCATCGGCGACCCCGCGCTGCCGGCGCCCCAGGCCGGCCTGATGGCTCAGCTCTCCGAAGGAATCGTCGGCGGCCAGATGCCCTGGGGACTGATCCTCTTCGGCATGTGCTTCGCCGTCGGGCTGATCCTCATCAAGGCGCCGGCGCCGACGCTGATCGCGGTCGGCATGTACCTGCCGTTCGAGACCACCGGCGCCATCTTCGTCGGCGGCTGTCTGAAGTGGCTCGCCGACCGCCTGGCGGCGAAGCGCGGGGTCGCGGGAGAGAGCTTCGACAGCTTCGGCTCGCTGGTGGCCTCCGGGCTGATCGCCGGCGAGTCGCTGACCGGGGTGCTGTTCGCGGGCCTGGTGCTCGCCTTCGAGGGATTCAGCTCGATCACGCGCGCGCTGTTCGGCGTCGACGAGCTCGCCTGGGTGGCCGGGCCGGCCGGCGCCTGGACGTCGCTGCTGGCGCTCGGCGCGATCGCCTGGCTGCTGGTCGCGCTGCCGTTGAGGAAGGCCGCGCGGGCCGCGGCCTGAAGCTCGGAACCGGAGGAGAGGGATGCGCAGGCTCAAGGGCTTCACCAAGAATTTCTGGGTCGCCAACACGCTCGAGCTGTTCGAGCGCTTCGCCTACTACGGCTCGAAGGCGATCCTGGCCGTCTTCGTCGCCGACCAGGTGGGCTTGGGCCCGGAGAAGGCCGGCTGGCTGGTGGGCAGCCTGTTCAACGGGCTGCTCTACTTCCTGCCGATCCTCGCCGGCACGGTGGTCGACCGCTACGGCTTCAAGAAGAGCCTGCTCGCCTGCTTCGCCATCTTCTGCGTCGGCTACTTCCTGATCGGTCTGGGCGGGTTGCCACAGGGGCGGCCGCTCGTCGAGGCGCTGGGGGCGGAGACCTACATGATCCTGGCGCTGCTGGTCACCGCGATCGGCGGCTCGCTGATCAAGCCCTCGATCGTCGGCACGGTGGCGCGCACCACCTCGTCGGAGACCAAGGGCCTCGGCTATTCGATCTACTACACGCTGGTGAACCTCGGAGGCGCGATCGGCCCGATCCTGGCGCTCCAGGTGCGCGAGAGCCTGGGCATCTCCTTCGTCCTGGTGATGTCCTCGCTCACCTCGCTCGCGCTCGCGCTGGCGACGCTGCTCTTCTTCTCTGAGCCCGAGCGGCCCGCCGACGCGCCGCCGCCGAAGACCATGGCCGGCGTCCTGGCCGACATGTTCCTGGTCTTTCGCAACCTCAAGTTCGTCTCCTTCCTGGTCATCTTTTCCGGCTTCTGGGCGATGTTCTGGCACATCTTCTACGCGCTGCCCTTCTACGTCCGGGACGTGCTGCACTTCAGCCGCTTCGAGATCATCGAGACGGTCGACGCCTGGACGATCATCCTGGTGACGGTGCCGGCGGCGGCGCTCGCCAAGAAGCTCTCGCCGCTCGCCGCGATGATCGTCGGCTTCACCCTGGCGAGCCTCTCCTGGTTCGTCATGGGCGCCTTTCCGACGCTCGCGATGACCGTCGGTGCGATCGTGATCTTCGCGATCGGCGAGGCGACCCAGGCGCCGCGCTACTACGAGTACGTCGCCGACCTGGCGCCCAAGGAGCAAGTCGGTACCTACATGGGCTTCGCCTTCCTGCCGGTGGCGATCGGCACTTTCATCTCGGGCGCCACCAGCGGCAAGCTGGTCGCCCACTACGTCGGCGAGACCGTGGAGGGCACCTTCGTCGCCGGCCCCGGCTTCGCCCAGGCATCGCACATGTGGTACTGGGTCGGCGCGATCGGCGTCGCCTCGACGCTCGGCATGATCGCCTACGATCGCCTGGTCGTGCGCCGCGCCGTCTGAGCCCGCTCCCCGCCCGCGCCTCGGCGGCCTCCGGTAGAGTCTTCGCCGGAGGTTTCGCCATGCGCGCGCAGCGGATCGTCGTCTTGGGGCTCGGCATGATGGGGCGGTCGATCGTCGAGGGGCTGCTGCGCGCCGGGCACCCGAAGAAGGGGATCGCCGCCACCACCCGGACGCGCGAGGGGGCGGCGCGGCTCGGGCGGGAGCTCGGGATCGCGGTCGGCACCGACAATGCCGCCGCGGCCGCCGCGGCCGACGTCCTGATCTTCGCGCTCAAGCCGCCGAAAACGCTCGAAGTGGCCGCCGAACTCGGCGCGGCTGGAGCGGTCGCGCCGGCGACGCTCGTCCTGTCGATCGCCGCCGGAGTCCGCTCGGCGCAGCTGGAAGGCGCGCTCGGGCCGCGCGTCCCCGTGGTGCGCGCCATGCCGAACACCCCCTGCCGGATCGGCTGCGGCACGACCGTGCTCTCGGCCGGCGCGCACGCCCGCCCGGCGCATCTGAAGACCGCCCGGGCGGTCTTCGAGCCGCTCGGGCGGGTGCTCGAGCTCGAGGAGAAGCACATGGACACGGTCACGGGGCTGTCGGCCTCGGGACCGGCTTTCATCTACGTGATCCTCGAGGCGCTCGCCGACGGCGGAGTGGCGCGCGGCCTGCCCCGCAAGACCGCCCTCGAGATGGCCGCCCAGATGGTCTACGGCGCGGCGGCCATGGTGCTGCGCAGCGGGGAGCACCCGGCGGCGCTCAAGGACGACGTCACCACCCCCGCCGGGTGCACGATCGCCGGCATCCTGGCGCTCGAGGACGGCAAGATTCGCTCCGTGCTCTCGCGCGCCGTCGAAATCGCCTCCGTGCGCGCCGGCGAGCTCGCCAGCGGCAAGTAGTCCTCCAGCGGCTGGCGGGCGCAGGAGCTACGGGCGCGTCCCGCCGCCGGGCTCGGCGGGCGGCGGCATCGGGTGGTGCGCCGCCATCCACTCCTGGAGCCCCTTCATGTCGCCGACCAGCTCCTGGAACTCCTTGCCTTTCTTGGTCAGCTTGAGCGAGCCCGGCTTCTTGACGTGGCAGCTCGTGCACTTGCCGAAGCTCTCGGCGAGCGCCTCGAAGCCCTCGAGCGTGCCCATCGATTCGTAGTACTTGCCCCGGTCGGTCAGCAGCTTGCTGCCCGGCTTGTCGTGGCAGGCGGCGCACTCGAGCCCTTCGGCATCGGCGATCTTCTGCGAGCCGGAGGCGACCGTGCCGGCGAACGACGCGGCGACGAGCAGCGTCGCGGCGGTCAGGCTGGCGTAGTGGAATCTCTTCATGGCGTGCCTTCCTCGGCCTTCGTCAGTTGCGGGCCTTCGCCCAGGAGATGCCGAAGGCGACGGTCCATTGGCTGTGGTCGACCCGGGCGCCGGGGCCGAAAGGGTTGACCATCGGATCCGGGTTGTCGTTGGTCTGCGAAGCCTCGAGCGCGTGCTCGAGCGCGAGCTCGTAGGTCACCGCGCCCTTCGTGTAGCCGGCGCCGAGCGTGACGTGGTGCTCGACGGTCGCCGGGAAGAGCGGCGTCAGGGTCTCGTCCGGCACCGGGCTCTCTCCCCAGTTGTAGCCGGCTCGCCAAGTCCAGCGGTCGCTCGCGCGGTACTCGAAGCCGAGAGTGACGACCCACTGGTCCTCCCAGTCGAAGACGAAGGGGAGCAGGATCTCGGGCGGAGCGCCCGCCACCGACGGGTTCGTTCCCCGGACCTCGATGGTGTCGATCGCGTCGTCCCAGAAGATGCGCTTGAGGTCGACGGCGACCAGGAGCTTGTCGGTGGCGCGCACCGCGGTGCCGACGCCGGCCTGCGCGGCGAAGGTGAAGCCGTCCATCTCGGCGTCGTAGAGCACCTTCTGGCCGAGGAAGGGGTGGTCGGCGAAGTTGACCTGCAGGGTGCCGCCGTCGAAGGTCGAGTCGGTCTTGGTGCCGTAGATCGCGCCGATCGTCCAGACGGGGTCGGGCCGCCACCACCAGCCGAGGCGCAGGCTGTACTGCATTCCGGCGGCCTCCTCCATCTTCGGGCCGAAGAAGCTGAACTCCGGCGCCTGCGAGTTGAAGAAGGAGGTCTGCGGGAAGAAGCGGAAGGCGGCGTCGGCGTAACCGAGGTTCAGGGTCGCGCCGATCGCGGAGTCCTCGCTGAAGGAGTAGGCGACGGTCGGCGACAGCGTGGCGAAGCGGACCTGCGTGTAGGTCTGGTCCTGGGTGCCGAAGAAGGTGTGGAGGTCGTCGAAGGTCGCGCCCATGCCGCCTTGGGCGAGGAAGCCGAAGCCCCAGGCCCAGGGCGTCTCCTTGCCCGAGCGGACCCAGGCGAAGGCCGGCAGCGGGAAGTAGCGGTCCTCCGAGTCGGTCGGCGCGTTGATCACGTTCTCGAACTCGAGCGACGGGGCGAGCAGCGCGAGGCTCAGGGTGTAGTGGTCTCCCTGCAGCTGCGCGATGCCCGCCGGGTTCGAGTTGAGGCCGAGGGTGCGGTCGGAGATCGCGATGTTGGCGCCGGCCCGGCCCATGGCTTCGGCGCCGTAGGCGACGAGATAGAGGCCGTTGGTGGCGCTGGCCAGGCCGGCGCCGGCCAGCATCAGCGCCAGGTAGGACGCTGGAACTCGGTGCTTCATGGATCCCTCCTGGGAGCGGCGGCGGGACACGACGGAGAGCCCGGCGTGCCGCGCGTCGCGGAAGTCTCGGGACGGGCGCGTCAGCACCCCTCCCGCTTGCGCTTGGCGGCGGGCCTCGCTCCCGCAGGGGGAGCGACGGGCGCCGCGATCCGGGGCGGCTCGGGAGTCGGCAACGCCGGCGCGAGCGCCGCGCCGGCCGTCGTCGCCGCTCGCGGGCCGCCGCCGAAGTGACGGGCGATCTCGGCCGCGCGCGCGAAGGCCGCGCGCTCGGCGATCGGCGCGTCCGCCACCGGCTCCACCGGGTAGAGCACGTGCTCCTGCCAGCCGGCGAGCCCGCCGAGCAGGATGTAGACGGCGGGGAATCGATGCGCCTTGAGCAGCATCCAGGCCTGCGCCGCGTGGATCCCTTCCTCGGAGTAGAGGACGATGCGCTCGTCGCGGCTCAAGCCCGCGTCGAGCAGGTCGGGGATCGCCACGCGCTCGGCGCCGGGGATGCGGTAACGGTCGAACTCGTCGGCGGCGCGCAGGTCGATCAGTCGATAGTCGGCGCGGCCGGCGACGATCCAGTCGGCCAGCTCCTCGGGGGTCACGTGGTCGAGCTCGCCCTCGACGATCGCGGCGAGCTCGCGCGTGTCGAGGGTCACCCGGCCGCCCGAGTCGACGTCGCCGATCGCGAGCGCGCCGGCGCCGAGCAGCAGCGCCACGAGCGCCAGCCGCTGGTTGCCGTTCCGGCGGGCGAGCCAGTCGCCGGGCCGGCTCACGACGGCTCCTCGCCGCGATCGGCCGGGTCGCGGTCGGCGAAACGGCGCTCGAGCGCGCCGGCGCCCCAGAAGCCGCCGAGCGCCATCAGCACGACCAGGAAGACCACAGCGCCGAACGGCAGATGGAGCACCTCGGGCAGCGTCAGGCGGCCGAGGTCGGTCGAGCTCGCGAAGCCCTCGAGGCCGGGCCAGGCCATGCCGATCGCCAGGATCCCGAGGAAGATCCCGGCGACGAAGACCAGCGCGTCGAGCTTGCCGGTGGCGAGCGCGACCACCGACGTTCCGGGGCAGTAGCCGCCGATCGTGAAGCCGACGCCGAGCAGCAGGCCGCCGACGATCTGCGGCACGAGGTAGGTGTTCGAGACGTAGACCATCGAGAGGTCGACCACCCCTGCCCAGCCGAGGTAGAAGAGCCCGAGCAGCGCGGTCACGATCGCGGTGAACATGACGCGGAAGACCGCCATGTCCTGGAAGTAGAACTGGCCGGTCAGCTTCCGGGCCGAGCCGAAGCCCGCCTGCTCGAGGAAGAAGCCGAAGCCGATGCCGATCAGGAAGGCGACGAGCAGCGAGGCCTCGTCGCCGAAGGCGCCGAACTTGAAGAGCGGGAGGTTCATCGCCACTGCCTCCGGAGGAACCAGGCGGCGCCGTAGGCGCCGGCGAAGACCATGAGCATGAAGGCCCAGCTGCCGGCCGAGAGCACCGCCCCGCCGGAGAGCGCCTGGCCGCTGGTGCAGCCGCGGGCGAGCTTGGCGCCGATGCCCATCAGCGCGCCGCCGACCAGGGCCAGCGCGAAGCGGCCGCCGGTCGAGATGCGCGGCCCCTTCTCGACGACGGAGCGCACCCGGCGCGCGATGACGCCGGAGAGGAAGCCGCCGGCGAGCACGCCGAGCACCTCGAAGACCAGCCACTCTTTGAGGGGGTGGCCGACGCCGGCCTGCAGATAGTCCTGCCAGAAGGAGTTGCCCGCGGCGTGGGCCGGCGCGACCGCCCCGACGACGACCGCGCAGGCCGACGAGAAGGCGCCGGAAGCGCCCAGCCCGCGCCCCATCGCCAGGTAGGAGGCGAGCAGCACCAGGCCGAGGCCGATGCCGGCGAGGTAGGGGTTCATGTAGGGCGCCGGCGCGCGCGGCGTGCCGCCGTGCGCGGTGTCGGTGGGCGAGCTCATCGAGAGACTCCTTTCTCTCCGTCGATCGGTCGACGATTCGGCCGCGGGATGCGCCACGCCGATCCATGCGAAAGCGAAAGCGTGCAGAGAAGGGTGAGATGACGCGAGACGCTCTGGCGCTGCGCGAGCCGCTGGGGGGCGAACCCGGCGAGCGTCGGAGAAAGCCGGCAGTGGAGGGGCAGTGGCGATCGGGCGCCGCGGCGCTGTGTGCTCGACCCCGGAAGAAGCCCGTGCGCCCCCGCCCCGATCGGCAGCCCCTCGAGTGGGGCGACCAGGCTGCCCGGTTCCGGCGAGCGACGCGGAGCGGCAGCGCGCTCGATCGGTCTCCCCCATCGATGGAAAGCGGCGCTCGGTTCGCCGGCAGCTCCGCCCGGCGTAGCCGCCCCCAGCGTGCGGAGCGCCTCGTGGAAGAGAGCGGCTTCCCGCGATCGCCCGGGCGAGGCGCTCACAGGGGGCTCCAGTGGCTCGCCTGGCCGGCGGCGACCAGGACGAAGCGCAGCGCCAGGCCGCCGGCGAGCACGAGCAGCGGGGCGACCGGCGTGTGCTGGATCTTGTGGCGAACCGCGGCGATCTGGACGCCGAGCGGGATGACGATGCCCAGCGCGACGACGCCGACCCAGAACAGGGCGCCCCAGGCGCCGTCGAGCAGCAAGTGCGCCGCGCGCGCGTGCACCTCGGTGGCCGACAGCAGGCCGACCAGGAAGAGGGCGAGGAGCAGCAGCTCGGTGCCGAGGAAGACGTTGTCGGCGCGGGCGAAGAGCACGCGCTCCTCGGGATGGCGCGCGAGCATGTGGACGAGAGCCGCGGCGGTCGAGAGGCCGGAGACGAGGAAGAGCGGGCCGAGCAGGGCGCTCGACCAGAGCGGACGCGCGCCGAGCGCCGAGAGCAGAACGCCGGTGTAGAGGCCGAGCAGGCTGCCGACGGCGACGTTCGCGGCGCCGACGGCGCGCAGCCAGATCGGCTCGCCGAGGAGCCGATCGGAGAGCTCGGCCAGCCCCGGAAAGCGTCGCGTGATCGGCGCCGGCAGGCGCAGCAGCAGCGCGGCGAGCAGCGCGGGGTAGACGAGCAGCAGGATCCAGGCGCCCCAGGACATCGGCGAAGCGGGCTCGAAGGTCGCGTAGAGCCGCCAGAAGTACGGCTTGTGCTCGAGGTCGAGAAAGAGCGCGCCCATGCCGAGGGTCAGGAGCAGCAGGCCCAGACCTGGAATTACGAAACAGGCGCAGTCGCGGTTCTGGTGGCGGCCCGAGAAGTAGAGGTAGCCGACCAGGATCATCATCCCGGCGACCAGGCCGCCGAGGAAGAGGTAGACCGGGATCTCCCACCCCCAGACGTGCATCGTGGGGTCGATCATCGGATTCGCGCGGGTCGTCGTCAGCTCGATCATGGTCGCTCGTTTCGCGGGATCAGGTCAGGAAGTGGATGCGCGGCCGGGTGCCCGCCTCGGGATGGAGCGTGTGGCTGCGGCGCGAGGCGAGCAGCTTCGAGACTTCGCTCTGCGGGTCGTCGAGATCGCCGAAGTGCATGCAGCGGGTCGGGCAGACCGCGACGCAGGCGGGGGCCTCCCCCTTCCTAACGCGGTGGACGCAGAAGGTGCATTTGTCGGCGTAGCCGTCCGGATGGACGAAGCGCGCGTCGTAGGGGCAGGAGGCGAGGCAGGCCTTGCAACCGATGCACAGCTCGTGATCGATCAGCACCAGGCTGCCGAAGTCCTCGACGTGCGACGCGCCGGTCGGGCAGCAGGTGACGCAGGGCGGGCGGTCGCAGTGGTTGCAGCGCTCGCTGCGGATCTCCATCGTGAGCGTCGGGAAGCGGCCCCGCACCTCGGTCGTGATCCAGTCGCGACAGAAACCCTCCGGGACCTCGTTCTCGGTCTTGCAAGCGATCACGCAGTCCATGCAGCCGACGCAGCGCAGCGTGTCGATCACCATGCCGAAGCGCGCCATGGCGTCAGGCCTCCTCGAGAGTGACGAAGTTGACGTTCATGCCGGTGGCGCCCATCAGAGGGTCGACCGCGTAGCGGGTGACCAACTGCGCGTCCGAGGCGCCGCGGCCGCGAGCCCGGCGCAGCCCCTTGGCGGTGTGGCCGAAGCCGTGGACCAGGTAGACGCAGTCGGTGCGGATCCGCTCGGTGGCCTTGACCGCGATCGGATCGCTGAGGACTCCGTCCTGGTTGCGCAGCCGGACGCGCCGGCCCGAGGCGAGCCCGAGCCGCCGGGCGACATCGGCGTTGACCCAGATCTCGTTCTCGGGCATCGCCTCGGCGAGCAGGGGGTTGGTCTGGGTGCGCGAGAAGGTGTGCACCGGCGCCCGGCCGAACAGCAGGCGGAACGCTCCGGGCGGCGGCTCCTGGTGCGGGGTGTAGCGCGGCACCGGGTCGAAGCCCTTCTCGGCGAGCTGGGGCGACCAGAGCTCGATCTTGCCGGTCGGCGTCGGGAACTCCTCGGGCACGCCGTCGTCGAAGTAGAGCGGCTGGGCGGCGCCTTCGAAGACTCCGCGGCGCTTCATCTCGGCGAGCGAGAGGCCGGCGCCGCTCAGGCGGGCGTCGAGGTACTCCTCGACGTCGCGCCAAGGGTAGAAGGCCTCGAGCCCGAGCCTGCCCGCCAGCTCGCGCGCGATCCACCAGTTCGGTTTCTGATCCGCCGGCGGCTCGACCACGGGCTGGCGCAGGGAGACGAACGGGCGCCGGAAGGGTTCCGTGTTCAAGTCGTCGTGGCGCTCGAGGTAGACCGATTCGGGCAGCACCACGTCGGCCCAGCCGGCGATCTCGCTCGGATGGGTGTCGACCACGACCAGCAGGTCGAGCTTCTGGATGGCGCGGATCGTCTCCTCCTGGCTGGGCATCGCCTGCAGGAGGTTGGTGGCGTAGACGAACCAGGCCTTGATCGGGTAGGGCTCGCCGCTGAGCGTCGCGGCGCGGATCCCGTTGGTCAGGCCGAGGTCGGCGAACGGGTAGCGCCCGTCCGGGTTGTCGACCGGGCCGCGAGCGCTCTTCGGGTAGTCGGGGTAGCCGGCGTACTTCGGAATCGGCAGGCTCGCCGGGTAGTAGAAGCCCCCCCGGCGCCCCCAGGAGCCGAGCAGCGCGTTGAGCAGCGCCACCGCGCGGCTGCGCTGGGCGTCGTCGCCGTACCAGGTGACGTGGCGGCCGGGGTGGACCAGCGTCGCCGGACGGTGGCGGGCCATCTCGCGCGCGGTCTCGCGGATCGTCTCGGGATCGATCGTGGTGATGGGGTAGGCCCACTCGGGAGTGCGGAGCGCGATCTCGGCGCGGAAGGAGTCGAAGCCGAAGCCGTGGGCCTCGATCAGCTCCCGGTCGTAGAGCTCCTCGGTGACGAGCACGTTCATCCAGGCGAGCAGCAGCGCGAGATCGGTGCCCGGCTTGACCGGCAGATAGTGCTTCGCCTTGCTCGCCGCCACCGAGAAGCGCGGGTCGGCGACGATCACCGTGGCGCCCGAGCCGACCGCGTCGGCGAACTCCTGGACCTGGCTGTTGTGCATGTTCTCGCCCAGGTGGGAGCCGAGCAGGACCAGGCAGCGGGCGTTGGCGATGTCGGTGCGCTCGGGGGTTCCGACCTCTTCGCCGAAGGTGAGCTGGAAGCCGATGTCGCGCGGGCCGCGGCACTGGGCGTACGAAGGGGCGACCAGGTTCGGGGTGCCGAAGGCCTTGAAGGTGTGCTTGAGGAAGTTGCCGCCGATGCCGTGGGAGAAGAATGCGAGCGACTCGGGGCCATGCTCGCGCGCGAGCGCCCGGAGCTTGTCGGCGACGTGCGCGAGCGCCTCGTCCCAAGTCACCTCGACCCACTCCTCGTCGCCGCGGTCGCGCCGGCGCACGAGGGGCGCAGTCAGCCGGTCGGGGTCGTAGTGCGTGCCGACGCCGCCGGTGCCGCGCGGGCAGAGGCGGCCGCGCGACAGCGGGTCGGCGGGATTGCCCTCGAGCTTCCAGAGCCTGCCGTTCTTCTTGTAGGCGATCGCGCCGCACTTCCAGAAGCAGAGATCGCAGTAGGTCGGAACGGTCTCGATGCGGTCTCCGGGCGCCGCGGGGCCGAGCAGGTCGGCCCAGCCGGCGCCCGGCGCCGCCGAGGAGACGGCCGCGGCGAGGCCCGCGCCGGAGCCGATCTGGAGGAAGCGTCTACGTGACAATATGGCCATGTAGTTGACCTCTCGCGAGCTATTGTTCCACTCGCGAACGAGGCCTTCCACGCGCTTCCGGAGCGGGGAATCGGCCGCCCCGCGGGGTGGGCCGGAGTCGGGCCCGGGGACATGTTCGGCCCCGGGGACATGTTCCCGGCGGAGCCGGGTACGTGTCCCCGTCCCAGCGCTCGCCTGCCGGCCAGGTCAGCGCGGCGGCGCCTCGACGCGGACTCGCACCCGGTGCCAGGCGTTGTTCGCGTAGCCCTTGAAGTTCCAGACCTCGGCGATGGTCGCCGGCTGGGTCTGCGCGGCGGCGTCCCACGCGCGCACCGCGAGCTCCCGCTCCCCCGGAGCGAGGTCGAGCTCGGCGCGCCAGAAGCGCCAGGCCCAACGCTCGCTCGACGGCTCGAGCGCCGCCGTCGCCCAGCTCGCCCCGCCGTCGCCGGTGACCTCGACCCGCACGATCTCCCGCCCGCCCCCGCTCAGGGCGACCCCCTCGATGCGCGTCGGGCCCGGAGCGAGCCGCGCGTCCTCCTCGGGCGCGGTGATCAGCGAGACGACCGGCAGCTCGCCGAGCATCGCGCCGCTCTCCCAGTCGACCGTCTCCGGTCCGGCGGACGCGGGGAAGAGGCGATAAGCGACCCGCTGGAAGTAGTTGTCCGAGGGCGTCGCCCGCAGCTCGATCTCGGCGAGCCACTTGACGCTGCGCGCGCCGATCCAGCCGGGGACCAGCACGCGCAGCGGCCCGCCGTGAATCGCCGGCAGCGGCATGCCGCTCATCTCCGTGGCGAGCAGGACCTCCGGGGCGAGCGCGCGCTCGAGCGGAATCGAGCCGCCGTAGCGGAAGCGCTCGCCACGCCGTTCGGTCTCGTCGAGACCGGTGAAGGCGACGTGCCGCGCTGCGGGAGTCGGACGCGCGGCGGCCAGCAGATCGGCGAGCGAGACCCCCGCCCAGGCCGCGGTCGAGATTGCCTCGATTCCCCAGGGGAGCTCGTGCGGGATCGGCCGGTGGCGCACGAGCTCCTGGCGCCGATTGCCGGCGCACTGCAGCGTCGCGACGATCGTCCGCCGGGGGAAGGCGCCGAGGTCGGCGAGCGAGAGCTCGAGCGGCTGCTCGACCTCGCCGCCGAGGCGCAGCCGGAAGGCACCCCGGTCGACTTCCGGCGCCTCGCCATGGTTGCGCACGAAGAAGAGCTCGGTGGGGGTCAGGAACCGGGCGCGCAGGCGATCGGCGGGCGGGCCGGCGTTGAAGGGGTGCTCGGAGCGGACGAGGAGCGCGTCGTGCTTGCCGTGGCGCTGCATGGGACCTCCTTCGCGGCCGGTCCGGCCCAAGCTATCAGGGGCCCGTGTCGCGGCGATTGACCCGGGAGCGGCCGCCTCGTAACGTCGCGGCTCTGGAGTCTCGCGGGGAAGGGGGCTTTCCAATGGCGACGAAGGCGTGGGGCGCTGCGGCGCTCGGGCTCTGGCTGGCGGTGAGCGCGCTGCCGGCCGCGCAGCAGCGGTCGGAGGCGAAGCCGGAAGCCGAGACCGCGAAGAGCGAGAAGCCCTGGCACGGCAACCTGAAGCTGCGCCAGCTCGGGCCGGCGATCGGCGGACGGGTGGCGCGGGTCGCCGGCGTCCCCGGCGATCCGAAGACCTGGTACGCGGCGACGGCGCAGGGGGGCGTCTGGAAGTCCGAGGACGGCGGCGTCCACTGGAAGCCGATCTTCGACGAGCAGCCGGTCTCCTCGGTCGGCTCGATCGCGGTCGCCCCCTCGGACCCCAATGTCCTCTACGTCGGCTCGGGGGAGGCCAACATCCGGGGCAACGTCGCGCCCGGCAACGGCATCTACAAGTCGACCGACGGCGGCCGGACCTGGAGCCACGTCTGGAAGCAGGTCGGGCAGATCGGCACCATGGCGGTCCATCCGACCGACCCGGACGTCGCCTACGCCGCGGTCCTCGGACACGCGTTCGGCCCCAACCCGGAGCGCGGGGTCTTCCGCACCGAAGACGGCGGCGTCACCTGGCAGCGCGTGCTCTTCGTCGACGAGGCGACCGGAGCGTCGGACGTCGCGATCGACCCGACCAATCCGCGCATCCTCTTCGCCGGCACCTGGCAGGCGGTGCGCCGCCCCTGGGAGCTGGTCTCGGGCGGCCCGGGCGGCGGCCTCTGGCGCTCGGCCGACGGCGGCGAGAGCTGGCAGCGGCTCGAGGACTCGGGGCTACCCGAGGGGGTCTGGGGGAAGGTCGGCGTGCGCGTCGCGCCCTCCGACCCGCAGCGGGTCTACGCGATCATCGAGGCGGAGGAGGGGGGGCTCTTCCGCAGCGACGACGGCGGCAGCACCTGGCGGCGCACCAGCGGCCACCGGGCGCTGCGCCAGCGGGCTTGGTACTACAGCGTGCTGACCGTCGACCCGCGCGACCCCGACACGGTCTGGATCCCGCAGGTGGCGATGCTGCGCTCGATCGACGGCGGGCTGACGATCCACTCGGTGCCCGGCTTCAGCCACGCCGACCACCACGACCTCTGGATCGATCCGACCGCGCCCGAGCGGATGATCGCCGGCCACGACGGCGGCATCGACCTCTCCTTCGACGGCGGCAAGAGCTGGCGGGCGCCGAAGCTGCCGCTCGCGCAGTTCTACAACCTCGACGTCGACGACCGCCTGCCCTACCGCGTCGGCGGCACGATCCAGGACCAGGGGACGGCGAGCGCGCCGCACGACAGCCTGAAGGCGGAGGGGCACGCCCTTTCGGAATGGCGCTACGCCGGCGGCGGCGAGGCGGGCGACTTCGTCTACGGCGAGGGGGAGCCCGGACACGTCTACGCCGGCGAGTACGGCGGCTACCTCTCGCACTACGACGAGTCGACCGACCAGGCGCGGATGGTTTCGAGCTATCCGACGAATCCCTCGGGCCACGGCGCCGAGGACCTGCGCCACCGCTTCCAGTGGACGGCGCCGTTGGCGACCTCGAAGCACGACCCGCGCGTGCTCTACCATGGCGCCGAGCGGCTCTTCCGCTCGACCGACCGGGGCGCGACCTGGACGGCGATCTCGCCCGACCTGACGCGCGCCGACCGGAGCAAGATGAAGTGGTCGGGCGGTCCGATCACCGGCGACAACACCGGCGTCGAGATCTACGGCACGATCTTCTCGGTCGCCGAGTCGCCGCTCGAGCGGGGCGCGATCTGGGCGGGCACCGACGACGGTCTGATCCATCTCACGCGCGACGGCGGGACCACTTGGAAGAACGTCACGCCGCGCGGCCTGCCGGAGTGGGGGACGGTCGAAGCGATCGAGCCTTCGCGTTTCGCGGCGGGCACCGCCTACGTCGTGGCCGACGCGCATCGGCTCGACGACTATCGTCCTTATCTCTTCCGCACGCGCGACTGGGGCGCCAGCTGGGAGAGCCTGGCGGGCGAGCTGCCGGAAGACGTCCACCTCTTCGTCGTGCGCGAGGACCCGGAGCGCGAGGGGCTGCTCTACCTGGGCCACGAGCGGGGCCTCTCGATGTCGCGCGACGAAGGGAGGACCTGGGAGCCGCTCCGGCTCAACCTGCCGACGGTGGCGGTGGTCGACCTCGAGGTCGCCCACGGCGACCTGGTGCTCGCGACGCGCGGGCGGTCGATCTGGATCCTCGACGACCTGACGCCGCTGCGCGCCTGGAGCGCCGAGATCGAGGCGAGCGACCTCCACCTCTTCGCCCCCCGGCCGGCGATCCGCTGGCGGCTCGGCTGGGGGTGGGGACAGACGCTGGAGGGCGCGGGCGAGAACCCGCCGCGCGGGGCGATCCTCCACTACTGGCTGCGCGAGAAGCCGGAGGGAGAGGTCGTCCTCGAGGTACTCGACGGCGAAGGGCGCGTCGTGCGCCGGCTTTCGAGCGTCGCCGAGCCGGCCCGCTTCCCGGAGGACGATCCGGACGAGCCGATGCCCAAGCCGGAGGCGGCGCTGTCGAACGAGGCCGGCCTGCATCGAGCGCTCTGGAACCTGCGCTTCGAGGGGGCGCGCCGTCTCGAGGACGCCAAGATCGACCTCGGCGACCCCTACGACGGCCCCTGGGCGCCCCCCGGACGCTACCGGCTGCGCCTCACCGCGGGCGACGCGGTCGCCGAGAGCGAGGTCGAGGTGCGCGCCGATCCGCGCTCGCCGGTCGACGACGCCGGCTTCCGGGAGAACCTCGCCTTCGCGAGCGAGCTGCGCGACGTCCTCTCGCGCGTGGCGCTGCGGGTCGACGAGATCCGCTCCTGGCGGACGCAGGTCGCCGACCGGGTCGAGCGGCTGGCCGCCGCGGGCGATGCCGAGGAGATCGTTACCAGCGGCCGCGCCGTGCTCGCCGAGCTCGACGCCATCGAGCGCGCGCTGCACAACCCGGACGCCGAGATCGTCTACGACATCCTCGCCCGCCCGGGCGGTGCGCAGCTCCACTCGATCCTGACGCTCGTCTACGCCTGGGGGATCACCGCGACCGACCATCCGCCGACCCAAGGAATGCGCGAGGTCGTCGCCGAGGAGGTCGCCAAGCTCGCCGAGCTCGAGCGCCGTCTCGAGGCGCTCGAGGCCAGCGAGCTGGCGCGCTTCGAACGGCTGCTCGGGGACTCGGGGCGGCCCTTCGTCCTGCCCTTCGCGGAGCCGATGCCGCGCTGAGCGCGCGGGCGGGGAGCCGGTCCCGGGCGAGCCCGCGCGGGCATGCTAACCTCCGCGCCATGAACGGCTCGGAGCGTTTGACGACGCCGCTGGTGCGCGCGGGCGGGCGTGGCGGACGTGGCGGAACACTGCGGGCGGCGAGCTGGGACGAGGCGCTCGAGCGCGTCGCCGCCGGGTTCGGCGCGGCGCGCGAGCGGGGTGGCGAGCGCGCGTTCGGGATGTTCAGCTGCTCGAAGAGCACCAACGAGGTGAACTTCGCCGCCGGAAAGTTCGCCCGCGTGGTGATGGGCTCGAACAACATCGACAGCTGCAACCGAACTTGACACGCCCCCAGCGTCGCCGGTCTGGCGGCGGTGTTCGGGGCGGGGGGCGGCACCAGCTCGTACCGGGAGATCGAGGAGACCGACTGCATCCTCCTCTGGGGGTCGAACGCCCGTGAGACCCATCCGATCTTCTTCCACCACCTGCTGAAAGGGGTGCGCTCCGGCGCCCGCCTGATCGCGGTCGACCCGCGGCACACCAGCTCGGCGCGCTGGGCACACCTCTGGGCCGGCCTCGACGTCGGCTCGGACATCGCGCTCGCCAACAGCGTGGCGCGCGAGATCCTCGCCGCCGGGCTCGAGCACAAGGAGTTCGTCGAGCACGCGACCTCCGGCTTCGAGGCGTTTCGAGCCCACGTCGAGCCCTGGACGCTCGAGCGGGGCGAGCGCGAGAGCGGCGTACCCGCGGCGGTCATCCGCGAGCTCGCGCACACCTACGCGACGGCGCCCAGGGCGATGATCTGCTGGACGCTCGGCATCACCGAGCACCACAACGCCGTCGACAACGTCCTGGCGCTGATCAACCTGGCCCTCTTGACCGGCCACGTCGGCCGCTACGGCTCGGGGTTGAACCCCCTGCGCGGCCAGAACAACGTGCAGGGGGGCGGCGACATGGGGGCGCTGCCCGATCGGCTTGCCGGCTTCCAGCACGTCGAGAACGAGCCGCTGCGGCAACGGTTCGAGGCGGCTTGGGGAGTGCCGATCCCGCCGAAGAAAGGGTGGCACCTGACCGGCATGTTCGAGGCGATGGAGCGCGGCGAGCTCACCCACCTCTACGTGCTCGGCGAGAACCCGATGCGCTCGGAGGCCGACCAGCACCGCACCCGCAAGCTGCTCGAGGGGCTCGAATTCCTGGTCGTGCAGGACCTCTTCCGGACCGCCACCGCCGAGGCCGCCGACGTCGTCCTGCCCGGCTCGGCCTCCTGGTGCGAGGCCGAGGGGACGGTCACCTCGAGCGAGCGGCGCGTCCAGCGCGTGCGCCGGGCGCTGCCGCCGCCGGGTGAGGCGCGCGACGACCTCGAGATCCTCTTCGAGATCGCCCGCCGGCTCGGCCACGACTGGGGCGAGCCCTCGGCCGAGCGGGTCTGGGACGAGGTAAGGCGGGTCTCGCCGGCGCACGCCGGCATGTCCTACGCGCGGCTCGAGGCGGAGGGCGGCCTGCAGTGGCCCTGCTACGACGAGGAGCATCCGGGCGAGCTCTTCCTCCACTCGCGTCTCTGGGAGCGGCCGGTGGTCGGCCCGCGCGCCCCCTTCCACTGCCTCGAGCACGATCCGCCGGTCGACCGGCTCGACGAGGAGTTTCCGCTGCGCCTGACCACTGGCCGGCGCCTCGAGGACTTCAACACCGGAGTGCAGAGCGGCGGCTACGTCTACCCGCGCCGGCGCGGCGAGACGCTCGACCTCTCCCCCGAGGACGCCGACCGGCTGGGCGTCGCCGAGGGGGAGCGCGTGCGCGTGCGCTCGCGCCGGGGCGCGGTGGTGGCGCCGGTGCACATCGACGAGTCGCTGCGGCCCGGCCTGACCTTCATGACCTTCCACTTCCCGGAAGAGGTGGCGACCAACCTCTTGACGATCGACGCGACCGATCCGGTCTCCGGCACCGCCGAGTTCAAGGCGGCGGCGATCCGCGTCGAGCGGCTCGCGGCGGGCGACTCCGCCGAGCGGCGCGACCGCAGCGAACGAAACGACCTCGTGGAAGCGACCTGACGTGGACCTGCGCTTCCATGGCAACCGCCCGAGCGCCGAGGAGCGCGCCGCGATCGATGCGCTACTCGGCGCGCCGGCCACCGGCTGGCAGGGGGGAGAGCGCGACGCGGCGCGCGACGGCCGGCACGCCGAGGGGGGGCTCGCCGCCGCCGAGCGGCGCGACCTGCTCCTCCCCTGCCTGCACGCGCTGCAGGACCGGGTCGGTTGGGTGAGCCGCGGCGGCCTCGAATACGTCTGCCGGCGGCTCTCGGTGCCGCCCGCCGAGGCCTGGGGGGTCGCGACGTTCTACCACCTGCTGGCGACCGAGCCGCGGCCGCCGGTGGTCGCGCACGTCTGCGACGACCTCGCCTGCCGGCTCGCCGGCGCCGAGCGCCTCTGCGCCCGGCTCGAGCGCGAGGTCGGCCCCGCCGGGGCACCGGCGGGGGAGGGCAACGCGACCTGGCTGCGCAGCCCCTGCCTGGGCGCCTGCGACCGGGCGCCGGCGGCGCTGCTCTTCGCGGCGGGGGAGGCGCCGCGCTCGGCGGTGGTCGCCCCGGTCGCCGACGAGGCGGCACTGGTCGACGCGCTCGCCCGCCCGGCGCACTTTCCGCCGCACGAGCTGTTCACCGAGCACGGCTCGGCGGACCTGCGCCGCTCGGTGCCGCAGCTCGGCGAGCCTGGGCTGCTACTGCTCGCGCGGGTCGGCACCGTCGACCCGACGAGCCTCGAGGCCTATCGCGCGAGCGGCGGCTACCGGGCGCTCGCGCGGGCGGTCGAGCTCGGCCCCGAGCGCCTGATCGAGGAGAAGATCGCCTCGAAACTGGTCGGCCGCGGCGGTGCCGCCTTCCCGACCGGGCGCAAGTGGCAGGCGGTGGCGCGCGCGCGCGTCACGCCGCGCTACCTGGTCTGCAACGCCGACGAGTCGGAGCCGGGCACCTTCAAGGACCGCATCCTGCTCGAGCACGACCCCTTCGGGATCGTCGAGGCGATGACCATCGCCGGCTACGCCTGCGGCTGCGAGCGGGGCTTCGTCTACCTGCGCGGCGAGTACCCGCTGGCGCTCGAGCGGCTGGGCGAGGCGATCGCACAGGCGCGCGCCGCCGGCCTGCTCGGCGACGACGTGCTGGGCGCCGGCTTCCGCTTCGACATCGAGATCCGGCGGGGCGCTGGCGCCTACATCTGCGGCGAGGAGACGGCGCTGTTCAACTCGATCGAGGGCTACCGGGGCGAGCCGCGCTCGAAGCCCCCCTTCCCGGTCGAGGTCGGCCTGTTCGGCAAGCCGACGGTGGTCAACAACGTCGAGACGCTGGCCAACGTGCCGTTCATCGTGGCCAACGGCGGCGCGAGCTACGCCGCCAAGGGCACCGCCGGCTCGACCGGCCACAAGCTCTTCTGCGTCTCCGGACGGGTCGCGCGCCCCGGCCTCTACGAGGTGCCGTTCGGCACCACGCTCGGCGAGCTGCTCCTGCTCGCCGGCGGCGTGGCGGGCGGCCGGGACCTCGCCGCCGTGCTGCTCGGCGGCGCCGCCGGCTCCTTCGTCGGGCCGGAGGCGCTGACCCTGCCGCTCACCTTCGAGGACACGCGCGCGGCGGGCACGACGCTCGGCTCGGGCGTCGTGCTGGTCTACGACGACCTCGCCGACCTGCCCGACGCGCTCTCCCGCATCGCCTCCTTCTTCCGCCACGAATCGTGCGGCCAGTGCGTCCCCTGCCGGGTCGGCGCGGTGCGCCAGGAGGAGATGCTCGCGCGCCTGGCCGCCGGCCGCCCCGAGGGGTCGCTGGCCGCCGAGCTCGAGACCTACCGCGAGCTGGCGCAGGCGATGCGCGACGCCTCGATCTGCGGCCTCGGCCAGACGGCGAGCGCGGCGATCGAGAGCGCGCTCGCTCGCTTCCCGCTCTTCGGTGCGCCGGCCGCGGGAGGAGAGAGACCGTGACCGAGACTCCGATCTGGTTCACCCCGCCGCCGCGCTCGCCCCGTTTGCCGGAAGCGCCGCCGCGCGAGGTGCGCGAGCGGATCGCGCTCGAGATCGACGGCGAGCGGGTCGAGGTCGAGCAGGGGGCGACGCTGCTCGACGCCTGCCGCGCGGCCGGGCGCGAGATCCCGACGCTCTGCTATCTCGAGACGCTCACCCCGGTCAACGTCTGTCGGATCTGCGTGGTCGAGGTCGAGGGCGCGCGGGTGCTCGCGCCCGCCTGCTCGCGCAAGGCCGAGGCGGGCATGAAGGTCGCGACCGAGTCGCCGCGCGTGGCGACCTCGCGCAAGCTGGTGCTCGAGCTGCTCGCCTCGTCGGTCGACCTGTCGACCGCCCCCGGCCTCGCCGAGCTGATGGCGCGCTACGGCGCCCGGCCGGAGCGCTTCGGCGCGAACGCGGCGAGCGTCGCCCAGCCGGTCAAGGTCGACAACGACCTCTACGTGCGCGACTACGGCAAGTGCGTGCTCTGCTACAAGTGCGTCGAGGCCTGCGGCGTCGACGCCCAGAACACCTTCGCCATCGCGGTCGCCGGCCGCGGCTTCGACGCGGGGATCTCGACCGAGCACGACGTGCCGCTGCCCGACTCGGCCTGCGTCTACTGCGGCAACTGCATCGCCGTCTGCCCGACCGGCGCGCTGATGCCGAAGCCCGAGCACGACCTGCGCGCCGTGGGGCGCTGGGACGAGGCGCGCCAGACCCGGACCGACACGATCTGCGCCTACTGCGGCGTCGGCTGCACGGTCACCCTCCACGTCCAGGACGGCGCGATCGTCAAGGCGACCTCCCCCTTCGAGAACCAGGTCACCCGCGGCAACCTCTGCGTCAAGGGGCGCTTCGGCTTCGAGTTCGTCCAGCTCGGCCGACGAAGGTAGAGAGCAGGAGTCGAGTTCTCGCTGCGATGACTGGAGCAGGCCGGTGGCGCACGACGATTCGATGGCCCAGCTCTCCGCTCTGCTCGGTGTCGACTCCGGGGCCGAGGGGGCGCTCCTCTCGTCGCTCGCGGCCGCCGCGCGCCCGCAGTCGCTAGCGCCCCGCGAGTTGCTCGTCCGACCCGGCGAGACCCTCGCCGAGGTGCTGCTGGTGCGGCGTGGCCTCTTGCGCTTCTTCCACGTGCGCGAGGAAGGCGCGGAGTGGACGAAGGCCTACCTTCGCGAAGGAGAGGCAACCGGCCCTTTCGTGGGTGGAGCGGACGACTGGCCCGCGCCGCTCGGTATCCAGTCGGTCGAGCGATCGGAGCTCGCCTCCTGGTCCTGGTCCAGCTGGTCGGAGATCGCGGCGAAGCATCCGCGTCTCGAACGCTGGGCCGCGGCGCGTGCGGCGGCGATCCTCGAGCGCAAGTCGCGCCGACTGCTCTCGTTGCAGGGAAACGACGCGGCGACGCGCTACGAGGAGTTCCTGCGAGAGGAGCCCGAGCTGGCCGCTCGGTTGCCCCAGCGCGAGATCGCCTCCTATCTGGGCATGACTGCCGAGTCGCTCTCGCGACTCAAACGCCAGCTCCGCCGCCGGGCGACCGGTGGGCGATTCGCCAATTGACATCGGATAAGGCGGCGAGCGCGCCGGCCGATTACGCTCCCTTCCCTGCGACGGGGGACCAGGAACCTCGCCGCCGCTTCCGGGAGGCTTCCATGAGAAACGAAGCACTTGCCGTCGGATCGGTCGAGGCGCGGGTCGCCGCGGGTCTCGCGACGATCCGGAGCCTCGACTACCTCATCCTCCTCTGCGACGACATCGCGCGCATGCGCGACTTCTACGTCGGCACGCTCGGACTGCCGATCCACCGGGACCTCTGGAACGGCGACTGGCTCGAGCTGCGGGTCGGGGCCACGCTGCTCACCCTGCGGCCGCGGGGGATGGCGGCGATCCGGGGGCGGAGCTTCGACGGTCCGTCCTCGCCCGGTTCGGCGAGCGTCCAGCTCGCGTTCCGCGTCGCTCCGCCCGAGGTCGACCGCTGTCACGTGGAGTTGTCCGCGCTCGGTGTCGAGATCCTCGACCCGCCGACCGATCAACCTTGGGGGCACCGCACGCTCTTCTTTCGCGATCCGGAGCGCAATCTGCTGGAGATCTACGCCGACACGTGAGGCGCCGACGCGCCGCCAGATCGAGCGTCCGCCGGCTCAGTGCACCAGCTTCCGGTACTTGATGCGGTGGGGCTGGTCGGCCGCGGCGCCCTTGCGGCGGTGGAAGTCGGCCTCGTAGTCCTGGTAGTTGCCCTCGAACCAGACGACCTCGGAGTCCCCCTCGAAGGCGAGGATGTGCGTGGCGATGCGGTCGAGGAACCAGCGGTCGTGGCTGATCACCACGGCGCAGCCGGCGAACTCGAGCAGCGCCTCCTCGAGCGCGCGCAGCGTGTCGACGTCGAGGTCGTTGGTCGGCTCGTCGAGCAGCAGCAGGTTGCCGCCGCTCTTGAGCAGCTTCGCCAGGTGGAGGCGGTTCCGCTCGCCGCCCGAGAGGTCC
>WYBK01000068.1 GCA_011525905.1 Acidobacteriota bacterium
CTCGCGCCCGGGTTCTGGCGTCTGCCGACCGCGCTCGAGCACGACGGCTTCACCGTCCAGGTCCTGCGCCGGCAGATCTGAGAGCGCGAGCGCGAGAATCGCGCGGAAGCCCGTATTGACAGGCTTCTGCCGTTGTCCTACGCTCCGCCAGGAGATTCGGACAACCCGATTCGATTCCGACGAACAAGGGAGGAGAGCATGGCGGGCAAGGCAGACATCGTGGAGCACATCGCGGGCTCGGTCGACGGGCTCACCAAGAAGGCGGCGGGCGAGGCGTTCGACGCGGCGATCGAGGCGATCGTCAAGGGCCTCAAGAAGGGCGACCGCGTCCAGATCCCGGGCTTCGGCTCGTTCGCGGTGAGCAAGCGGGCCGCCCGCAAGGGCCGCAATCCCGCGACCGGCGCGACGATCACGATCAAGGCCAGCAAGAACGTGCGCTTCAAGGCCGGCAAGGAGCTGAAGGACACCCTGAACAAGGGCCGCTGAGCCGCTTCCAGGGCGTCGTGCCGAGAGCCCCGTTTCCGGCGAGGAGGCGGGGCTTTCGTGTTTCTCGGGCCTGAGCGGCGAGCGCGCGATCTCTTGCGCCACTCGGAGCACCGGGACAACCGCCGAAGGGGTGGGGAACCCCCCGCGCGCGAGTGCTAGCATTCGCCGCGGAGCGGCAGAGCTTGGCTTCCGATCCCCCTTTCAGCCATCTCGACGAGCGCGGCGAGGCCCAGATGGTCGACGTCTCGGCCAAGCCGGTGACCCGTCGCGTGGCCGAGGCCAGCTGCCTGGTTCGCCTCGCACCGGCGACGCTCGACCGCCTCGACCGGCTGCCCAAGGGGGACGCCTTCGCCGTCGCGCGCATCGCCGGCGTGCAGGCCGCCAAGCGCACGTCCGAGTGGATCCCGCTGGCTCATCCCCTCCCCCTCGACCAGGTCGAGATCGGCTTCGCGGGCCGCGAGGGTGGGCTCGAGATCCGCGCGCGGGTCGTGGCGACGGCGCGCACCGGAGCCGAGATGGAGGCGCTCACCGCCTGCGCTGCCGCCGCGCTGGCGCTCTACGACATGGTCAAGGCGGTCGAGCGCGGCGCGGTAGTGACCGAGCTCAGGCTCGAGAGCAAGAGCGGCGGAGCGCGAGGCGACTGGACCCGCGACGAATGATCGCGACTGGCCTCGATCGCCTGCTCGCCGACCCCGCCCGGCTGGCGGGTCGGCGCTTCGGCCTGCTGGCGCACGGCGCGTCGCTCACCGCGGACCTCGTGCCGGCGCATCGGGCGTTCGCCGCGGCGGGATACCGGCCGGCGCGCCTGTTCGGGCCCGAGCACGGCTACTACGGCGTCGAGCAGGACATGGTGGCGAGCGCCGATGCGCTCGACCCCTGGACCGGCGCCGAGATCGTCTCGCTCTATGGCGACGATGAAGCCTCGCTGCTCCCGAGCCCGCGGGCCTTCGTCGGCCTCGACCTGCTGCTGATCGATCTGCAGGACGTCGGCGCGCGCTACTACACCTACGCCGCGACGGCGGTCTGGGCGGCTGAAGCGGCCCACGCGGCCGGCTGCGAGGTCTGGGTGCTCGACCGGCCGAACCCGCTGGGCGGCGAGGTGGTCGAGGGCAACCTTCCGCGGCCCGGCTTCGCCTCCTTCGTCGGCGCCTTCCGCCTGCCGGTGCGTCATGGGCTGACCCTCGGCGAGCTGGTGCGGCTCGAGGCCGCGCGCCGGGGCTGGACGGAGGCACCCGAGGTGATCCCGCTCGCGGGGTGGCGGCGAGACGCGACCTGGCCGGCGCTCGGCCGTCCCTGGCTCGCGCCCTCGCCGAACCTGCCGAGCTTCGAGGCGGCGCTGGTTTACCCCGGCCTCTGCCTGCTCGAGGCGACCGAGCTCTCCGAGGGACGCGGCACGACGCGCCCCTTCCTGCTCTTCGGCGCGCCCGGAGTCGATCCGCTGGCGCTCGCCGCGGCGCTCGAGCCGGCGCGCCGGCTCGGCGTGCGCGCGGTCCCCACCTACTTCCGCCCGCAGTTCCAGAAGCACGCCGGCGCAGTCTGCGGCGGCGTCGAGCTGGCGGTGACCGAGCCCGAGCGAGTGGCCGGCTACCGGCTCGGGGTCGAGGTGCTCGCCGCGCTCAAGTGCACGGCGCCGCGGTCCTTCGCCTGGCGCTCCGCACCCTACGAGTTCGTCGCCGACCGTCCGGCGATCGACCTGCTCTCCGGTGGCGACGACCTGCGCCGGGCGCTCGATGGGGGCGGCGACCTCGGGTCCTGGCTCGACGGCTGGGCAGCCGACGAGGCCGAGTTTCGCGAGGAGCGCCGCGCCGCCCTGCTCTATCCCGAGGAGGGTGGTTGAGGGCTCCGGCGCTGGTTGGCGTGACGCTCGGTCCCGAGGCCTTCGCGGCACTCTTCGCGTCAGCGCGCGAGACCGGCCTGCGGCTCGGCTGGCTCGAGCTCGCCTCGGCGCCCGCCGTCCCGTTGCCGCCGGAGCTCGAGCGCGCCGCCGCGCTCGGCGCGCTGCGCGCGGTGGCGGCCGGCGGCGGCCGTAGCGTGGCGGTCAAGCCGGTCGGTGGCGCTCCGGTGGTGCGCGATCTACTGCGCGAGCACTTCCTCGGCTGTGCCGTCGTGCTGGTGCGCGGCCTCGAGGGGTGGCCGCGGCTCGAGCCCGAGGGCGAGGAGTTCCGTCTGTGGACCGCGGCCGGGCGCGGCCGGCGACTGGGCGCCGCGGCGCTGGTCGCCGAGCTCGCCCGTCCTCGCCACCGGCTGCCGCGGAGGGCGCCGTGAGCGAGCCCGGCGACGAGCCGATCCGCTTCTTCGTCCCCGGCCCGGTCTACGTGCGCGAGGAGATCCGGCGGGCGATGACCCGGCCGGTAGTGGCGCACCGATCTCCCGAGTTCCGCGCCACCTGGACGCGCATCGGCGAGCTGCTCCGCCCCGTTTTCCGCACGACGCGCGAGGCGACGGTCGCGACCTCGAGCTCCACGATGTTGATGGAGGCGGCGCTCGTCTCGCTGGTCGCCGACCGCGTGCTGCACCTCACCTGCGGCGCCTTCTCGGAACGCTGGCTGGCGATCGCCCGGACCCTCGGGCGTGAAGCCGACCAGCTCGCGGTCCCTTGGGGAGCGGCCAACGATCCCGATCTGCTGCGCGCGGCGCTGCGCCGTCGGCGCTACGACGCGGTCGCGATTACGCACAACGAGACCTCGACCGGCGTCGCCAATCCGCTCGCCGAGCTGGCGCGCGCCGTGCGCGAGGAGAGCGACGCGCTGGTCCTGGTCGACGCCGTGTCGTCGCTCGCGGGACTGCCGCTCGAGCTGGACGGCTGGGGTCTCGACTTCGTCTTCGCCGGCGTCCAGAAGGGCATCGCCGCGCCGCCCGGCCTCACGGCGCTGGCGCTGTCGGAGCGCGCGGAAGGGCGCGCGCGCCTCCTCGAGCGGCGCGGCTTCTATCTCGATCTCGTCCGCTACCTCGACAAGCACCGCGAGGGAGGGCCGATCACCACGCCCGCGGTCTCGCTCTGCTGGGCGCTCGAGCGGCAGCTAGAGCGCATCGCCGAGGAGGGCGTGGAGGCCCGTTGGGCACGACATGCGGCGCTCGCCGCGGCGACCGCGGCGTGGGCGCGGGACCGCGGCCTCGATTTCGCCAGCGCGGCGACGGCTCGCTCGGCGACCGTCTCCTGCCTGTGCGTCCCGACGGGACGCTCGGCGCCGGAGCTGGTCCGAGCCGCCGCGGCGCGCGGCTTCACCCTGGGCGGCGGCTACGGCGCCTGGAAGCAGGACACTTTCCGCATCGGCCACATGGGCGAAGTGCGCGCGAGCGACCTCGACGCCCTGCTGGCTGCTCTCGACGAGGAGATCGCAGCATGGACCGCATTCTGATCGCCGACTCGCTCGAAGAGTCGGGTCTCGAGATCCTGCGCTCGGCCGGGGCCGAAGTGCACGTGCTCACCGCCGCGGAGAAGCCGCGGCTCGCAGAGCTGCTGCCGGAGTTCGACGCTCTCGTGGTGCGTAGCGCGACCAAGGTGACGCGCGCGCTGATCCAGGCCGGCACGCGGCTGCGGGTGATCGGCCGCGCCGGCATCGGCGTCGACAACGTCGACGTCGAGGCGGCGACCGAACGGGGCATCCTGGTGGTCAACGCGCCGACCGGCAACCTGATGGCCGCCACCGAGCACACGCTCGCGATGATGCTCGCGCTCGCGCGCAACATCCCCGCCGCCGACGCCTCGATGAAGCGCGGCGAATGGGACCGCAAGACCTTCGTCGGCACGGAGCTGCAGGGCAAGACCCTGGGAGTGATCGGCTTCGGCCGCATCGGCCAGCGGGTGGCGGCCCGCGCGCGCGCGTTCGACATGAAGGTGATGGCCCACGATCCCTTCCTCGATCCGGGCCTGGCGCGGCGGCTCGAAGTCGACCTGGCCCCGCTCGAGGAGCTGCTCGCCGCAGCCGACGTCGTGACGCTGCACACGCCGCTCACCAAGGAGACGCGCAACCTGCTCGATGCCGCGCACATCGGCCGGATGAAGCCAGGGGCGCTGCTGATCAACTGCGGCCGCGGCGGCACGGTGGACGAGGCGGCGCTGCTCGCCGCGCTCGAGTCGGGTCGCGTGGCCGGCGCCGCGCTCGACGTCTACGCGGAGGAGCCCACGCCGCATCTCGATCTGGTCCGCCACCGCAGGGTGGTCGCGACGCCGCACATCGGCGCCCAGACCCGGGAGGCCCAGGAACGGATCGCGGTCGAAACCGCGGCGCAGTTGCTGGCGGCGCTCGAGGGATCGATGCCGGCCGCGGCCGTCAACCTGCCGTTCTCGCCGGCGGGGCGCAAGAGCGAGCCCTTCCTCCGGCTGGGCGAGCGGTTGGGCCTGCTCGCCGCCGAGCTGGGCGGCGCCGGCTTTCGCCGCTTCGACGTCGAGCTCGCCGGCCTCGAGGACGAGCTCGCCGCGCCGGTGGCCGTCGCCGTGCTGAAAGGCGCGCTCGGGCGCCACCTGGGTGACGAGGTCAACTACGTCAACGCGGAACATGTTGCTGCCGGGCGCGGCATCGAGCTGGTGCGCTCGAGCCGGCGCGAGGCCGGCGACTACCCGCATCTGGTGCGCGTCCGGCTCGCGACGGAGGGCGCGCCGGTCGAGCTCGCCGGCCTGGTGGTCGGCGAGGGGGACCTGCGGGTCGTCGAGTTCCTCGGCTACCGCCTCGAGTTCCGCCCCTACGGACGCCTGCTGGTGCTGGAGAACCGGGACGTCCCGGGTGTGGTCGGTGCGATCGGCACGGCGCTCGGCGAGGCCGGGGTCAACATCGCCGACATCCATCTCGCCCGGCGCGAGGAGACCGGCATGGCGCTGTCGGTACTGCGACTCGACCAGGAGGTCGGGACCGTGACCCTCGACCGGCTGCGCGGGCTGCCCGGTATCGCGAGCGCTCGGACGCTCGGGCCGGTCTGAGCGCCGCCGCGGTCAGGAATCGCCCCCTGAGAGTGGCACGATGACCACCGTGTAGCCGCGGGTGCGCAACTCGTCCTCGAGCGCCTCGGCCGCCGAGCGGCTGGCGAAGCTGCCGACCTGAACGCGGTGCCAGACGCGGTCCGAGAGCACCGCGACGGCGGGGTAGCGAGCCGCGAGCTCGGCCGAGAGCGCGCGGGCGCGCTCGACGTCACGGAAGGCGCCGACTTGCACGGCGAAGGCTCGCGGACCGGCCGGCGCGACCCCGACGGCGACTAGCTCGACCCGCGCGGTGCCTGGCCCGAGCATGCCGATCGCCCGGGCGGCGGCGCGCGACAGGTCGATCACCCGCCCTCTCTCGAAGGGACCGCGGTCGTTGATCCGGACGGTGACACGCCTGCCGTTGTCGAGGTTGACGACCTCGACCAGCGTGCCGAAGGGAAGCGACGGGTGCGCCGCGGTGAGCGCCTCCATGTCGTAGCGCTCGCCCGATGCGGTGGCGCGCCCGTGGAAGCCGGGACCGTACCAGGAGGCCACGCCCCGCTCGAAGGTCGATCCGGCGGTGCGCGGCCGGGCGGTCGCGCAGCCGAAGGCGAGCAGCGCCATCAGGAGCGGGGCGGAGAGAGTGGCGGCGCGGCGCATCGCGGCCCGTCGAGGGCGGCCGGGAGGGCGCCGAGCTCTAGCCGGCGGCTAGATTCGGGGCTCTTCGACCGCTGCGGCGGCGACGCCGGCGAGCGCCGGAGTCACCACCGAGTCCAGGAACTCGTCCACCTGCTGCGCGGCGCGGCCGGTGAAGGCCACCGGATCGACCCACGCCGCGACCTCCTCGGCACCGAGCCGGAAGGCCGAATCACCGACGATTGTAGCAAGCAGCGGGTTTTCCCGGCCCGCTGCGACCGCTTCCTGCGCCGCGAAGGAATGGCGGCGGATGCGCTCGTGCAGCTCCTGGCGGTCGCCGCCGCGCAGCGTCGCCTGCATCAGGAGCGTCTCGGTCGCCATGAACGGCAGCTCGCGCGCCACTCGCGCCGCGATCGCGGCCTCGTGGACGCGCAGCCCGGCGGCGATGTGCCCGGCGAGCGACAGCACGGCATCGGCGCCCAGGAAGGCGTCCGGCAGGACGAGCCGCCGGTTCGCCGAGTCGTCGAGGCTGCGCTCGAGCCATTGCGTCGCGGCGTTGAGCGGGCCGTTGGCGGCGTCGGTCAGGATCCGGCGGGCGAGCGCGCACATGCGCTCGGCGCGCACCGGATTGCGCTTGTAGGCCATCGCCGAGGAGCCGACCTGCTCCTCGTCGAACGGCTCCGCGAGCTCGCCCAGGCCTTGCAGGAGGCGCAGGTCGGTGCCCAGCTTGTGACAGCTCTCGGCGACGCCGGCGAGCGCAGCCAGGATCTGGCTGTCGAGCTTGCGCGGGTAGGTTTGCCCGGAGACCGCGACGGCGCCGGCGAAACCGAGCCGTTCGGCGAACCGCCGGTCGAGCTCGCGCACCTTGGCGTGATCGCCGCCGAACAGGGTCAGGAAGCTCGCCTGCGTGCCGGTCGTTCCCTTGACGCCGCGGCAGAGAAGTCGTTCGCGCCGCCGCCGGATCTCCGCGAGGTCGAGCGTCAGGTCCTGGACCCAGAGGCAGGCCCGCTTGCCGACGGTGGTCAGCTGCGCCGGCTGCAGGTGGGTGTAGGCGAGGCAGGGGAGGGCGCGATGGCGGCGCGCGAGCTCGGCGAGCGCCGAGATCGCGGTGGCCAGGCGGCGCTCGAGCAGGGCCAACGCCTCGCGCGCCAGCACCAGGTCGGTGTTGTCGGTCACGAAGGCCGAGGTGGCCCCCAGGTGGAGGATGCCGCCGGCCTCTCCGGCCTGCTCGGCGAAGTGGCGCAGGTGGGCGACCACGTCGTGTCGGGTCTGGCGCTCGATCTCGGCCACGCGCTGGAGGTCGAGCCGGGGTGCGGCGGCGCGCAGCGCGTCGAGTTGCTCGGCCGTGATCGGCAGGCCGAGCTCGCGCTGGCACTCGGCCAGAGCGATCCAGAGCCGGCGCCAAGTGGCGTAGCGGTTCCGCGTCGAGAAGATCGCGGCCATCTCGCGACTGGCGTAGCGATCGTGCAGGGGGTTGCCGGGAGCGTCGGCGCTCACTGGGCGATCCTAGCAGCGCCGTGCGCGGCGACGGGCGCTCGCCATTCGGCTCTCGGAGTAAGATCTGCGCGAGGACGCCGCCCTTGCTCCGCCTGCACTGGACCCACCAAGGCCACGACGAGGCTCGGACTCTGCACCAGGACGAGGTGCGGATCGGCCGCGGCAACGAGAACGAGATCGTCCTGCCCGACTTCTCGGTCTCGCGCCGTCACGCGTCGATCCGCCGCGAGGCGGAGGGTTGGACAGTCCACGATTTGGGCAGCACGAACGGCATCCAGGTCAACCGCATCTCGGTGCGCCGCGCGCTGCTGCGACCCGGGGACAAGATCAAGGTCGGCATCTTCGAGCTCGTGGTCGACGAGATCGCCGGGCCCTCGGTCGCGGCGATGGACAAGATGCCGACCACCGCCGCCGGCATGGCTCCGGTCAGCATGGGGACGGCGACCATCGTCCGCTCGCTCGCCGACTTCTCCGCCGAGTACGGGCTCGACCCCAAGGGCTCCGGCGAGGTGCGGGTCGACAAGCGTCGCGACCTCGACCAGGCTTACGGCAGCAAGATCTTCGGCTTCATGACGCGGCTCGCGCGCCTCCTGATTCGTTCCGACTCGATCGACGACGTGCTCTCGAGGGTGCTCGACATCGCCTTCGAGGCGCTGCCCGTCGACCGTGGCTTCATCCTCCTGACCGACGACGCGTCGGGCGAGGCGGTGTGCGAGGTCGCCCGGGTGAAGGAGAAAGTCGAGTTCCGGCCCAAGGGAGAGGTGCCGGTCTCCAAGACCATGGTCGAGCAGGTGACGCGCGACCGGGTGGCGCTGCTCACCTACGATGCCCTGTCCGACCAGAGGCTGGCGGGCGGCGAGTCGATCCGCATCCATCAGATCCGCGCCGCCATGTGTGCGCCGCTCTGGTCGGGGGAGCGGATCATGGGCGTGATGCAGGTCGACACGCCGTTCCATGCCGGCACCTTCAACGAGCAGGACCTCGATCTTCTGACCGCTCTGGCCAACTACGCCGCGGTCGCCGTCGAGCGACTGAAGAACGCCAAGATCGCCGAGTTCGAGCGTGAGGTGCGGTCGCGTCTGGAGCGGTACCACTCGCCCGCGGTGATCGAGTCGATCGTGCGCTTCGACCCGGCGGCCGCCGACGCCGCGGTCGGTCGCATGAAGCAGACCGAGGTCACTGTGCTGTTCGCCGACCTCGCCGGCTTCACCGCGTTGTCCGAGAAGCTGTCGGCGGGCGAGGTCGCTGAGTTGCTCGAGGGCTACTTCACCCATGCGGTCGAGGCGATCTTCGCGGCCGGAGGCACGTTGGACAAGTTCATCGGCGACTGCGTGATGGCCTTCTTCGGCGCCCCCGTGCCGCAGGAGGACCACGCCGTTCGCGCGGTGCGCGCCGCGATGCACATCCAGCGCGAGCAAGCCACCTGGAACGCCGAGCGGGCGCGCAGGAATCAACCCCAGCTGCCGGTGCGGATCGCCATCAACAGCGGGCCGGTGGTGGTCGGCGATGTCGGCTCGAAGCGCCGTGTCGACTACACGGTTCTCGGCAACACGGTCAACGTCGCGGCGCGGATCGAGGCCTACATCGCCGAGGAGGGCGACGTCGTCATGGGCCCGGAGACCGCGCGCCTGGTCGGCGACGCGCTGCCCATCGAGTCCCTGGGCAAGCATCAGCTCAAGGGGCTCGAGACGCAGATCGAGGCCTTCCGCGTGCGCCGGGACGCGCTTCAGGCCGAGTGAGCCGCCTTCTTCCCTACCGCCTCGTCACGGGCAACGCCGGCAAGCTCGCCGAGGCGCGACGCCTCGTCGGTCCTTCGCTCGACGCGGTCGAGCTCGACCTGCCCGAGATCCAGTCCCTCGACCTCGATCGGGTGCTCGCGGCCAAGGCCGAGGCCGCGCTCGCGACGCTCGGCCCGCCGGTGGTCGTCGAGGAGACGGCCCTCGAGCTCGCCGCGCTCGGCGGCTTCCCGGGACCGCTGGTCAAGTGGATGCTCGCGGCGATCGGCGCCGAAGGGATCGCGCGCTGCGCGCTGGCGCTGGGCGACGCGCGCGCCGCCGCGCGCTGCGCGCTGCTGGCGCTCGATGGCGAGCACCGCATCGCCGCGGAGGGCGCGACCACCGGGCACCTGGTGCTGCCGCCGCGAGGCGACCGCGGCTTCGGCTGGGACTCGGTCTTCGTTCCCGAGGGCGAGCGGCGCACCTACGCGGAGATGAGCGACGAGGAGAAGGACGCGGTCGGCCACCGCGGCCGCGCCTGGCGCGCGTTGCTCGAGCAGATCTGAGCTAGCGATTCGGGGTGGAGCTGCCGGCGCGCCGGGCGAGGTCGGCGGCGAGAAGGTCGGCGCGTCGTTCGAGCTCGCCCAGGTCTCCCTCGTTCCAGAGAATCTCGTCGGCGGCGGCGCGGCGCGATTCGCCGTCCCCCTGGGCCGCGAGGCGCGCCGCGGCCTCGCGCGCGCCGAGGCCGCGCGCCACCGCCCGCGGGAGGCGCAGCGCCTCGGACGCCTCGACGCTCACGACGCGGTCGAAGTCGGGCGCGTAGCCCGCTTCGACCAGTAGGGTCGCTTCGAGCACCGCGACGCCGTCGTGCGCGGCGGCGAGCGCGGCGAACCGCTCGCGCACCAGGGGGTGGATCGCGGCCTCGAGCCGCCGTCGCGCCTCGGCGTCGGCGAACACCCGGCGCGCCAGAGCCGGCTTGTCGACGCCGCCGTCTCGCCTCAACATCTGGGGTCCGAAGAGCCGGGCCACCGCGGCCGCTCCCGGAGCGCCCGCGGCGTAGAGGTCGGCGACGAGCCGGTCGGCGTCGACGACCAGGAAGCCGGCGGCGGCGAGGCGCCGCGCTACCGTCGACTTGCCGGAGGCCAACCCGCCCGTCAGGCCGACGCGGTAGGTTCTCAAGCGTCGCCGAGCCGGCGCCGCGCCGCAGCGACGGAATTGGCGATCAGCATAGCGACCGTCAGCGGACCGACACCGCCGGGCACCGGCGTGATGGCCGCGGCGAGCGGCGCCACGGCGGGGTAGTCGACATCGCCGACCAGGACCGAGCCGTTCTTCTCGTAGGCCGCCATCCGCTTCGGGTCGCCGCCGACCAGGCGCTCGGCCAGCGGGCGATCGGTGACGCGATTCATGCCGACGTCGATCACCACCGCGCCGGGCGCGACGTGGTCGCTGTCGATCAGGCCGGCGCGGCCGACCGCCGCGATCAGGAGGTCCGCGCCGCGGCAGGTGGCGGCGAGATCGCGGGTACGCGAATGGGCGATCGTGACCGTGCAGTGCTCGCGCAACAGCAGCGCCGCCATCGGCTTGCCGACGATCGTGCTGCGGCCGACGATCACCGCTTGACGCCCCTTGAGGGCGATCTCGTAGCGCTTGAGCATCTCGACGATGCCGGCCGGCGTGCAGGGGACGAACCCGGTCTCGTCGATCCAGAGCCGGCCGACGTTGACCGGATGGAAGCCGTCGACGTCCTTGCCGGGGTCGATCCGCTCGAGCAGCCGCCGGGTCGGCAGGTGATCGGGCAGCGGCAGCTGCACCAGAATGCCGTCCACGGCCGGGTCGGCGTTGAGTCGGTCGATCAGGCCGAACAGCTTCTCCTCCGCGGTGTCCGCGGGCAACCGGTGGGAGAAGCTCTCGAGCCCCGCCTCGGCGCAGGCCCGGGTTTTCGAGCCTACGTAGACCTGCGACGCGGGGTCGTCGCCGACCAGCACGACCGCCAGCCCGGGCGCCCTGCCGTGCCGCTCGCGCAGATCGGCCGCCGCGGCCGCCGCCTCCTTCCGAATCGCCTCGGCCGTCGCGCGGCCGTCCAGGATCTGGGTCATGACTTCCTCCTCGCGCGGTAGAGACAGAGAATGCCGCCCGACAGGCTCGCGAAGCGCCCTGCGACGAAGCCCGCGCGGTCGAGCTCGGCCAGGAAACCCTCGCGTTGCGGGAAGCCGAGGACCGACTCCGGCAGGTAGGCATAGGCCGCACCGTCACCCGACACCCAGGCGCCGATCCGGGGCAGCAAGTACTTGAAATAGAAGAGGTAGATCCAGCGCAGGGGCTGCCAGGCGGGCACCGTGAACTCGAGCACCGCGAGCTCGCCGCCCGGGCGCAGGACGCGAGCGATCTCGATCAGCGCTCGGTGGAGGTCGGCGACGTTGCGCATCCCGAAGGAGACGGTCGCGCCGTCGAAACCCGCGTCGGGCAGCGGCAGCTCGAGCGCGTCGGCATTCAGGGGAGCCGGGGGGCGCGCGCTGCCACGGCGGAACTTCGGTCCGGCGAGCGCGAGCATCGGCAGGCAGAAGTCGGCGGCGACCACCCGGAACCCGGCGGTCCGCAACGCCTCGGCCTGGTCGCCGGTGCCGCAGCAGAGATCGAGAACGCGGGCGCCAGCAGGGAGGGCGCGGGCCAGCGAGCGGGCGGCGCGGCGCCGCCAGAGGCGGTCGAGCGAGCCGGAGAGCAGGTGGTTGAGCAGATCGTAGCGCGGCGCCACGCGGGCGAACATCGTCCGGATGCGGGTGGACTCCTTGTCGAGCGGGAGCGCCGGCGACGCCATCGGCCGAACAGTGTATCCTGCCGGTGGCGCTGGACTTCCGGGGTCCGGCGCGCGGCGGCCCGGGGGTTGACACCGAGGCGCCGGATCCCTAAGATCCTGGGCTCTCTGCGCTGCAGTGCGGGTCCTTCCTCGCCCAGCCCAGCCGTCCATACCGTTCGGAGTCGAAGATGAAGAGCACCGTGAGCCCCAAGCCGGCAGAGATCGAGCGCGCCTGGTTCGTCGTCGACGGCGCCGGCGTGCCGGTCGGACGGCTGTCGTCCACCGTCGCCAAGATCCTGTCGGGCAAGGGCAAGCCGATCTGGGCGCCGCACGTCGATTGTGGCGACTTCGTGATCGTGGTCAACGCCGAAAAGGTCGTGCTGACCGGCGCCAAGGAGCGCGACAAGGTCTACTTCCGGCACACCACCCAGAAGCCGGGCTCGCTCAAGTCGCCGAAGGCCTTCGAGGTCCGCGACAAGCTGCCCGCCCGCCTGGTGGAGAGCGCGGTCTTCGGCATGTTGCCGAAGACCAAGCTCGGTCGCAAGATGCGCAAGAAGCTGAAGGTCTACGCCGGCGAGCAGCACCCCCATCAAGCCCAGAAGCCGACCGTGCTCGATCTCGCCACGGTCAAGATGTGAGGAGAACGGAGTTGAGCGAAGTCTCCCGCGAAGTTTCTCGCGAAGCCTCCCACTACTACGGCACCGGTCGGCGCAAGACCGCGACCGCCCGCGTCTATCTGCGTCCGGGCACTGGCTCGGTCGTGGTCAACGGCCGCGACCTCGACGGCTACTTCCCGAGCGACGTCCTGCGCATGGTCGTGCGCCAGCCGCTGGTGCTCACCGAGACCGCCGAGAAGTTCGACATCCAGGCGACGGTGGACGGCGGCGGCTACGCCGGACAGGCCGGCGCCGTGCGCCACGGCATCAGCCGCGCGTTGCTCGAGTTCGACGCCGAGCTGCGGGACCGGCTCAAGTCGGCCGGGTTCCTGACCCGCGATCCGCGCAAGAAGGAGCGCAAGAAGTACGGCCGTGCCGGAGCCCGCAAGCGCTTCCAGTTCAGCAAGCGTTGAGCGCAGCGATTCGAGATCAAGGAGAGAGGTTCGTGGTCGACATCACCATGCAAGAGCTGCTCGAAGCGGGCGTCCACTTCGGGCACCAGACGCGCCGCTGGAATCCGAAGATGAAGCCCTACATCTTCGGCAAGCGCAACGGGATCTACATCATCGACCTCTCGAAGACGCTCAAGATGTTCCGCGAGGCCGCGGAATTCGTCGAGCAGCTCGGGCGGGACGGGCGGCGCCTGCTGTTCGTCGGCACCAAGCGACAGGCCCAGGAGGCGGTCGCCGAAGAGGCGCGTCGCTGTGGCCAGTTCTGGGTCTCCCACCGCTGGCTGGGCGGCACGCTGACCAACTTCGTCACCATTCGCCAGTCGATCGAGCGGTTGCTCGAGATCGAAGCCCGACTCGGCGACGAGAACGGCGGGTACACCAAGAAGGAGCGCCTGCGGCTCGACCGCGAGCGCGACCGGATGAGCCGCAACCTCGAAGGGGTGCGCGAGCTCGACGCGCTGCCCGAGGCGATCTTCGTGGTCGACCCCAAGAAGGAATCGATCGCGGTCGCCGAGGCGAACAAGCTCGGCATTCCGGTGATCGCGATCGTCGACACGAACTGCGATCCGGAGCAGGTCGACTACGTCATTCCGGGCAACGACGACGCGATTCGCACGATCCGGCTCTTCGCTTCGAAGATCGCCGACGCCTACATCGCGGGCACCCAGCGGCTCCAGCAGGAGCAGATGGTGGAGGAGAAAGACGCCGCGCCGGTGCCGCCCGCCGCCGACGCGAACGAGATGGAGGCTCCGGCCCCGTCCGCCTGATTCCCTGGAGATCCGGGACCGGGGCTGGCCCGCGCGGCCGTCGCCGGAACCGATACCCGTTCGCCTGGGCCGGAAGTCTCGCGGGGACATCCGGGGAGAGGGTCAGCCGATCGCCGTCAGGGGTCGCTGGCCCTTTCTTCTGCCCGGGCGGCGAGAGGAGAGAAGCGAGATGCAGATCACGGCTCAGATGGTCAAGGAACTTCGCGAGCGCACCGGCGCCGGCATGATGGACTGCAAGGCGGCCCTCGCCGAGGCGGGGGGCGACCTGGAGAAGGCGATCGACACGCTGCGCAAGAAGGGTCTGGCGGCCGCCGCCAAGAAAGCGGGCCGTGTCGCCGCCGACGGCATGGTGGGCTCGTACATCCATGCGGGCGGCAAGATCGGCGTGCTGGTCGAAGTGAATTGCGAGACCGATTTCGTGGCGCGGACCGAGGGCTTCCAAGAGCTCGTCAAGGACGTCGCGATGCACGTCGCGGCGGCCGAGCCGCGCTTCGTCCGCCGCGAGGAGGTCTCCGCCGACGTGCTCGAGCGCGAGCGCGCGATTTACCGCGAGCAAGCCGCGGCGACCGGCAAGCCGGCCAACGTGGTCGAGAAGATCGTCGAAGGCAAGCTCGAGAAGTTCTTCGCCGAGAGCTGCCTGCTCGAGCAGGCCTTCGTCAAGAACCCGGACGTCACGGTCGGCCAGATGGTCACCGAGGCGGTCGCCAGGATCGGCGAGAACATCCAGGTTCGCCGCTTCGTTCGCTTCAAGCTCGGCGAGGGCATCGAGCGACGGGAGACCGACTTCGCCGCCGAGGTCCTGGCCGCGGCGAAGGGCTGAGCCGACGGCCGTGGCGGGCCCGGCCTATCGGCGCATCCTGCTGAAGCTCTCGGGCGAAGCCTTGATGGGCTCGCAGAGCTTCGGCATCGACGAGGCCGTCGTCGCCCAGATTGCCGAGGAGATCGTCGACGTGCATCGCCTCGGCGTCGAGATCGCGATCGTCATCGGCGGCGGCAACATCATTCGCGGCGTCGCGGCGAGCCACCGCGGCCTCGACCGCGTCACCGGCGACCACATGGGCATGCTGGCGACGGTGATCAACGCGCTGGCTCTCCAGGATGCGCTCGAGAAGCGGCAGGTGCCGACGCGGGTGCAGACCGCGATCGAGATCCGAGCGGTGGCCGAGCCGCTGATCCGCCGGCGGGCGCTCCGTCACCTGGAGAAGCGCCGCATCGTCATCTTCGCGGCGGGCACGGGCAACCCGTACTTCACCACTGATTCGGCCGCCGCCCTGCGCGCCAACGAGATCGGCGCGGAGATCCTGCTCAAGGCGACCCGGGTCGATGGCGTCTACACCGCCGATCCGCGCAAGAGCGCGGACGCCCAGCTGCTGGCCGAGGTCACCTATCAGCAGGTTCTGGAGCGCGACCTGCGGATCATGGATGCCGCGGCGATCAGCCTATGCCGCGACAACGAGCTCCCGATCGCGATCTTCAACCTCGGCGTGGCCGGCAACATTCGGCGCGTTGTCTGCGGCGAGAAGGTCGGATCGATCGTCAAGCGCTCGATCGGTTGACAGCGGGGCGGCGCCCGCCGATGATCCGCACAGGGAGGGCAAGATGAAAGAGGTCTTCGCCGAGGCGGAACAGAAGATGAAGTCGGCGGTCGATCACTTCCACGACGAGCTCAAGCGCCTGCGCACCGGACGGGCATCGGTGACCCTGCTCGACCACGTCCTGGTCGACTACTACGGTACTCCGACGCCGCTCAAGAGTGTCGCGACAGTGAACGTCGTCGACGCGACCATGCTCATGGCGCAGCCCTACGACAAGAGCCAGATCTCGGCGATCGAGCGGGCGCTCTTGAAGTCCGATCTCGGCGTCAATCCCCAGAACGACGGCAAAGTGATCCGTATCCCGGTGCCCCAGTTGACCGAGGAGCGGCGCAAGGAGCTCGTGCGCAAGGCCCACGAGCTCGCCGAGGACGCGCGCAACGGCGTGCGTCAGGCCCGGCGCGATGCCAACGATCGGCTGAAGAAGAAGGGCAAGGACGGCGAGATCGGCGCGGACGACGAGCACAGGGGCCACGAAGAGGCCCAGAAGCTCCACGACCGCTACATCCAGGAGATCGCCACCGCCCTCGAGCACAAGGAGAAGGACATCCTGACGGTCTGATAACCGTGGTCGAGGACCCGAACTTTCCGCAACGAGCCCGGCCGGCGGCGTCCCCCGCCGGCCTTTCGTTTCATGCCTTGGTGCCGGCGGCCGGCCGTGGCACGCGCTACGGCGGGGCCCGGCCGAAGCAGTTCCGGTCGCTCGCCGGCCGCCCGCTGCTCGCGCACGCGGTGGAGCGGCTGCTCGCGGCGGGGGCGGCGAGCGTGGTGGTCGCCTTGCCGGAAGGCGAGCTCGAAGCGGCGGAGCGCGAGCTGGCCGGGGACCCGCGGCTGCGCTTCGTCGTCGGCGGACCGACCCGGCAGGCGTCGGTCGGTCGGGCGCTGGCGGCGAGCCCGGCGGCCGCCGCCGACCTGATCGCGGTGCACGACGGAGCGCGGCCGGCGCTCGCCGCGCCCGACCTCGAGGCGGTCGTGCGCGCCGCCTCGGCCGGCGCGGCGGTCCTCGGACGCCCGGTGACGGACACCATCAAGCGGGTCGAGGGGGGGCGGATCCTCGCCACCCTCGACCGCGCCGCCCTCTTCCGCGCCGAAACGCCCCAAGTCTTTCGACGAGATCTGCTCGAACAGGCGCTCCTCGCCGCCGAGCGCGACGGTTTCGTCGGCACCGACGAGGCCGCGTTGGTCGAACGGCTCGGCGGGATCGAGATCCGTGCCGTCGTGGCCTCGAAGCCGAATCCCAAGGTGACGCTTCCGGAGGATCTCGCTGAGGCAGCGCGGCTGCTCGGCGCGGAGGAGGCCGGAGGATGATCTGGAGGATCGGGCAGGGGTACGACGTGCATCGCCTGGTGGTCGGCCGACGCCTGGTCCTCGGCGGAGTCGAGATCCCCCACGTCCGCGGCCTCGAGGGGCACAGCGACGCCGACGTGCTGTTGCACGCCCTCTGCGACGCGCTGCTTGGCGCGGCCGGCCTGGGAGACCTGGGCGAGTACTTTCCGCCGGGGGACCCGCAGTGGAAGGACGCGTCGAGCCTCCGGCTCCTCGAGCTCGTGCTGGCGCAGGTGCGACGTCGTGGGCTCGGCGTGGTCAACTGCGACCTCACGCTGATCGCCGAGGCGCCGCGGATCGGTCCGCACCGCGATGCGATCCGGCGGCGGGTGGCGCAGGCACTGGGCGTCGAGCCGGACGCCGTCGGGCTGAAGGCGACGACCCACGAGCGGCTCGGCGCCTTCGGCCGCGAGGAGGGGATGGCGGCGCTGGCGGTCGTCCTGCTGGCCGGCGGGGGGGAGGGCTCCTGAGAGCCGGGCACGTGGTCGGCTTCCACCCTGTCCGCGAGCTGCTGCGCGGCGCGCCGGGGCGCGTAAGGCGCGTCCTGATCGAGCGAGGGCGTCAGGGTCAGCGTCGACGCGAGATCGAGTCGCTCTGTCGGGAGCTGGGCCTGCCGCTGGTCGAGGTCGGCTCGGCCGAGCTGCGGCGTATCGGTCGCGGCGCGGCGACCAATGGCTTCGGCGCCGAGATCGGAAGCGAGCCCCGAGCGGCCGAGCCGGCAATCGGGAGCGGAGACCCGGAGTTCGTCGTGCTCGCCGAGGACGTCCAAGACCCGCGCAACCTCGGCGCGCTGCTGCGCGTCTGCGAGGGAGCGGGCGTTGGGCGCGTGATGGTGCGCGAGCACGGTTCGGCGCCGCTCAACGAAGCGGCGGAGAAGGCTTCCGCCGGGGCGTCGGCGTGGCTCGCGATCGAGCGGATCGGCTCGGCCGCGCAGGCGCTGGAACGCCTGAAGGCGGAGGGCTTCTGGGTCTATGGCCTCGACCTCGGCGGCGAGCCTCCGTGGGAGGTCGATCTGACCGGCAAGGTCGTCTTCTGCGTCGGCGGAGAGCACGGAGGGCTGCGACGGCTGACGCGCGCGAGCTGCGACGGGTGGCTCACGTTGCCGATGCGGGGCCGAGTCGGCTCGCTCAATCTGGCGACCGCGGCCGCGGCCGTGCTCTACGAGGCCGTGCGACAGCGGTCACGCCGCGGCGCGCGCGCGTCCTTGTCAGGGCCGGCCGAGGAAGGGTAAACTCCGGCGCTCCGGAGCCGGCGGTTGCCGCCGGTGCCGAGCCGAGGTCGATTCCGAGCGCGCCGGCATAGCTCAGAGGTAGAGCAACCGCCTTGTAAGCGGTAGGTCCTCGGTTCGAATCCGAGTGCCGGCTCCAGCCGGACTCGGGCGGTTCTTTCTCAGTCGGAGGTGTGGCCGAGCGGTCAATGGCAGCAGACTGTAAATCTGCCGGGCAACGCCCTACGGAGGTTCGAATCCTCCCGCCTCCACCACGCCCCTCCGTCGTCGCCGGACCCCGAGCGGGAGTAACTCAGGGGTAGAGTCACAGCCTTCCAAGCTGTTGGTCGCGGGTTCGAATCCCGTCTCCCGCTCCATCCGCGCCTCCCTGCCCCCCTCGCGACGGTCCCCGGGGGCTAGACAAGATTCACGATCGGTGCCAAAATCTGCGGTCCCGCTGCCGTCGCGCGCTCGGGGCGCGTGACGCAACTGCGGGAGCGGAAGGGCTTTACACCGGCGAGGGGAGATCAATAAGATAGGTAGGTTCCGCTGTCGGCCGGCCCCCGGCGAAGGGCTAGAGGGGTCGTCTCGTCTCGCGCCCACGTAGCTCAGGGGTAGAGCACTTCCTTGGTAAGGAAGAGGTCGTCGGTTCAAGCCCGACCGTGGGCTCCACCAGCGGCGCGGACCTCGTAGGAACCCGAAGCACGCCCCACCGGGCACGACCTTTCAGGAGGCAATCGGAGCGCCATGGCCAAGGAGAAATTCGATCGTTCGAAGCCGCACGTGAACGTAGGGACGATTGGTCACGTGGATCACGGCAAGACGACGTTGACGGCGGCGTTGACGAAGGTGGCGGCGGACAAGGGTTGGGCGA
>WYBK01000348.1 GCA_011525905.1 Acidobacteriota bacterium
GAGCGCGAGGGCTGGACGGTCGCGCGTCCGCTCTCCTAAGATGCCGGGCTCAACGACCGCTCCGAGGCCCGATGACCGAGACGCCCCCGACCGCCGACTCCTTCTTCCGACGCTACCGCCAGGAGCTCGGGTTCCTCGTCGTCTTCGTCGTCGTCCTCGGCCTGGGCTTCACGCTGATCGCCTGGAACCCGGTCAACGACCACGTCATCGAGCCCTTCACCGGCGGCATCGCCAAGGTGTCGGGCTTCGTCCTTTCGGCGATCGGCCAGGGGACCACGATGGAGGGGACGATCATCCGCAGCCCCCGCTTCGCGGTGAACATCCAGAACGGCTGCAACGGCGTCGAGGCGATGATCATCTACTTCGCCGCGGTGCTCGCCTTTCCGGCGCCGGTCAAGTCGAAGCTCTTCGGTCTGGTCTTCGGTTTCGTCGCCATCCAGCTGGTCAATCTGGTGCGCGTGGTGGCGCTCTTCCTGACCGGCGTCTACTTCCCGAGTTTCTTCGACAGCTCGCACACGGTGGTCTGGCAGACTCTGGTCATCCTGGCGGGCGTGCTGCTCTGGATCGTCTGGGCGAACCGCTTCGTGCCGGTCCCGTCCCGGGAGCCGGCCGCCGAGGGCTGAGAGGGTCGCGGTGGCGGGAGCCAAGGGGAGACGCAGGGCGCCGGACGAGGGCGCGCCGCGGCGCCGGCGGCACGAACGCGACTGGCTCTCGCGCTTCGTGCGTAACGTGCTGCTGCTGGTCGTGCCGGTGACGCTGGTCTGGCTCGCGCTCACCCCGTTGTACAACCCCTTCCTGACCGCCGCGACCGAGCGGCTCGTCCACTTCACCGAGAGCCCGGACGTGACCCGGCTGCACTACCTCGACCACTTCGCCCAGATCGTCCGCCTCGACCTCGGGGCGGAGAAGGGGTATCTCTACCGGATCCGGGTCACCGACCTGCACTTCAATCTGATCCTGACGGGCGCGCTCTTCCTGGCGACGCCGGGCATCGCGGCCAAGCGCCGCTTCGAGAATCTCGGCTGGGCGGCGCTCGCGTCGGTGTTCTTCCATCTCCTGCTCTTCTTCTTCTTCGTCAAGTTCGTCTACGCGACGCAGCTCGGCTCGTGGAGCGCGACGCACTACGGCACCTTCGGCCAGAACTTCTGGGGGTTGGGCAAGCACTTGCTCGACCTGCCCTTCAAGTTCGCGCTGCCGCTCATCCTGTGGACCGGCTTCTACGTCCACGACCTGCTGGCGCGCCTGCGCCGGGAGGGCTGATGGAGCCGCGCGGCGGCGCCTCCGAAGTGGGCGAAGCGGAGCGCCGCGAGGCGCGCGAGCTGCTCGCCGTCGCCGAGGCCGCCGCCGAGGCGGGGGCTCGCGTTCTCGAGAGCTACTTCCGCAGCGGCCGGCTCGTCGTCTCGACCAAGGCGGCCAACGACTTCGTCACCCAGGCCGACCGCGAGAGCGAGGCGGCGCTGGTCGCCGAGATCCTGCGGCGCTGTCCGGATCACCGCGTCCTCGCCGAGGAGGGAACCGTCCATCCGGGCGCCACCGGGGACGTCGAGTGGGTGATCGATCCACTCGACGGCACCACGAACTTCCTCCACGGCCTGCCGGTCTGGGCGGTCTCGGTCGCCTGCCGGCGCGCCGGCCGCTGGCTCGCCGGCTTCGTGCTCGACCCAGCGGGCGGCAACCGTTTCGCGGCGTCGCGGGGGGGCGGCGCCCGCTGGAACGGCGAGCCGATGCGGGTGTCGCGCCAGCCGGGGGTCGACGGCAGCTTTCTCGCGACCGGCTACCCCTTTCGCGCGCTCTCGGCGGTCGACGTCTACCTCGAGCTGTTCCGCAGCGTTCTGGTCCGCGCGCGCGCCATCCGGCGCTGCGGGGCGGCGGCGCTCGATCTCGCCTACACGGCGGCCGGCGTCTACGATGGCTTCTTCGAGCTGCGGCTCTCGATCTGGGACATCGCGGCCGGCGCGCTGCTCATCGAGGAGGCCGGCGGCGTGCTGAGCGACCTCGACGGCGGGGCGGCCTGGCCTCGCTCGGGCAACGTGCTCGCCGGAACGCCCGGCGTACACGCCGACCTCCTCCACCTGGCCTCCGCCGTGGCGAGCGAGGCGCGGATCGAACGGCTGGTCCCGCTCTGAGCGGCCGCTGCTAGGCTGCCCGGGCGTGACGCCGCGGCAGATCTTCCGCTCCCTCGAGATCCGCTTCCACCCGCACGGCGGACGCGGCCGGGTGCGCCGGCTGCTGCTGGGCGCGCGCCGGCTCCGGGCCGCCCTCGCGATCCTCGTCGCCTACGTCGCGCTGGTGCTGGCCGGTGCCGCGCTCGCGCCCTCTGGCATCGGCGGCTGGCTGCGCCGGAGCGAGTACGGCGTCCAGGTCGCCCGGCGGCAGCAGCTCGGCGAGCGGCTGCAATCCCTGGTCGATCGCCTCGGTCGCTTGCGCGGCGAGGGGACGGTCCTGCTGGCGCGGCTCGGGCGAATCCAGGACGCCTACCAGATTCCCGACGAAGCGAGCGCCGACCCGGGCGGCGCCGGGGGAGAGGCGGTCGCCGCACCCGAGGCGTCGATCTTCGAGGCGACGGCCGCGCACGGGAGTCGGCTGTCGCGGGAGCTCGCCGCCGATCTCGCCCGGATCGAGGAACGACTGGCCCGGGTCGCCGCCTTCGAGCGCGCGGACCCGGCGCGGGCGCGTTTGACGCCGGCGCGCACGCCGCTCGCCGCGGGCGAGTTCGTGCTCACGAGCGGCTTCGGCCGGCGACGCAGCCCCTACACCCGCGACCTCGAGTTCCATGCCGGGCTCGACCTGGCGGCGCCGGCCGGTTCGGCGGTCCTGGCCGCGGCCGACGGCGTCGTCACCTTCGCTGCGCTCGTGCAAGCCGACGGCCGCAGCGACTGGTGGCGGCTGGGCCGGCTGGTGGCGATCCGCCATGGCGACCGCTTCGTCACCCTCTATGGCCATTGCGACAAGCTCCTGGTTCGCGACGGCCAGCGCGTGCGCGGCGGCGATCGGATCGCCACGGTCGGCACGAGCGGCTGGACGACCGGTCCCCAGCTGCACTACGAGGTGCGGCGGACGGGGGAGAAGGGCGCCTGGTCGCCAGTCGACCCGAGCCGACACCTGATCGAGGAAGACGAGGCCTGGCTCGACGTCGAGCGCAGCGTCGCCGGCGCGCGTGGCGCGGCACCCGGCGAGGCGACGCCGCTGCCCGCGACCTTCTTGCGCTGAACGCCGGGGAACTCCGGCACGGCGCTCTCGTATACTGGGCCAAGAGATCATGGATCGCAGGGGCGACGCCCGCTATCCGCGGCGGATCGAGGTCCGCTTCTGGCGCAAGGGGGAGACCCAGCCGCACTCCGGCTTCACGGTCAACCTGTCGCGCAGCGGCCTCTTCCTGGGCACGGGCCAGGCCCTGACCCAGGGGGAGAGGGTGCGGCTCGAGCTGGTCGATGCCGACAAGGGGTTCACGGTCGAGGGGCGGGTGGCGCGAGTCCACCGGGTGGCGCTGGCCTTGCGGCACGTCGAGCAGGCCGGCGTCGGAATCCGCTTCTTGCTCCCCGAGGAGCTGGTGGCCGAAATGGTGCCGGCCGCGCGCGCGACCGGCGGCGGCCGCGCGGGGGCCGCGCCGGGACGGGGTGCGTCGCCCACCTCGGAGGCCGCGGAGCCGGCTGGAGCATCCTCGCCCGCGGCGTCCGAGGAGGAAACCGTGGGGCTCGAGGTGGTGCCGGCGAGCTTCGTCGATGCCAGCTCGTTCCTCTCCGTCTATCACCGGGACATCAGCAGCGGCGGCCTCTTCCTGTCGACCGATTCGCCCGCCGAGCTCCATCAGATCGTGGTCGTCGAGCTGCGCGTCCCCGGCGTCGAGGCGCGGCCGCTCCGCTTCAAGGCGCGCGTCGTCCATCGCATCGCGCCCGAGGCGGCGGTCGGCGTCGGCCGCAACGTTCTCGCCGGCATGGGGGTCCAGTTCCTCGAGCCGGAGCGCGTGATCGAAGTGCTCGGCCCCGTCCTCGCCCAGCTGCGGCGCTAGTCCGATAAGATCGCGTCGAAGGAGGACGCGATGCCTTACAGCCCACTGCTCGTCCGGCCGATGCGCGAGGAGCTCGTCGCCGCCGGGTTCGAAGAGTTGACGACGCCGGACGATGTCGACCGCTTCCTCGGCCAGCCCCGGGGCACCGCCCTGCTGGTGGTCAACTCGGTCTGCGGCTGCGCCGCCGGCATGGCGCGTCCGGGCGTGCGCTTGGCGCTCGAGAGCGGGCCCCGGCCCGACCGCCTGGGCACGGTCTTCGCCGGCCAGGACCTCGAGGCGACGGCGCGCGCCCGCAGCCACTTCGCCGACATTCCCCCTTCCTCCCCTTCGATGGCGCTGTTCAAGGAGGGGAGCCTCGTCTGGTTCCTGCCCCGCCACCGGATCGAGGGGCGCGACGCGCTCGACGTCGCCGCCGACCTGCGCGACGCCTTCGCCGAGCACTGCGCGACGGCCCCGGTCGGCTGAGGTCCCCGATGGGGACGTTCCATCAGGGCAAGCACGCGCTGCACGGCATCACCGTCCTGGTCGAGACCGAGACGGGGGAGGCCTGGGTCGGCCGCTGCGACGACCTGGTCGGCGGCGAGCTGCGGCTGCGCGACGCCGATGTCCACCCCGGTGACGCTTCGCCGTCCGAGCGGGCCGCCTGGCTCGACCGGGCGCGACGCATCGGCGTCTGGCCCAACCACCGGCGCGTCTCGCTGCCCGAGGCGAGCGTCCGGTCGCTGCGCCGTCTGGCCGAGGACTGAGCGATGCGCCCGCTCGCGGCCCTGGGCGCCCTGGAGTGCGCGATCGCCGTCGCGCTCGGGGCCTTCGGGGCCCACGCGCTGGCGGGCCGTCTGGACGCTCGTTCTCTCGACCTCTGGCTGACGGCGGCACGCTACCTGATGTACGCCGGATTGGGGACGCTGGTCGCTGCGGCGCTCGCGACGCGGCTGGCCACCCCCGCCGCTGGGGTGGCCGCGGCACTGCTGATCGTCGGCGGCGCGCTGTTCGCCGGAACGGTCGCGGTGCTGGCGCTCGGCGGGCCGCGCTGGCTCGGCGCGATCACCCCCATCGGCGGCACCGCAATGATCCTCGGATTCCTGGCGCTCGCCTGGTCCGCCTGGCGCGCGCCCTGACGCTGCAACGCCCATTCGGAGGAGACTCCATGCTGAACGGCATCGTCCGCGTACCCCCGCCGGTCAACGACCCCATCCGCTCCTACGCCCCCGGCTCGCCCGAGCGGGCCTCGCTCAAGCGGCGCCTCGCCGAGATGGGCGCCGAACAGATCGAGATCCCACTGGTCATCGGCGGCAAGGAGGTGCGCACCGGCAAGCTCGGCCGGGCGGTCTGCCCGCACGACCATGGCCACGTCCTGGCGACCTTCCACCAGGCCGGTCCCGCCGAGATCGAGGCCGCCGTCGCCGCGGCGGCGTCCGCCTGGCGGGAGTGGTCGGAGACCCCCTGGGAGGCGCGCGTCTCGGTCTTCCTGAAGGCCGCCGAGCTGCTCGCCGGACCCTGGCGCGACACGCTGAACGCCTCGACCATGCTCGGCCAGTCGAAGAACGTCTTCCAGGCGGAAATCGACGCCGCTTGCGAGATCGTCGACTTCTGGCGCTTCAACGCCCACTACCTCCAGCGCCTGTACGAGGACCAGCCGATCTCGGCCCCGGGCATCTGGGACTACGTCGAGCTGCGGCCGCTCGAAGGCTTCGTCTTCGCGGTGACGCCGTTCAACTTCACCTCGATCGGCGCCAACCTGCCGACCGCGCCTGCGATGGCCGGCAACACCGTGCTCTGGAAACCGGCGTCGACCTCGATGCTCTCCAACTACTACCTGATGAAGCTGCTCGAGGCCGCGGGCCTGCCTCCCGGCGTGGTCAACTTCGTGCCCGGCAAGGGGAGCCAGGTGGGCCCCGGAGTCTTCGCCCAGCCGGGCTTCGCGGGGCTGCACTTCACCGGGTCGACCGACACCTTCCAGGGGATGTGGTCGACCATCGCCGGCAATCTGCCACGCTACAAGTCCTATCCGCGGATCGTCGGCGAGACCGGCGGCAAGGACTTCGTCTTCGCGCACCCCTCGGCCGACCCGCGAGCGGTCGCGGTCGCGTTGGTTCGTGGCGCCTTCGAGTATCAGGGGCAGAAGTGCTCCGCGGCTTCGCGGGCCTACCTACCGAAGTCGCTCTGGCCCGGTCTGCGCGATCAACTGGTCGCCGAGGTCGCGGCGATCCGCATGGGCGCGCCGACCGACTTCCGCAACTTCATGTGCGCCGTGATCGACGAGCCGGCGTTCGACAACA
>WYBK01000349.1 GCA_011525905.1 Acidobacteriota bacterium
CCGATCAGGTCGGGGCGATGCTCGGCGACCGCCTGGATCAGCTGCTCGGAGGGGACCTTGATGCCGAGGTTGACCACCTCGAAGCCGTTGTTCGCGAGCACGATCTCGACCAGGTTCTTGCCGATGTCGTGGACGTCGCCCTTGACCGTCGCGAGCAGCACCTTGCCGCGCGAGCCGCCCCCGAGCCGCTCCATGCGCCGCTCGAGGAAGCTGACCGCCGCCTTCATCACCTCGGCCGACTGCAAGACCTCGGCGACGATCAGCTGGTTGTCGTTGAAGAGGCGACCGACCTCCGACATGCCGGCCATCAGCGGGCCGTTGATCACCGCGAGCGGCTCCGGGTAGCGCGGATCGGCGAGTGCCTCGGCGAGGTCCTCCTCGAGCCCCTGTTTCGAGCCCTCGACCACCGCGCGCGCCAGCCGCTCGTCGAGCGGCAGCGCGCGCCGGTCGGGGCGCGCCACGGCGGTCGAGCGGCCGCGGAAGTGCTCGGTGAAGGCCGCCACCGCGCGCTCCCCCGCTCCCTTGTCGCCGGCCGGCAGGAAGACCAGCGTCTCGGCGAGCGCGCGCTCGGCCTCCGGAATCTCGGCGTAGCGGGCGAGCCGCTCGCTGTTGACGATCGCGGCGTCGAGCCCGGCGCGCGTCGCGTGGTAGAGGAAGACCGAGTTGAGCACCTCGCGTCCCGCCGGTGGCAGGCCGAAGGAGACGTTCGAGACGCCCAGGATCGTCTTGGTCAGCGGCATCTCGGCCTTGACCGCCCGCACGCCCTCGATCGTCGCCGCCGCCGAGCCGAGGTAGGCCTCGTCGCCGGTGCCGCAGGGGAAAGTCAGCGGGTCCCACCAGATGTCCTCGGGCGCCACCTCGAGCTCCTCGGTGAGGATGCGGTAGCTGCGCCGCGCCACCTCGAGCTTGCGCTCGACCGTCACCGCCATGCCGCGCTCGTCGATCAGGCCGACGACGTAGGCCGCGCCGAAGCGCCGGCCGAGCGCCACCACCCGCTCGAAGCGCTCGCGGCCGTCCTCGAGGTTGATCGAGTTGAGGATCGCCTTGCCCTGGCACCAGGCGAGCGCCCGCGCCATCACCCGGGCGTCGGTCGAGTCGATCATCAGCGGCACCTTGATCACCTTGACCAGCCGCTCGAGGAAGCGCTCGACGTCGGCGACCTCGTCGCGGTCGGGGTCCTGCAGGCAGACGTCGAGCACCTGCGCCCCGGCGCGCACCTGGTCGCGGCCGATCTCGGCGGCGGCCTCGAGCTCGCCGGCGTGCACCAGCTCGCGGAACTTGCGCGAGCCGAGGACGTTGGTCTTCTCCCCCACCAGCAGCGGCCGGTTGTCGGCGGTCAGCTCGACCGCCTCGAGCCCGGAGACCAGCGCGCGCTGGTGCGTGGGGATCGCGCGCGGCCGGCGCCCGGCGGCGAGCGCGGCGAGCGTCTCGATGTGCGCCGCCGTCGTGCCGCAGCAGCCGCCCACCAGGTTGAGCCAGCCGGCGTCGAGGAAACGGCCGAAGACCTCGCGGAAGTGCTCGGGCCCCTCGAGGTAACGCCCCTCCTCGTCCGGCAGGCCGGCGTTCGGCACGCAGGCGACGCGCGTCCGGCAGAGCTCGGAGAGGGTGCGCAGGTGGTCGGCCATCAGCGCCGGGCCGGTCGCGCAGTTGATGCCGACGTAGAGCAGGTCGGCGTGCGCCAGCGAGACCGCGAGCGCCTCGGCGTCCTGGCCGGCGAGCATCGTGCCGGTCGGCTCGATGGTCGCCGAGACGGCCACCGGCAGCCGCCAGCCGGCGCGCGCGAAGGCGCGCTCGAGCCCGAGCAGCCCCGCCTTGACGTTTCTCGTGTCCTGGCAGGTCTCGAGCAGCAGGTAGTCGGCGCCGCCGGCCATCAGGCCGAGCGCCTGGACCGCGAAGTGGAGCTGGAGCTCCTCGAAGGAGACGCCGCCGGTCACCGAGATCGCCTTGGTGGTCGGACCCATGGCGCCGCAGACGAAGCGCAACCGCCCGGGAGCGTCGAAGGCCGCGGCGGCGCGCCGGGCGTGGAGGGCGGCCAGCCGCGACAGATCGAAGGCCCGCTCGGCCAGGCCGTACTCGGCGAGCACCAGCGGCGTCGAGCCGAAGCTGTTGGTCTCGACCACGTCGGCGCCGGCGGCGAGGTAGTGCTCGGAGAGGCCGGCGACCACGTCGGGGCGCGTCGCGCAGAGGTTCTCGTTGCACCCCTCGAGGTCGGCGCCGCCGAAGTCCTCCGGGCCGAGGGCGTAGCCCTGGAGCGCCGTGCCGGTGGCGCCGTCGAGCACCAGGATCCGCTCGTCGAGCGCCTCGTAGAGCGCCTGCGCGCGGCTCTCGCGGTCGGCGCCCGGCTCGGGCGGGGGACATCGGTCGAACAGCGCGCCCGGATCGATCGCTTCGGCCATCCTCTCTCCCCGCGGGCCCCGAAACGACGAAGCCCGCTCCACGAAACGCATCGGGAGCGGGCCTCGGAGCCCCGGACAGTTGGTTGCCACGCCCCGTTCAGGGCCCGGCCGCATCCCCGTCCGGCCGCGCGGCCGAATCGGGTGGGCACCTTGGGTGTCCGCCCCAGGTTGCCGTGCCCGGCGCCAGATCGCGCCGGGCCGCTCCGAATGCGTGGACGAGACTACGGCAGAGTCCGGGCCGGGTCAACGCGGCCGCGGGTCAGCGCTTCTCCTCGGTGCCGAAGAGGTCCCAGCGGCCGATCGCGCCGGTCTCGAAGTCGTCGAAGAAGAGCGTCGCGCAGCCGGGCGCGCGGAACGCGCCGACGCGCGTCTTCCAGGTCGAGCCCGAGGAGGCCGGGTAGTACTGGTTGGTGTAGTAGAAGGTGCAGTCGTCGGCGGGGCTGACCGACATCGCCGAGTAGTCGCCCCAGCGGTTCGACGCGGTCTGCGAGCCCGACCCGTTGATCAAAGTGGCTTCGCTGCCGAGCGTCCCGAGCGGGTCGGCGTCGGCGCGCAGCGCGTAGCGGACCGCCGGGAACATGGCGCTCGAGGAGACCGAATAGCCGAGCGCGATCGAGCCGGCGCCGTCCATCGCCGCCGACCCCATGAAGCGGTCGTGGCCGTCGGCCGGATCGTAGGTCCCCTCCTGGAAGAGCCCCCAGGCGGAGCCGCTCTTGCGGACCTCGAACCAGCGCGGCGCTCCTCCCACCTCGCCCGTGCCGCCTGGGCCGTTGACCGCACCGCCGACAGCGAAGTTGCCGACGAAGCTCTCGAAGGCGCCCCGGTTGCGGTAGGCGAAGCGGAACATCGGCCACTCGGAGACCGTGTCCACCCGCTGCGGCGTCCCCGACTGCCGCGCGCAGTCGAAATTGAAGAAGCCGCAGACGGTGTAAGTGAAGGCGATCGTCGGCAGCGTGGCCGCGAGGGTGAACGTCGCGCTGCCCGGCGCGTTCCAATCGACCGAAAGGTCCCAGACCTCGATCCGGTCGGCTCCGCCGTGGAACGTGTTGTCGAAGTAGCTGTAGAAATGCCCCGGAGAGCCGGGCGGCGGCGGCTTGACGCCGTCGAGATCGGCCGGCAGGAAGAGGTTGTCGCCGCCGGTGAACTTGACCTGCTGGGCCGCCAGCCCCGCGAGCATCGCCTCCCGCTCGAAGGCCATCGCCGTGTAGCTGCTCTCGTTGGCCGCGACGTAGTAGCCGTCCGGCCAGACGCCGACCTTGAAGTAGTCGGGGAAGGAGCCGACGTTGAACGTGTAGACGTGGTAGGTGTCGGCGGGGTCGTTGGTCGTCGAGACGGCGAAACAGAGGTGGCTCGGCGACGCGAACTGCGACAGCACCCAGCGATCGGCGAGCGGATCGTAGTTGACGATCGGGTCGCCGGCGTTCGCCGTGCAGTTGCCCGAGCTCCAGAGCAGGCCCAGGTCGTAGGGCCCTTCGATCGTCGCGCCGTCGGGCGAGAAGACCGTGACCTTGGTCGCGTTGACGATCTGGACGTAGTGATTCGGGCCGATGTCGCCCACGGTATCCGGCGGTGAGCAGCCACTGCAGCCGGTGGGGTTGCCGGTCCCCTCGAAGGTGAAGAGCGGCGAGGGCGTAGCCGTCCCCGAGACCGAGCGCTCGGCGAGCGGATCCC
>WYBK01000069.1 GCA_011525905.1 Acidobacteriota bacterium
CCGCGCCTCACCCGTGGCCGCCGCCCCCCTTGGCGACGCGCTTCGGGCGGAAGGCGGCCTTGATCCAGTCTCGGTTCATCATGGCGATGAAGTCGATCGAGATCTCCTTCGGGCAGACCGCCTCGCACTCGCCGTAGTTGGTGCAGCTGCCGAAGGCCTCCTCGTCGAGCTGGGCGATCATGTCGGCGACGCGGTCCCAGCGCTCGGGCTGCCCCTGCGGCAGCAGCGCCAGGTGCGAGATCTTGGCCGAGGCGAAGAGCTGCGCCGCGCCGTTCGGGCACTGCGCCACGCAAGCGCCGCAGCCGATGCACTGTGCGGCGTCCATGGCGACGTCGGCGTCGTGCTTCGAGATCGGCATGGCGTTGCCGTCGGGCGCCGAGCCGGTGTTGACCGACACGTAGCCGCCCGCCTGGATCACCCGATCGAAGGCGGAGCGGTCGACGATCAGGTCGCGCAGCACCGGGAAGGCCTTGGCGCGCCAGGGCTCGAGGGTCAGCTCGTCGCCGTCCGCGAAATGGCGCATGTGCAGCTGGCAGACCGTCGACCCCTTCTGGCCGCCGTGCGCGACGCCATTGATCACGAAACCGCAGGCGCCGCAGATCCCCTCGCGGCAGTCGTGGTCGAAGGCGATCGGTTCCTCTCCCTGGGCGATCAGGCCCTCGTTGACCACGTCGAGCATCTCGAGGAACGACATGTCGGGGCTGACCTCCGAGGCCTCGTAGGTCGCCAATCGCCCCTTGGCCCGCGGGCCGGCCTGCCGCCAGACGTGGAGCTTGATTCTCATCGTTCCGCGCTCCGTCTTCACTTGTAGCTCCGCTGCGAAGGATGGACGTACTCGAACTCGAGCGGCTCCTTGTGGAGCGCCGCCTCGCGCCCCTCGCCGCGCCACTCCCAGGCCGCGACGTAGGAGAAGCTCTCGTCGTCGCGCCTGGCCTCGCCCTCCTCGGTCTGGCTCTCCTCGCGGAAGTGGCCGCCGCACGACTCGGTCCGGTGCAGCGCGTCGCGGCACATCAGCTCGCCGAGCTCGAAGAAGTCGGCCACCCGGCCCGCCTTCTCGAGCGACTGGTTGAGCGCGTCGCCGTCGCCCAGCACGTTGACGTCCTCCCAGAACTCCTGGCGCAGCGCCGGGATCCGGGCCAGGGCGCGACGAAGTCCGGCGTCGTTGCGCGCCATGCCGCACTCTTCCCAGAGCAGCCGGCCGAGCTCGCGGTGGAAGGACTCGACCGTCCGCTTGCCGCGCACCGACAGCAGCCGGTCGGTGCGCTCGCGCACCTCCCGCTCGACGGCGAGGAAGGCGGGCGAATCGTCCTCGAGCTTCTCGCCCATGCGCCCGGCCAGGTAGCCGCCAATCGTTGCCGGCAGCACGAAGTAGCCGTCGGCCAGCCCCTGCATCAGCGCCGAGGCGCCGAGGCGGTTGGCGCCGTGATCGGAGAAGTTCGCCTCGCCCAGCACGAACAGGCCGGGCAGGTTCGACATCAGGTGGTAGTCGACCCAGAGCCCGCCCATCGTGTAGTGGACCGCCGGGTAGATCCGCATCGGCACGCTGTAGGGGTCCTCGCCGGTGATCCGCTGGTACATCTCGAACAGGTTGCCGTAGCGCTCCTCGATGGTCGCGCGGCCGAGGCGGCGGATGGCGTCGGAGAAATCGAGGTAGACGCCGAGGCCGCTCGGGCCGACGCCGCGCCCCTCGTCGCACACCGCCTTGGCGTTGCGCGACGCGACGTCGCGCGGCACCAGGTTGCCGAAGCTCGGGTAGCGGGTCTCGAGGTAGTAGTCGCGCTGGCTCTCCGGGATGTGGTCCGGCGGACGGTCGTCTCCCTTCTTCTTGGGCACCCAGATACGTCCGTCGTTGCGCAGCGACTCCGACATCAGCGTCAGCTTCGATTGGTACTCGCCGGAGACCGGGATGCAGGTCGGGTGGATCTGCGTGTAGCAGGGGTTGGCGAAGAGCGCGCCGCGCCGGTGGGCGCGCCAGATCGCCGTGGCGTTGCACCCCTTGGCGTTGGTCGAAAGGTGGAAGAGGTTGCCGTAGCCGCCGGTCGCCAGCACCACCGCGTGGGCGGCGTGGCGCCGCAGCGCGCCGGAGACCAGGTCGCGCACCACGATGCCGCGCGCCCGCCCCTCTTCGACCACCAGGTCGAGCATCTCGGTGCGCGGATGCATCTTCACCTTGCCCGCCGCGATCTGCCGCGACAGCGCCTGGTAGGCGCCGAGCAGCAGCTGTTGCCCGGTCTGGCCGCGCGCGTAGAAGGTGCGCGAGACCTGCGCGCCGCCGAACGAGCGATTGGCCAGCGAGCCGCCGTACTCGCGCGCGAACGGCACGCCCTGAGCGACGCACTGGTCGATGATGTTGCCGCTGATCTCGGCCAGCCGGTAGACGTTGGCCTCGCGCGCGCGGAAGTCGCCGCCCTTCACCGTGTCGTAGAACAGCCGGAAGACGCTGTCGCCGTCGTTCTGGTAGTTCTTCGCGGCATTGATCCCGCCCTGCGCCGCGATCGAGTGCGCCCGCCGCGGCGAGTCCTGGTAGCAGAAGCAGGAGACCTGGTAGCCGAGCTCCGCCAGCGTGGCGGCGGCGGAGGCCCCGGCCAGGCCCGAGCCGACCACGATCACCGAGAACTTCCGCTTGTTCGCCGGGTTGACCAGCCGCGTCGCGAACTTGCACTCCTGCCACTTGCGCTCGATCGGGCCCGCGGGAATGCGGGCGTCGAGCCGGATCTCGGAGGTTCCTGCGGTCGCTGCCGTCGATGCGCTCATCAGCTCACCCAGCCCATCAGCACCGAGACCGGGAACGACACGTTGCCGAGCGTCACGATCCCGGCGAAGGCGGTCGCGAAGCCGCGCCGCCAGGGATTGAACTTGGGGTGGTTCCAGCCGAGCGACTGGAAGAGGCTCCAGAGCCCGTGGAAGAGGTGGAGGCCGAGCACAAGGTTGGCCGCGATGTAGAGCCCCGCGACGAGCGGATTCGAGAAGCTCGCCACCAGGTTCTCGTACGGCTTGCCCGGCTGGAAAGAGGAATTCGTCCAGCCGAGCGTCAGGTCGGCCAGGTGGTAGAGCACGAACAGCGCCACGATCACGCCGCCCCAGCGCATGGTGCGCGAGGCGTAGGTCGCCTGCACCGCCCGCTTCGTCGCGTAGCGCTCGGGCCGCGCCGCCCAGCTCTGCAGCGTCAACGTGGTCGCCGCCCAGAGGTGGAGGCCGACCGCGCCGAGGAGCACGAGGCGGGCGATCCAGAGCAGCTGACCGTGCGGCAAGATCGGCGCGCCGACCTCACGCAGGAACTCGCCGTAGGCGTTGAGCTTCTCGGCGCCCTGATAGACCTTCAGGTTGCCCGCCATGTGCACGAAAACGAAGCCGAAGAGGAGCAATCCGGTGACGGCCATGATCGCCTTCTTGCCGACCGTCGACCGGAAGAGGCTCGCGGCACCTTTCATCCAGGCCTCCTTCCCGGCGCGCATCCTATCGTCCGGCCCTTCGCTTGTGAACGCGCGCACGAGCCTCGCGACCCACCCCGCGGGGCAGGTCGACGGGCGCGGTACCGAATCGGGAGATTCGCCGGCTAGCGGCGGCGACGGCGGCGGCGGCGACGGCCCGGGCGCTCGGCGGCCGCCGCGGGCTCGGCGCGCTCGGCGCGCTCGCCCTCGCCGCCGGAAGCGAGCACCGGGCGGCGGCGCGCGGCCGCCTGCCACTGCGCGAGCTCCTGAAAGCCCTCGCCGGTCGCTTCGGCGAGCAGCTCGAACAGCCAGAGGGCGTCTGGGAACCAGGGCGCGGCCGCGAGCCGCACGCGCTCGCCGGCGTCGCGCCGCTCGCAGAGGCGGTGGAAGCCCTGCAGCGCCTCGCTGGTGCGCCGGACGCGCTCCTTGGAGAGCGCGAAGCGCTCGAAGAAGGGAGCGGCCACCTCCTCGGTCAGACGGCGCAGCTCCGACCGGCCGAGCGCGCGGCCGCCGACCGCCTCGACGTCGAAGCGGCGGAGCAGCACCGAAGGCAGGAGGAGAGCGGCCAACAGCCCGCCGTCGCCCACGACGCGTCCCGCGGCCATCATGCGGTCGAGCGTGGGCAGCAGCCGGCCGAAGTCGCCGAGGCCGCGCTCGCCGGCGGCGATCATCGCGAAGGCCTCGGGCAGCATCGCGGCGAGCAGCCCGAGCTCCAGCATCCACTGGAGCGCCGCGCCCGACCGGCCGCAGCGCAGCAGCTCGAGCAGCTCCTCGGTCAGGCGCGCGGGCGCCGCGCGCGAGATCTCGCCGGCGAGGTCGTGCAGCGCGCCCTGAGTCGCCGCCTCGATGCCGAAGCCGAGCCGGCCCGCCAGCTCGCAGGCGCGCATCATGCGCACCGGGTCCTCGCGGAAGCGGACCTCCGGATCGCCGATCGTCCGGATGGTCCGCCGCTCGAGGTCGGCGATGCCGCCGACGTAGTCGATCACCGAGAAGTCCGCGATGTCGTAGAAGAGGGCGTTGACCGTGAAGTCGCGCCGGCGGGCGTCCTGCTCCGGCGTGCCGAAGGTGTTGTCGCTGGTGATCAGCAGGTCCTCCGGATCCTCGGAGCGCTGCTCCGCCGGGTCGGGCTCGCGCCGGAAGGTCGAAACCTCGACCACCTCGTCGCGGAAGAGGACGTGCGCCAGCCGGAAGCGGCGGCCGATGACGCGCGCGTTGCGGAAGAGCCGGCGCACCTCGTTGGGCCGCGCGTCGGTCGCGACGTCGAAGTCCTTCGGCTGCCGGCCGAGCATCAGGTCGCGCACGCTGCCGCCCACCAGATAGGCACGGTGCCCCCCCTCCGTCAGCCGGTAGAGGACCTTCAAGGCCTCCTTGGAGATGTTCTTCCGGGAGATCGGATGCTCGGCGCGGGGGAGGATCCGGGGCGCTCTCGGCTCCAGCTCGCTCACGTCGTCGCATTGTACCAGCCGCCGCCCACCGCTCCGCGCGCCGCACCCGCCGCCGACTGGTCCCGCGGGCGGGACGATTCGCGGATCGCCCTCCAGGCGGGGCGCCCGGCGCTCCGGCCGCGCGAATTCCAGCGCCCTCGGGCACGCTCGGGCACGCGCTTCGGGATCAGCCGCAATGCACCGCAACGAAGGGACTTGTGGCGATCCGACGGCGGCGCTCGCGCACCGGGTACGGACCTTGCGCTGACCCGCCGCAACGTCTCCGTGCGCGGGAGGAACGGTTCGAGCCCGGCGGAGCGCGCCGTGAACGAAACGAAGAGGAGGTAACCCGAAATGAGATGGACGAGAGCAGCCTCGCTGTTCGCAGCCGCGGCGCTCGTCGCGTCCGCCCTCGCCGCCCAGACCACCGGGCGGATCGAGGGCCGGATCCGCGACGACGCCAGCACCGCCCTGCCCGGCGTCGCGGTCGTCGCCACCGGCGCGTCGCTGCCGGGCGAGGCGCGCACGACCTCCGACGCCCAGGGGGCCTTCCGCCTGGTCAACCTGCCGCCGGGGGTCTATCAGGTCGTCGCTCAGCTCGAAGGCTTCAACACGGTGGAGCAGCGCGACGTCAAGGTCGGCATCGACCGCACCGTTTCGCTCGAGATCGCCATGACCGCCGCCTTCGCCGGCGAGCTCACCGTGCTCTCCGAGGCGCCCGTGGTCGATACCACCGCGGCGACCGCGGGCGTCTCGGTCTCCGCCGAGACGTTCGACCGTCTGCCGCTCGCGCGCGACTTCTACGCCGTCGCGCAGATCGCCACCGGCGCGGCCGCCGACGCCGCCGGCACCACCTTCTACGGCTCGACGGGCGCCGAGAACCAGTACGTCATCGAGGGCTTGAACGCCACCGGCGGCCGCTTCGGCACCGAGGCGAAGACCATCAACTTCGACTTCATCCAGGAGGTCGAGGTCAAGACCGGCGGCCTGCAGGCCGAGTACGGCCGGCTGACCGGCGGCCTGATCAACGCCATCACCCGCTCGGGCGGCAACCAGCTCGAGGGGAGCGTCTTCGGCTTCTACCAGGGCGGCGACCTGCAGAGCGACAACACCACCGGGCCCGAGACGCCCAACACCCAGGCGACCATCCAGGACATCGACAGCCAGTACGACTACGGTTTCACCGTCGGCGGCGCCTTCGTCACCGACAAGCTCTGGTACTTCGCCGCCTACAACCGCCAGAACCGGGTCAACCAGACCAGCGTCATCCGACAGATCGCGACCATCCCGGGCTTCGACGCGCCGCCGACGATCGGCGCCGCGATCGACACCGACGTCGACAGCGATCTCTACTCCGGCAAGCTGACCTGGCGCATCGACCCCAACCAGAACCTCGCCTTCTCGGTGATCGGCGACCCGACCACCACCGAGGGCGCCATCTTCCCGGTCGCGGGCCCCTCCTCGACCTACGACGGCAAGCAGGAGACCGGCAGCGACGACTTCCTGCTGCGCTACGACGGCGTCTTCGGCGGCAGCTGGGTGGTCGAGGCGCTGGCCGGCCTGCACCAGGAGGAGAACACCTTCTCCGGCGCGGGCAAGAACATCCCGCTCTACATCGAGAAGCGCGGCGCCCGCCCCGATCCCACGGCCGGCGGCTTCGGCTTCCACAGCGACGACGAGATCGAGCGCGAGGTCTTCAAGGTCGACGTCTCGAAGTTCGTCGGCTCCTCGATCGAGGTCAAGGTCGGAGCGGATCGCGAGGACGTCGGCATCACCACCGACATCTTCAATGGCGGCGCCGGACAGCGCATCTACATCTTCAACAACCGCGCCGACCCGAACGGCCCGCCGGTCTACCGGCACCGCTACTACGTCGACGACCAGGCCCCGGGCTTCGACCCGAACGATCCCACGACCTGGACGCTGCTGCTGCCGCTGTCGCCGGCGCCCAACTCGGTGAACACCTCGGGCTACGGCCAGGTCTCCTGGAAGGCGGCGCCGAACTTCACGGTCAACGCCGGCCTGCGCTGGGAGATGCAGGAGGTCAAGGACCGCACCGGCGCCACGGCGATCGAGATCGACGACAACTGGGCGCCGCGCCTCCAGGTGGTCTGGGATCCGCAGGCCAACGGCCGCTCGAAGCTGTTCGGCTCCTTCGGCCGCTACTACGAGTCGGTCCCGCTCGACATCAACGTCCGCGCCTTCGGCGGCGAGACGCAGTGCTTCTGCTACAACTTCGACCCGAGCGCCGGCAACTACCTGCCGCTGCCCCAGGACCAGACCGGCTTCCGCTCGACGCTGTTCGGCGGCGCGACGCCGGTCGACCCCGACCTCGAAGGGCAGTACATCGACGAGTACCTGATCGGCTACGAGTACGAGGTGATGCCCAACTTCGCGCTCGGCGTCCAGGCCACCTACCGCGAGCTGGGCCAGGTGATCGAGGACTTCTTCATCGTCAGCCAGGGCAACTACTTCATCGCCAATCCGGGCAGCGGCCTGGGCAGCACCGCGACCTTCTACGACTACAGCGAGGTGCCGGCGGTCGAGGCGCGGCGCGAGTATACCGGCGTCGAGCTCAACGCCCGCAAGCGCTTCTCCAACGGCTGGCAGCTCTACGCCAGCTACCTGTGGAGCGAGCTCGAGGGCAACTACGACGGCGTCTTCCAGGCTTCGACCGGCCAGCTCGACCCGAACATCAACTCGGCCTTCGACTACGCCGACTTTCTGATCAACGCCGACGGCAAGCTGACCAACGACCGCGAGCACACCTTCAAGGCGAACGGCAGCTACACCTTCTCCGAAGGCCCGGTCGCCAATCTCACCGTCGGGCTGTCGGCCTACTGGCGTAGCGGCACGCCGCTCACCGCCTACGGCTACTCGTTCGGCTACAACAACTGGGAGTACTACCTGTCGGAGCGCGGCGCGCTCGGCCGCAACCCCGACGACTACGAGGCGGACCTCCACCTCGGCTATCCGATCGCTTTCGCCAACGGCAGCGAGCTGCAGCTGCTGCTCGACGTCTTCAACCTGCTCGACCGCCAGGCGATCGTCAACTACGACCAGCGCTACAACCTCGAGACCGCGCCCTGCGCGGGCGTCCCCGACGAGATCTGCAACGGCGACGGCGGCCTGAACCACGACGGCGCCTCCTACACGCCGGTCGGCACGATCCCGAACCCGCGGGCGACGGCCACCAACCCGAACTTCCTCCGGCGCGGCACGCAGTTCTCCGGCCAGCGCTCGATCCGGGTCGGCCTGCGCTACCGCTTCTGAGCCCGCCCCGCCCGGCCGCCGCTCGAGCGGCGGCCGCGTCCCCGAGGGCCCCGCTCCGGCGGGGCCCTTTCCTTCTCTGCCGACCGCATCCCCAGCAGCCCATCCGGGTGGGCGGAGACCCGCCTCGCGGGACTTTGACGGCGCGATGCCGCGCTCCTAGCCTCGTTCCAAACCCCGACGGGAGGCGACGATGCGCGAGTCGATTCGCGACGCGGAGCATCTCTTTCGACTGGTCCTGCTGTTCGCCGCCGGCCTCCTCCTGTTCCTGCTCGTGCGCGCCTTGCTGGTGCCTGTCGGATTCGGCGAGCTCGGGCACTTCCGCAGCGGCGCGATCGACGACAACCGCGGCCGGCCATTGCGATACGCCGGCCGGGCGGCCTGCGCCGAATGCCACGACGACGCGGCATCGGAGCTCGCCGCCGGCCGGCACGCGCGCATCGGTTGCGAGTCCTGCCACGGTCCGCTCGCCGCGCACGCCGCCGACCCGGACGCGGCCGCGGCGATGCTCCCCGAGGCGACGCCTCTCTGCGTCCGCTGTCACGAAGCGAACCTGGCCCGGCCCGCCGGGCATCCGCAGGTCGAGCCGCGCGAGCATGCCGACGGCTCGGCCTGCGCCGACTGTCATCGGCCGCACCTGCCGGCGGTTTGAGGGGAGAGCCCGACATGACCGTCGACCGCCGCCGCTTCCTCGCCGACGCCACCAAGTACCTGCTCCTGACCGGTGCGGCCGCCGAGGCCTGGCCCTTCGTCGCCGAGGGGCGGCCGGCGGCGGCACCCGGCTACGACATGGCGCGTCACTGGTGGGCGATGTTCATCGACATCGAGGCCTGCATCGGCTGCGGCCTGTGCGTCGACGCCTGCAAGCGCGAGAACGACGTCCCCCCCGAGGCGCACTTCTCGCGCACCTGGGTCGAGCGGTACTACATCGCTCCGCGCGACGTGGCGCATCCCGAGGCCGAAGACCGTCCGGTCGTCGACTCGCCCGACGGCGGCCGGCACGGCTTCCCAGAGATCCACCGCGCGGGCGCCGGCGCCAAGAGCTTCTTCGTGCCCAAGCTCTGCAACCACTGCGCGCACTCGCCCTGCGTCCAGGTCTGCCCGGTCGGCGCGACCTTCGAGAGCCCGGACGGCGTCGTCCTGGTCGACAAGGACTGGTGCCTCGGCTGCCGCTACTGCGTGCAAGCCTGCCCCTACGGCTGCCGCTACATCGACCCGCGCACCAACACCGTCGACAAGTGCACCCTCTGCTATCACCGGATCACGCGCGGGCTCACCACCGCCTGCTGCGAGGTCTGCCCTACGGAGGCCCGCCGGCTCGGCGATCTCAAGAACCCCGACGACCCGATCCACGAGCTGCTGCGGGCTCACAAGGTCCAGGTCCTCAAACCCAACATGGCGACCGGCGCGAAGGTCTACTACGCCGGCCTCGACGCCTCGGTGCGCTGAGAGGAGGCTACCGTGCACGGTCTGACACCCGGCGTCGACGGCTTCATGTACCCGAACGAGATGGAGCTGCAGTGGAGCGTCCTGATCGTCCTCTATCCCTACATCACCGGCCTGGTCGCGGGCGCTTTCATCCTCGCCTCGCTCCAGCGGGTCTTCCGAGTCGAGGCGGTCAAGCCGACCTACCGGCTGGCGTTGCTGACGGCGCTCGCCTTCCTGGTGGTCGCGCCGCTGCCGCTCCAGCTCCACCTCGGCCACCCCGAGCGCTCGTTCGAGATGTTCCTGACGCCGCACACGAGCTCGGCGATGGCCATGTTCGGTTTCGTCTATCTCTGGTACCTGCTCGCGGTTCTGGTCATCGAGATCTGGCTCGAGTACCGCCCCTACGTGGTCGAGCGCGCCCAGCGCGACCAGGGCTGGCGCCGGCTCTTCTACCGCGCCCTCACCCTCGGCTCCTACAACGTCTCGCCGCGCTCGCTGGAGATCGACGACCGGGTGGCACGCTTCGTGACCATCGTCGGCATCCCTTCGGCCTTCCTGCTCCACGGATACGTCGGCTTCATCTTCGGCTCGGTGAAGGCCAATCCCTGGTGGTCGACGCCACTGATGCCGATCGTCTTCCTGTTCTCGGCGATCGTATCGGGCATCGCGCTGGTGCTGCTGATCTACCTCGTCTACAGCATGCTGCGTGGCGTTCGGGTCGACATGCGATGCCTCGACACCACCGCCCGCTACCTCTACTACATGTTCCTGATCGATTTCGCGCTCGAGATGCTCGACCTCGTTCACCGCGTCTACGAGGCGGACGAGTCGTTCCAGACGCTCGACTTCATGGTCAAGACCCGCCTCTACGGCTCGCAGATCGTCGGTCAGATCTTCCTCGGTACGCTCGCGCCGCTCGGCCTGCTGGCGCTCACTCAGGTCGTCCAGCTCTCCGAGCGGGCGCGCAAGGGGATCTATGCCCTGGCCGCGGCGTTGACGCTCGTCGGCATCTTCGCCATGCGCTGGAACGTGGTGATCGGCGGCCAGCTCTTCTCGAAGAGCTTCCTCGGCTACACCACCTACAAGATGGGTTTCGCCACCCGCGAGGGTCTGCTGCCCGCGCTCCTCGTGATGGTCCTCCCCTTGCTCGTCCTCTGGGTACTGATCCGGCTCTTGCCACCTCTGGAGGAGGGCCCGGTCGAGCGCGAGCCCGGGTGAGGGCCGTTCAGGGCGCCG
>WYBK01000350.1 GCA_011525905.1 Acidobacteriota bacterium
CGCCGGGCTCCGAGGGGAAGAGGACCCGCTCGAAGCTCCAGGAAGCGCCGCCGTCGTCGCTCGAGGCGAGGTGAGTCTCGACCGACGGCGCGAGCCCGCCGCCGGGCAGCTCGTGCACCGTCGGCCAGGAGTAGGCCATCCAGAGCCGGCCGCTCGCGGGGTCGCGCCGCAGCGAGGCGTCGGCGAAGCCGCGGAACGGGCTCGGCTCGCCCTCCTCGCGCGTCGCCGCGACGTCGCCGGCGATCGAGAGCTCCGGGCAGGCCGGCGAATCGGCGCGGCAGTCGAGCAAGGCGAGCGCCCCGACTTCCACCGCCCGGCCGGCGCCCGAGCAGCCGGAGAGAGCCCACGCCGCCAGCGCCAAGCCCGCGAGGCGCGCGCCCCGCCACCGCATCGCCCCCTCTGCCCACGAACGAGACGCTCCCATCGCTCCATCCCTCCCCTTCTCTGAACCCGGAACGCCGGCAATCCCTGCGGGGCTGGAGGAAGTCCGAGAGCGCGAGCCCGGAACGCCTACTGTCTGGAGAGACTCATGCCGAGGAAGGGCTGCCAGGTCGCGCCCTCGTCGGCCGAGCGCTCGCCGCTCTCGACCCACCGCCCCGCGCCATCGAAGCGCTGGGTGAAGCGGATCTCTCCGCCCGGCGACGAGAAGCCCCAGACCAGGGCGTCCCCCTCGAGACGGACCTCCTGCGTCGACGGCCCGCTGCCGGCGCGGTAGGCGGTCATCGTGTAGCGCTGCTGCCGGGCGTCCCAATAGATCAGGCCGACCGCCTCGTGCACCACGCGGTCACCGACGCTGCCGAAGCCGCGCACGAGCAGCGCCTCGCCCCCCGCCACCCACTCGACCACCTCGCGTTGCGCGACCGTCTCGCGCGCGCCGGGGCGCATCTCGCTCCAGGCCTCGCCCCGCCATTCGCCGACCATCCGGGCGAGGGCCTGCATCTTCTCCCTCGCCTCGGGCGAAGCCGGAGGCGGCGCCTGGGCGACGGCGGCGAGGGCGGCGAGGGCGGCGACGAGAAAGAGCGGTACGGCGGCAGCGATCGATACGGCGATTCGGCGCTTCATGGCTTCTCCTTGCCCCGCAGGGCGCTCTTCGGCGGCTTCGCGGTCTTCTCTGGCTTCGACGGTTTCGGCGGTCTCGCGCTCGCTGGCGCGAGCCCCGAGAGCAGGCGTTCGAGCCCGGCGACGTGGTGTTCGAGCGCGCGTCGCCCGGCGGCGGTCAGCCGGTACCAGGTCACCGGCTTGCGCGCGACGAACTCCTTCTCGACCCCGACGTAGCCGGCCTCTTCGAGCCGCCGCAGGTGCGCGCCGAGGCTGCCGTCGGTCTCCTCGAGCAGCTCCTTCAACCGGGAGAAGGAGAGCGCGTCGCGCCGCGCGAGCAGCGCCGCGATCGCCAGCCGCACCCGGTGCTCGAGCAGCCGGTCGAGCTCGGGCAGCGCGGCGAGCGCGCCCCCCTCGGAGCGGTCAGGCACGGCGTTCTCCGCCGCCCAGCCACGCCGTCGCGCCGAGCGCGGCCGCGACGGCCACGCCGAGCCAGGTCCAGGTCCGCCCGTCGAGGAAGAGGACGACGAGGTAGCCGGCGCCGAGCAGCGCGGCGGCCGGCAGCAGGCCCCGGTGGAGGTGGATGCCCGCCGTGAAGTAGAAGGCCGCGAGCAGCAGCAGGATGGTCGAGCCGGTCGTCTGCCAGCCGAGCTTGCCGGCGATCGAGGCGACGACGACCAGCGCGATGGCGATCAGCAGCCCCAGCCAGTGCCGGCTCCAGCGCGCCGCCTCGGCGCGGTCCTCGAGCCCGGCGGCGCGCGCGGCGCGCCGGCCGAGCCAGAGCGAGAGCGCGAAGCCGAGCGGCCCGGCGAAGGTCCAGTAGACCGGCACGGCCGAGGGCGCGACGTCGAAGAGCGGAAAGCCGACGAGAGCGATCGCCGCCCAGAGCAGCGCGATCGGGCGCGGAAAGGGCGCGCGCGCCTCGCGGGCGAGGGCCTTGCGGACGTACTCGAGGTCTTCTCCGGCGGCGTGGGCGCGATCGCTGTTCAAGGGGGCCTCCTCAGATCGATGATACTAGAGTACTCTGGATTCCAGAGTATGTCCAGCGCGCGTCTCCAGCCGGGGATCTCCCGTCCCCACCCTCCCCTCCACCCCGGAATTCGGGCCGCCACCACGACGTTCGCGTAGAGTCGAACGGGATGCGCCACCGCTACCTCCACCTCGACCCCGACCTGCTCCGGCGGCTGCTCGCCGAGCTCGATCTGTCGCGCATCTTCAACCAGCTCCTGCTCTCGGCCGGCGGCGACCCGGAGCAGGCGATGGAGTGGCTGCGCTATCTGCAGGAACAGGGCTACCTCGACCCCTCGATCGACCTCGAGGCCTTCTTCCAGCAGCTCGAGGAGCAGCGCCTGCTCGAGCGGGACGAGAACGGCGACTTGGTTCTCTCTTCGGGGGGCGAGCGGCGCGTGCGGCGCAGCGCCTTCGAGGAGATCTTCTCGTCGCTCAAGAAGGGCGGGCCCGGCTACCACCCGATCCGCGCCACCGGCGAGGGGTTCGAGCCGCTGCCGGAGACCCGCCCCTACGCCTTCGGCGACGAGCCGCACCGGATCGACACGGTGCGCTCGCTGCACAACGCGCTCAAACGCACGCAGGGCGAGCTGGCGCTCGCGGAGGAGGACCTCGAGGTCCAGGAGACCGAGCCGCTGACCTCCTGCGCGACGGTGGTCGCGATCGACGTCAGCCACTCGATGATCCTCTACGGCGAGGACCGGATCACGCCGGCGAAGACGGTGGCGCTGGCGTTGACCGAGCTGATCACGACGAAGTACCCGAAGGACCACCTCTCGGTGATCCTCTTCGGCGACCGGGCGGAGCGGATCGCGCTCGGCGAGATCCCCTACGTCCAGGCCGGCCCCTACCACACCAACACCCGCGAGGCGCTCCAGCTCGCCCGCGGCCTCCTCGCCCGCCAGAAGCAGCCGAACAAGCAGATCTTCCTGATCACCGACGGCAAGCCGAGCGCGATCACCGAGGGCGGCAGGATCTACAAGAACCCGATGGGCCTCGACCTCAAGATCGTCAACCGCACGCTAGAAGAAGCCGACCTCTGCCGAAGAGAGCGGATCGTGGTCACCACCTTCATGATCGCCACCGACCCCTGGCTCCAGGAATTCGTCGAACGCCTCACCAAAGTCAACCGCGGCCGCGCCTACTTCGCCAGCCCCGACCACCTCGGCGAATTCGTGTTTGCGGACTACATCCGGAATCGAAGGAAGCGGGTGCGGTGAGCGGCGATGCGGCGCTACCCGGTGCCGCAGGCGCAGACATTTCAGAACGTGACGGGAACGGCCTGGAAAGTCCCGTCTGGGAGTATCAAGAAGCGGGCGTGAGGCCTAGGCGGGACGAACTCTCACTGGTCGGGAGGTCGGCCTTCGCGCCTCAAGAGTGAGGCCAGAGTATTAGCCCAGCAAGAGGAGAATGAGATGAACGAGGTCACGATTCTAGAAGGAGCGCAGCCCCTAGTCGCAGTCGTGGTACTGGGCGTAATCTGTGCAGCTGCCAGAGCGCTTAGCACTTCGAATGCGCCACTCTCGGCCGCAGCTAGCACCTTGTATGTGGATGTCAGCGCCTGCTTCGCAGGTTACGTGCTTCTCGGCTCGATGAGCCTCGGAGGTCCGAGTTCCGTTCTCCCTGGCCTGGGCGCTATGCAACCCCGGAGCGATCTCATGCTGCTGGGAGCAGTCGCCCTATTGCTCTTGATGGTTGCCATCGCGAAGCAGAGGGGCGGCACCGGGGCATCCTCACCTCGCTCAGACTCGATCTTGAACGTCGCGCTGCTGGCTGCAATCGCGCTCTTTTTCTTCACTCATAGAACTGCTGGCTCCGCCGTAGGATCGGACAGGGCTCTTTGGGCGCTTCAACAGTACTGTCGCGTCCAAGCCATGGAGGACTCTGACCCGCTCGCGAGCGCAGCTTCATTGGTCGCAGAGCTATTCGATGCCGGCTCCCCGACCGGCAGTCTCCCACCCACGTTCGCCGGTCGCTGGCGTGAGAACCCTGAGCTGTCACGGCAGCGGGAGATCGAGCGTTGGCGGACCGCACGCAAGGAGCAGAACGAGC